>CAZCNG010000044.1:0-14542 GCA_964500045.1 uncultured Methanomassiliicoccaceae archaeon
CGATGACGGCCTTCTTGCCTGGCTTCAGGTTGGAGCTGAAGGTGGCGTCGATGAAGGAGAACATCCTGTCCTCGAACAGTCGGAACTGTCCGTTGAGCTGTCCGAAGTAGATGGGCGTGCTGAAGATGACCGCATCCGCCTTTCTGATGTCCTCGAGCACCTTGCTCAGATCGTCCTTCTGCTTGCATCCTTCGTGCGCCTTGCAGTAGTTGCATGCTTGGCATCCCACGAACTTCAGGTCGTTCAGATGGACCGTTGACGTGTGGTGGCCTGCCGAGGTCGCTCCCTCCAATACTGCGTGGACCAAAGTTTCCGTATTGCCGTTCTTCCTCGGACTGCTGATAATACCAATGACATTCATGGTTATCCTCCCTCTCCGCAACGCCTTTACTATATTTCAATCATATACAGTAAGAAAATATAGTCAGTATCATTCAGGAAACGAAGTAGGTAGGACGGATATGGAAAGGGAATTCATCTGCCCCATAGAGGCAACGCTCTCCTTGATCGAAGGAAAATGGAAACCTTTGATCATCTGGAGGCTGAGGGAGAAGACCATGAGGTTCAATCAGCTGGCATCCGAAATGGCCGGCATCTCGCCGAAGATGTTGACCAAGCAGCTGCGAGAGCTCGAGCTTGACGGGCTGATCGAGAGGAAGATGTTCCCTGAGATCCCCCCGAGGGTGGAATACTCCCTTTCGCCGAAGGGCAGAAGCCTGATGCCCGTGCTGGAAAGCATGGGGGCCTGGGGCATCAAGAACATGCCGGATCGGCTCGCCCCCTGCGATCGTGAGGCTTGCCTCTGCCGAGAGCTCAAGTGACGGATCTTGAGAGGATCTCCTGTCCATCGCGTCGATATCCCAGACGGCCTTCTATCCGATCCCTACGCTTTCTCATGGCGAGAGGCGCCGGGATAGCAGCGGCGAGGCCATCGGCCTTCCAATCCCAATTGACCATGGCTTCCTTGAAACGCCCCTCAAGAGCGAGGTCCAGCAGCTCGAGCAGCGTCTCTCATCAGACCGTTTAGGGTCTCTATGCCATGCCTCATCATCGAGGAGATGAGGACGAGACACCTTGTATCTTCTCCGAACTGAGCAGGAGTTCGCTATGGCCTCCGACCCCTATAGGTCGAGGGCGGCGAAGATGGCAGGACCATCGGGACGACCAAGCATCAACTGTCTTTCCAAAGGAGGGCCAGAGCCGCCTCCTTAGCTCCAATGGCCAGAAGCATTATAGGCCTCGACCGGTCTCTAATCTCCTCCTAGGGGAGAAATGATCATGATGATGAGATGGCGCGGGTGGATGGCGGCGGCCACGCTTGTTCTGCTGATGATGGCCCAGGTAGCGATGCCTGCGGTCGAGGGGGCCGGTGCTCCGGCGCAGCCTATATTGGGTCCGGGCACGAGCGGGCAGCCCGTGTATCTGGGCAATAACTTCCTTGGCCTCTCGAATGGCAGCCACGCCGACCAGCCGGTCATCCTGATAGCTGATGGATTGATGGATCATTCTCCCATCGCCATCGACGGCGATGCGCAGTTCTTGACCAAAGCGCAGGACGAGGGCTGGTCGGGCCATGGCAGCGCCGCAGACCCTTACCTCATTGACGGATATCAGTTCAAGCTTCTCGACAATCAGACGGCCATCTCCATCGCCCATGTCCGTCTCTTCTTCTCGATAGAGGACTGCGCCATGGGGCCGCGCGATAGCGCCGTTCATTACGCTGAGGAGGGGATCAATGTGACCGATTCCAACCTGGTGAAGGTTGTAGGAGTGCAGGCGCTCTCCCTCCATATCGGCCTCCTGGTGCAGAACGTGTCCCACTTCGACATAAGGGACTGTCACCTGGCGGACTCGGGCGACGCGCAAGCGGTGTTGTTGGATTGTGACCAGGTCCGCGTCACCAATAACACCTTCGAGGGCTCCAGCGTGGGTCTCGCCATGGAGGGCTGCTCCGCGGTCCTCCTGGACGCCAACTCGTTCCTGGGCATGGAATTCGCAGGGGTGGAGATGGAGAGCGTCCAGAACATCACCCTCTGGTCCAACCAAGCGGTCGGTTGCTCCGTGGTCATAGCCTTCGGTCCCGCCCTGGACACCCTCTCCTTGCCGCAGAACAACACCATCAATGCGCGGCCGATCTACTTCCAGAGGGGAATGGATTTCCACGGCTCCGCTATCGGCAACGGCTATGGGCTCGTGTGGCTGTACAGATGCAGCAATGCCACGGTACGGGGCATGCACTTGGACGAGGGACCCTATGCCGTCCTCATCGAGAGCTGCAACAACATCGCGGTCCGGGATTGTCAGCTAGGGTCCGGAAAGATCGCCGTCTCCTTCATAGACAGCACCTCGTGTTTGGTTGATAACTGCACCCTGGCATCCGGTGGTTTCGTCGGCACAGCGCTCTCACTGCAACGCTCCAGCGGATGCACCGTCACCCGCTGCAATATCTACAACGGCGGCTGGGGGATACAGTTCATGAGCGCCGACGCCAACTCGATCTCAGGCAATTCGATCTCGTTCTTCATTCTTGGCGTGTCGATGGATGGTGCGTCAAATTACAACCAGATCATCGGCAACGAATTGCGCAACAACTTCAGGTATGCCATCATGACCGAGGGCAGCGACAATTCCTTCCTCAGCAACTACTTCCTCGATAACGGGGAGGAGTCCCCGGTGACCTGGCAGCCGATGGCGATGGACAACGGCGCCGACAACATTTGGAACACCAGCGGGACGCCGCACGGCTATGGAAACTATTGGTCGAACTTCTCCTCGCCGTCGCATGATGGCATCCTCGACCTGCCGGTGCCGCTCAGCTCGGAGAGCGGAGCTATCTATGACCGCTGCGCCCTGGCCTACCCGCCATCTACGCCTTCGGCCCCCCGCAACCTGAGCGCGACCGCGGGGAATGGTATTTCACTGACTTGGCAGGCACCGGTCAACGTGAGCGGTTCGGCCATAATCAGCTACACCGTCTACCGCGACAGCGGAGCGGGATGGGTTAGGTTGGCTGGAGTTAGCGGAAGCACCTACGTCGACAAAGCGGTCACCTCTGGTGTTACCTATCATTATGAGATCACCGCGCAGAATCTGATGGGACCGGGCGATCTTTCAGAGCAGGCCTCCGCCAACTACGGGGCGTCCAGCGTGCAGGATTGGGCGCTGCTGGCGTTGGCGTTGCTAGTGATGGGGGCGTTGCTGCTGCTGGCGATCTGGTGGAGATGGCGCGCTTGACCTGGCGATGCTCCTGGTCGCCGGAGACCTGCCCAAATCACGGGAGATGCCTCTCCCCCATAACAAGTTGAAGAGAACCAAAATAGAGGGGGGATCGTTGCAGCGATCTCGCTACTTCTTCCTCCTCATTAGAACCGCCGCTATGGCAATGACTGCGATAATCGCGATCGCAATGCCCACGTAGAGCATCGTGTGGTCCTGCGCTGTCGGAGCAGCCTGCGGCGTGGCACGGACCGGCCCTGACTGTGAACCGATGCCCACTGCATTGTGCGCCGCCACAGCGAACGAATAGGAGTTGCCGTTCTGGAGTCCTGCCACCGTCGTGAAGTTCTCGGTCGGATACGCCACCTCGACACCATCCTGGTACACGGTATAATGGTCGATCGGCGCCCCCCCATCGTCGCTGGGGGCGATCCAGGTCAGAAAGACCCGTGCATCGCCCGGGCCGGCCGTGAGGGCCCGAGGCGCATTGGGCAAGGCCGGCAAGGTCGCCCCCATCTTTACTCCATTCCACATGTTCTCCGGAGGGGGGAAGTCAGAGGCCTTCGACGCATGGCCTCTCAGCTCCATGGGCGCTCCCCCGGTCCAATTCGCACCGACCGAGGTCGGCGCGATCAGTCCCTGGAATGATATCGAGGTCAGGGAAGTACACCAGAGGAAGGCCTCGTTCATGATCGATCCTATCCCGCTGCCCATGTGCACCGAGCGCAGCGCGGGGCAATAGGCGAACGCCCTGATGCCGATGGAGGTGACGTTCTGCGGTATGATGAGGGTCGTCAGAGAAGCGCAATCGATGAAGGCGCGATCCCCGATGCTGGTGACGCCGCTGCCGATGCTGAGGTCCCGCAGCAAAGTGCAATGCCCGAACGCCTCTACCCCCAGGGAGGTGAGGCCGTTGCCCATGGTCACCGAGGTGAGCAAGGGGCATTCGGCGAAGGCCAGATCCCCCATGCTGGTGACGCTGTCCGGAATGGTGACGGAGGTCAGAGAGAAACAGGATGAAAAGGCAGAACCTCCGATGCTGGTGACGCTGTCCGGAATGGTGACGGAGGTCAGGTAGATACATTCGGCAAAGGCCTCGGACCCGATGCGGGTGACGCTGTCCGGAATGGTGAAAGCGCCAACTCTGCCGCCGGGGCATTGGATCACTTTGGTCGCCTGCTTGTCGTAGAGGACGCCGTCGACGCTGGCATAGGCGGGGTTGGTATCATTGACCGAGATCGAGGTGAGCGAGGTGCAGCGGGCGAAGGCCTCCTCTCCCAGACTGGTGACGCCATGGGGTATGGTCACCGCGGTCAACGAGATGCAATCGAAGAACGCCCTCTTCCCGATCGAAATGACGCTGTCCGGTATCGTCACCGAGGCCAAGGAGGTGCATCCGGTGAACGTCTCATTCCCTATGAGGGTGACTCCACCCCCCATGCTCGCCGTGGTCAATGAGGCGCAATCGAAGAACGCGCCGTCACCGATGCTGCCGATGCTCAAGGGCATGCTCACATTTGTCAAAGCAGAGCTGAATCCGAACGAGTAGTCACCGATGCTGCCGATGCCCGTGGGGATGGCGAAGGCGCCTACCTTGCCGCCGGGGTACTGGATCAGGGTGGTGAAAGAGCGATCATAGAGGACGCCATCGACGCTGATGTAGGCCGGGTTGGTCTCGCTGACCTCCAACGCGATCAATGCGGTGCACCGGGCGAACGCGCCATTCCCCACCGATGTCGTGTTCTCTGGTATATGGATGGATATCAATGAGGTGCATTCATAGAACGCGCTCTCTCCGATGGAGGTGACGCTCTCCGGTATCGTCACCGTATTCAGTGCGGTGCAGGAGCTGAACGAGTAGTCACCGATCGAGCCCACTCCCAGCGGAATCGTCATTGAGGTCAATTTCTCACAGGAGGCGAAGGCCCAACCCCCGATCGAGGTGAGGGTGTCCGGCATGACGACCGCATTCAGCGCAGTGCATAATTTGAACGCCTCCCATCCGATGGTGGTGACCCCCAGGGGAATGAGGAATGTCCCCTCCCTTCCCCCCGGGCATTGGACCAGGGTCGTTTTCGCCTTATTGTAGAGGACGCCGTCAACGCTGGTATACTCCTGGTTGCCGGGGCCGACCTCTATTGCGCTCAGTGCCGTGCATCCGGCGAATGCACTGTTTCCGATGGAAATGACGCTGTCCGGTATCATCACGGAGGTCAGCGTCTTCTGTTCCATGAAAGACCATTCGCCGATTCCCACCGTTGGACATCCTCCCAGGGTCGATGGGATAGAGATCGCCCCGCCGGAGCCGACGTATTTCGTGATGGTAGCTGTGGACGGGCTGCCGCTCAGCGTATAGACATAGTCTCCCTCCGAGGCTGCCGCCACCGTGTCGGGGGCGATGATGAAGGAAGCACTTGCCAATAATAGGAACACTAGGATCGTCGCTCGCCAATGGTTTCCATTCCGGTTCTCCATGAAAGCACCCCGCTAGGTTATGGCAAGAATCGAATATGGCACTTTTCCATCTTCACGCACGATCGCAAACTCGACGGTTTCTTGGCCCAGGTCGAACCGATCAATGGTCGTGCACCCAACTGAACTTGCTCTCCCATTGCATGAAGAAGAGAAATGAAAATGGTTTGAACTGCCTTCAGTCCCACGTCCTACCTCTTGGTCCTGAGGAACACCAGCACGATCGCCACGATGATGAGGACCGCCAGGATGATGAAGGCCAGGGTCGAGTTGATCCCGGTCGTCGCACTGGCAATGTTTCCCACATCGGTCTTGATCGTCCCCAGGTCGGTGTTGATGGTGGCGATGCTGCCCGTCATGGCGGTCAGGGTGCCGGTGATGTTACCCAGGGTGGAGGTCATGGTGACCGTGCGGTCGTTAATGGTGATCACCTTGAGCTGGATGTCCCTGAGCGTCACGTTGACCGCACCGAGATCGGTCATGATGGTGGCCATACCGTCCTGCAAAGAGGCGAGGCGGGCGTTCATGGTCGTCAGGCTGGCGCTCATCGCGCCCAAGGTGGATTCGATGCGCACGGTGGTGCTATTGATGGAGGCGACGGAGGCGTTGATGGCGTTGACGGTAGTTTGCACCAGGCCGAGGTTGGTGTGGATGACGATGGTCGTCCCATTGACGTAGGCGAGGTTGGCAGCGAGGGCGTCCACCACGACCATCAGCTCGCCAAGATCGCTCTGGACCTGCAGCACCCCGTTCTCGATGCGCAGGGTGGTGGCATTGATGTACCGGGCATCGATGCGCAGTTCGCCCATATTGGTCTTCAGCCAGACGGTGTTGGCGTCGATGCGAATGGCGGTGGCGTTCAGATAGGAGACGTCGACCCTCAGCAGTCCAAGGTCGGTCAGGACCTGCATGACGCCGTCCTCGATGCGCAGAGAGGTGGCGTTCAGGAACTGGAGGTTCGTCTGCAGCAAGCCCACGTTGCTGATGATCCAGGCGGTGTTATCCTTGATCATCAGAGTGGTGGCGTTGACATGGGCCAGATTCGTTTCCAGTTCGCCGACCTGGGTCATGAGCCAGATAGTGTTGCCTTCGGTCCTGATGGCGGTGGCGTTCAAGTACCTGCAGTCGACCCGCAGCTCGCCCAGGTTGGTCTTCAGCCAGATAATATTGCCTTCGGTCCTGATGGCGGTGGCGCTAAGGGTTGCCAGGTCGATCTCCAGCTCGCCCAGCTCGGTGAGTATGTGCGTGGTGTCATGCTCGATCAAGAGGCTGGTGGCGTTGAGGAACTCCACCTTGACCAGCAGTAGAGCGACATTGGTCTGGATCCAGGTGACGTTGTGATCCATGCGCATGATGGTGGCGTTCATGTAGTCGATGTCGGCCTGAAGAAGACCAAGGTTGGTCTGGATCCAGGTGACATTGCCATCGATACTAGCTATGGTCGCGTTGAGATCATGGATGTCCACCCGCAGCAATCCGAGGTTGGTGCTGATCGTGGTCACATTGCCATCCATACTGATGGCGGTGGCGTTGAGATATTGCAGATCGACCTGGATCTCACCCAGTGTCGTCCTGATCGTAGCGATGCCGTCGACGATGCTGATTACCCTAGCATCGATCATGGTCAGATTGGCCGAGAGGGCGAACCCCTTCAACGCACTGCCATAGTTCCAGGCCGTGTTCCCGCTGATAACCGCCATGTAGTCTCCCACCTCGGCGTTCAAGGGAACGGTGTAGTTGATGCGATAGAGGCCAGTTCCGATGCGGTCCATGTCTACGGACAGATCGTAGCTGTTGCCGTCGGGGTCATACAACGTGATCGTCTTGGTGGTCACATCGGTCGGCCTGCCTTGCAGCGTGAACAAGGCGTACCAGCTAGCGGTCTCGCCGCGGAAGTGCAGACCGCCCACGTCCGTGCTGACCTGCAGTGGGGAACCATCCACTACCGTATGGGTGAAGGAGAAGTACCTATCAAATCCATCTTCTTCAACGTAGACTTTCATGGTGATGTTGTATGTTCCCGGGACGACGTCGGGGATGATCAACTGAATAGGATATAATGATCCCTCACCGGTCAAATTCCCCCCGCCCAGCTCCGTCATGTTCTCGAAGTAAACGTGGGCATGACCTTCACCACTGGCATAGCCATGGCCGCTTATGGAGATCAGGGTATTCTTTGGCCCGATGGTCGGGGTCATGGTGTTGACTATAGGCAATGTAGTGCCCATCATCAGTCCTTCGAAGAGGCTTCCAGGTAGGGGGAAATTAGAGGCGGCGTAGGCATGGCCCTTTGCGGCAATTACACCAAAGAGCCAATCAGCGCCCACGGTGGGATGAACCATCCCAAGGAATGTCATTGAGCCAAGGGATGTGCACCATCGGAACGCATAGCTTTCAATGTTGATGACACTGTTACCGATGATCACGGATGTCAACGCGGTGCAGTCGCAGAACGCATAATCGCCGATGGAAGTGACGCTGTCCGGTATCGTCACGGAGGTCAGGGCGGTGCAGCCGTAGAACGCACTGTCCCCGATGGTTTCGACGCTGCTGCCGATGGTCAATGAGGTCAGGGAAGTGCAGTGGGTGAACGCATTGATGCCGATGGTTTCGACGTTGCTGCCGATGGTCACGGAGGTCAAGGCGGTGCATTCGTAGAACGCCCCGGATTTGATGGAGGTGACGCTGTCCGGTATCGTCACGGAGGTCAAGGCGGCGCATCTAAAGAACGCACTATTGCCGATGGTTTTGACGCTGTTACCGATGATCACGGATTTCAACGCGGTGCAGTCGCGGAAGGTCAGGTCCCCGATGCTGATGACGCTGTCCGGTATGTTTACGGAGGTCAAGGAGGTGCAATATGAGAACGCATAGTCCCCAACGGCGACCACTGGATACCCACCTAATGTCGATGGGATGGTGATCGTCCCGCCGGTGCCAGTATATTCGGTGACGGTGGCAACCCCTCCGCTCACTGTGTATGTATATCCTCCTTCCGAGGCTGCGGCCACCGTATCCGTGGCCATGACCATGAAGGACCCACCCAATAGCAACAGTAGCACAAATATCGTGGTTCTTACCTTCTTCCCAGAATTCATTTCCATGAAAGAGCCCCACTCAGACATCACGACTCAGACCAATGGGACTGAGTTGCTTTCGATGCAAGCCCGTATGCCATCTTAATATTATGCTGACGGTTGCTGGATTGATCGATATGCACTACACTTTCCGTAAACGGTTATTCATGAAGTAGGATGAAAATGGAAGATGTTTGTCGTCGCCATCCTGGTCTACTTCTTTCTCCTCATCAATACGACCACGATGGCGATGACCGCGATGACGGCGATTCCTATGCCCACGTAGAGCATCGTGTTGTCCGCGGCCGCGCTCTGCGGTGCGGCGCTAGCCGGGGCGGAGTTCGCTCCTGCGCCGATGGCATTCACCGCTACTACGTAGTAGGTGTAGGTGGTGCCGACGGTGCCGGTGGTGTCCACGCAGTTGAGGGTCGAACCGCTGACATTTGCAATGTTCTGTGCTCCACCGGCCAGGTTGCGGTACACCTTGTACTCGGTGATGGCGCTGCCACCATTGGAGGCGGGAGCTTGCCAGCTGATGGTCACCTTACCGGGGCCGGACGCGGCCGCTACGTTCTGTGGTGTGCTCGGCACTGTGACCGTGGGGGTAGCTGTCACGGATGAACTCTGCGTGCCGTTTCCTGCTCTGTTGTGAGCGGAGACGGTGAAGCTGTAGCTGTGTCCGTTGCTCAAGCCGTTGATCACGGTCATCACATTGATCGGCCGATCAGGAAGTGCGGTGCCATTCTGGTAGATGACGTAATAATCGATGGCGCGGCCGCCATTGTTGGCCGGAGCGGTCCAGTTCAAGGCGACCTGGGCGTTGCCAGCGATGGCGGTCAGTCCGGACGGAGCATCTGGCTCGGTATAGGGAGTGACATTGTTGGCCGTGCTATTGCTTCCTTCCCCTATGGCGTTCACGGCGCTGCCTTTGTACCAGTAGATCTGACCGTTGCTCAGGCCGAGGTCGGTGAAGCCAGGCTCCGAGGGAGAGGCGATCAAGACATAGACTCCCTCAGCGGTCGTGGACCGGTAAAGCCGATAGCCGGTGATGGGCGATCCGCCATCAGAGATCGGGGCAGACCATGTTAGAACTACCTGGGCATTGCCCGGGGTGGCAGACCCATTGGTTATGACGCCGGGGACCGTGGGTGCCAGGGTCGGGGTCGCGTTGATGGGGGCGCTCTTCAGGCCTTCGCCATTGATGTTGACCGCGCTGACCTTGTACCAATATTTCTGTCCATTGATGAGGCCTGTGTCAAGGTAGGCCGTTCCGGAGGGCGAAACGATCAGTGAGTAGAGGCCTTCCTCCGCATTGGAGCGGTAGACCCGATAGTCGATGATCGTGCTGCCGCCATCATCGGCGGGGGCGGTCCAGTTCAGAGCGACCTGAGCATTGCCCGTGATGGCTGCCAGGCCGGTCGGTGCATTGGGTACGATGTTGTTCGGCGTGGAAGCTACGGCTCCGGACCGATCTCCCAGGCCAGCGGCATTGTGCGCAGCGACGGTGAACGAGTAGCTCTGACCATTGGTCAGGCCTGTGATGGTGGCACCGGTGGTGGTGGGATGAGCGGGCAGCGGACTACCGTCCTGGTAGACCACATAGTAATCGACGATGCTCCCCATGGGGGCGTCCCAGGCCAGGACCACTTGAGCATCGCTCGGGGTGGCGAAGAGGTGGGTGGGGGCGCCAGGGACCTCGGTTATGAATGCGCCCATGATCAATTCATGGAAATCGCCCCCCGGCGCGGGGAAGTTGGAGGCGGCGTAGGCGTGGCCTCTCAGTCCCGCCCCTGCTGCCTCGATCCAATAGTCGCCAACGATGGTCGGCGCGACCATTCCTAAGAATGTAATGGAGTTCAGGCCGCTGCATTGGTAGAATACCCGCTCCCCGAATTCGGTGACCTTACTAGGTATGGTCACGGAGGTCAAGGAAGTGCAGGACTCGAAGGCCTCGATGCCGATGGAGGTGACGCCTGTGCCTATGACCATGGAGGTCATGGAGGTGAGGTAGGCGAAGGTCCGTGCACTGATAGCGGTAACGCTGTTCGGTATGATCACCGAGGTCAAGGAGTGGCAGTTGTAGAATGCCGCCTCTCCGATGGAGATGACGCCGCTGCCTATGGTCAAAGAGGTCAAGGAAGTGCATTCAGAGAACGCATAGCCGTCGATGGAGGTAACGCTGTTGGGTATGACCAGGGTGGTCAGGGAAAAGCATTCAGTGAATGAGGCGAAGCCGATGGAGACGACGCCGCTGCCTATGGTCAAAGAGGTCAAGGACGTGCAGGTCTTGAACGCCGCATTCCCTATCGAGATGACGCCGTTGGGTATGACCATGGTGGTCAGGGAAGAGCATTCGTAGAACGCGTAGCCTCCAATGGAAGTGACGCCGTTCGGGATCGTCACGGCGGTCAGTGAGGAGCAGTATTGGAATGTGTAGTCGGCGATGGAGGTGACGCTGTTTGAAAGCACTACCGAGGTCAGGCTGGTGCAAAGGGAGAACGCCTCGATCCCGATGGAAGTGACGCTGTTCGGTATGATCACGGAGGTCAGGGAAGAACAGTCGTGGAACGCTGCGAAGCCGATGGAGGTGATGCCGCCGCCCAGGTCGAAGGAGGTGATGGAGGCACAATGCTCGAACGCTCCATTTCCGATGGAGGTGACGCTGTCCGGTATGGTCACCGAGGTTAGTGTGAGGCAAGAATCGAATGCCCAATCCCCGATGGAGGCGGTGATATATCCTCCCAAGGTCGAGGGGATGATGATCGCTCCGCCCGTGCCGGCATATCCCGTGATGGTGGCAACGCTGGGACTGCCCGATACCTCGTAGATATAGCCATCTTCCTGGGCCGCTGCCACGGTGTTTGTGGCAACGACCGAGAATGCGCTCATCAGCAGTAGCAGCACGAATATCGTCGATTTCAAATGACCAACTTTCTTGTTTTCCATGTGAGCACTACCATCCAATGAAAGTAAAGACGAGTTTTTGCGTTCCCATCTCTTTGGAACGTATCTGCAACCTTAATGGTTTCCCAGCCATGGCAGGCGACCAATGGTGTTGCGCCTAGCCGGATCCGCTCCCCTATGGCAATACAAATGAAGACGGGGAAATTCCTGGACCGTCGCATAGACTCGAGCAAGGTTCTAGCAGCAGCCCAGGGGCCGGGGCTTTGTGCCCGGTGACGTACTAAGGTCGACCTACTTCTTCCTCCTCATCAGCACGAACGCGATGGCGATCACTACGATGATAGCGATCGCGATGCCCACGTAGAGCATCGTGTTGTCGACGGCGGCGCTCTGCGGCGTGGCCTGCACCTGCGCCGAGGCGGCGCCTTCGCCGACAGCGTTGACCGCCACCACATGATACAGGTAGGTGCTGCCCGCGCTGACATTATTGTCCTGGTAGCTGAGGATCGAGGCGTTGACCACGGCGCGTACGAAGGAGCCACCGGCCAGATCCTGGTAGATCTTGTAGTAGGTCAGTGCGCTCCCTCCACTGGAGGCGGGAGCCTGCCATGTAATGGTGACCTTGCCGACGCCGGCGGTGGCCACGAGGTTGAGCGGTGCGCTGGGCACGGTCGCCGGAAGAGCGGTGGCATTGGCGATGTTCGAGGCCGGGCTGGATCCCGCGCTGTTCACTGCCTTGACCAAGTAGTAGTAGGTCGTGTTGGCCGAGGCGGCCAGGTCGCTGTAGGTGAGCAGGCCGGCGCTGACATTGCCTATCGGCGTGGCGGCGATGCTGCCCGGCGACGCGCCCCGGTAGATATCATAGCGGACGATATCCGCTATTCCCGTGGAGGAAGGGGTCTGCCAGCTCAGTGTTATCCTCATTACGCCTCCAGTGGCGGTCAGAGCGAGGGGCGCGGAAGGCAGACCGGGGATCATGGAGACCGGCGCAGATAGATTGCCTTCATCCACATCGTTCACCGCGCTGACCCGGTACCAATAGGTCTGGCCGTTGATCAATCCGGAGTCGGTGTAGTTAAGGTTGAACATCGCGGCGCCGACATATTGATAGGTTCCGTTCTGGGTCGAGG
Source organism: uncultured Methanomassiliicoccaceae archaeon (assembly GCA_964500045.1). Classification (GTDB taxonomy): domain Archaea; phylum Thermoplasmatota; class Thermoplasmata; order Methanomassiliicoccales; family UBA472; genus CAZCNG01. The sequence goes on from CAZCNG010000044.1 coordinate 12,800, forward strand.
CCCTGTAGATGTAGTAGGCGGTGATGGGAGATCCGCCGTCGCTGGCCGGGGCCTGCCAGCTCAGCCTGATATTGTCGGTGAGCGAGGTGGCCGTCAAGTTGGTCGGAACCCCTGGAGCTATGGGAAGGACCGTGCCCATCATCAATCCATTCCAAACGACCCCGGGTGCGGGGAAGTTGGAGGTGGCGTAGGCGTGCCCCCTGATGTTCGCACTGGTACTACCTATCCAATCGGCGCCCACGTCGGCCGGGGACACCGCTCCCAAGAATGATATCGAGGTCAGATTGCTGCATCCCGAGAACGAATAGTCGCCGATGGTGGTGATGCCGCTGCCGAAGATCACTGAGTTGAGGGCGGTGCTCCATGCAAATGCAGCGGTTCCGATGGAAGAAAGGCTGTCCGGTATCGTCACGGAGGTCAGGGAGATGCAGTTGGCGAACGCTCCGCCTCCGATGGTCGTGACGCCATCTGGCATCGTCACTGAGGTCAGGGAGATGCAGTTGGCGAACGCCAAGTTTCCGATGGAGACGACGCCGCTGCCCAGGTTCACGGAGGTCAAGGCGATGCAGTCAAGGAACGCATGATCTGCGATGGATGTCACGCCATTCGGTATCGTCACGGAGGTCAAGGCGGTGCAGAACTCGAACGCCGAATGACCGATGGAGGTGATCCCACTGCCTAGGGTCACGGAGGTCAGGGCGGTGCAAGTGTAGAACGCCCCGAACCCGATGCTGGTGACGCCATTCGGTATCGTCACCGAGGTCAACGAGGTACAGTTGGAGAACGCTCCGGTACCGATGGAGGTGACGCCGCTTCCTATGCTCACCGTGGTCAAGGAGGTGCAGTTGGCGAAGACCCCGGTGTCGATGTAGGTGAGGCTGTCCGGTATCGTCACGGAGGTCAGGGAGATGCAGTAATAGAATGCTCCGCTCCCTACGAAGATGACGCCATCTGGCATCGTCACCGAGGTTAGCGAGGTGCAGAGGGCGAACGCTCCGCCTCCGATGGTCGTGACGCCATCTGGCATCGTCACTGAGGTCAGGGAGATGCAGTTGGCGAACGCCAAGTTTCCGATGGAGACGACGCCGCTGCCCAGGTTCACGGAGGTCAAGGCGATGCAATTCCAGAAAGCCTCGACCCCGATGCTGGTGACGCTGTTCGGTATCGTCACCGATGTGAGAGCGGTGCAGTCACGGAACGCATGATCGGCGAGAGATGTCACGCTATTCGGTATGGTCACGGAGGTCAAGGCGGTGCAAGATTCGAACGCCGAATGACTGATGGATGTGATTCCATTGCCTATCGTCAAGGTCACCATCGAGGTACAGTTGGCGAACGCCGCCATCCCGATGGAAGTGACGCTGTCGGGTATGGTCAAAGAGGTCAGCGAGCTGCATTCGTAGAACGCATATTCGTCGATGGAGGTGACGCCGCTGCCGATGCTCACGGAGGTCATGGAGTTGCAAGAGAGGAACGCAAAGACTCCGATGCTGGTGACGCTGTTCGGTATCGTAACGGAGGTCAGGGCAGTGAAGCCGAACGCCCCGGTACCGATGCTGGTCACGCCGCTGCCGATGCTCACCGAGGCCAAGGAGGTGCAGGCGTAGAACGCATAATCACCGATGGAAGTGACGCCGTCCGGTATGGTCATGGAGGTGAGGGCGGCGCAGTAGGAGAACGTCCCCTCCCCGATGGAGGTCACGCCGCTGCCGATGCTCACGGAGGTCAAGGCGGTGCAGGAAG
>CAZCNG010000045.1:0-14407 GCA_964500045.1 uncultured Methanomassiliicoccaceae archaeon
CAGATCATCGCCAAGGACGCCAAGGCGGAGGGCATCATCTTCGTCGACGACGACGTGCAAGCAGGGATGGGCCGCACCGGCCGCATGTGGGGCATCGAGCACTTCGACGTGGTTCCTGACATCATCTGCTCGGCCAAGGCGCTGGCGTCGGGCGTTCCGATGGGCGCCACCATCATGCGCAGAGAATTGGACTTCGGCGTGCAGGCCGCGCATTCCAATACTTTTGGTGGGAATTGCCTGGGCTGCGCTTCGGCGCTCGCCACGCTCGATGTGCTCAAGGAAGAGAAACTGATCGAGGCGGCGGAAAAGAAGGGCAAATGGATGCTCCAGCGTCTCCGCGAGATCCAAGAGAAATGCGAGTGCATCGGCGACGTGCGCGGCCTGGGCATGATGACCGTGGCCGAGTTCGTCGAAGATCGCGTTACTAAGAAACCTGCGGTCAAGATGAGGAACATCATTGAGCATATCGCCCTGCAGAAAGGTTTGATCCTCATCTCCTGCGGCCGCAGTGGTATTCGCTTCATCCCGCCGCTCAACATCGAACAGAGCCTTCTCGAGACGGGCTTTGACATCTTCGAGGAATCGGTCCTGGAGGCGGAACACTAACCATGCGCCTATTTCGCGAAGGCGAAGCGAGAGATGTACAGGGAGACGGATACCTGAAACGCATCGTACTGCCTTCAGGCGTTCTTCCTGATGGTATGTTCATCCAGGAAGTGCTTTTCCAGGCTGGGCAGAAGGTACCATTGCACCACCACGCGGTGCAGACCGAGGTGTTCATTCCGTTGTCTGAAGGGGTCTTCGTCGTCAACGGAGAAACGATTCGAATCGGCCCTGGAGACCTCCTAGTCTGTGAGCCCGGAGATGTTCATGGCAACCCTGTGATCGCAAAGGATTTCCGCATCATGGTGTTGAAGCTTTGTTACCATACGAAAGACATCTTTTGGGATGAATGAGCCTCTCTTCATGAATAGATAACTCTGTTTGAATAACAAGCGCGCTCAATTGTCTAATTCCTTGAGGTCATCTGGGAGACCCGGATATTCGAGTTCGTCCGTATGGGCGATTGCAGGCCGTTCTGATAATCAATCACGATTCTCTTGAAGGACAGTATAAATGTGAATTAGTTCAATTCTCGTGCAAGGGAGATGGAATAGTGCACGTCCTCCTGGTCGACGACGAACTTGATTTGGCAGAGGTAGCCAAACACTTCCTCGAATCGCGGGAGAATATGACGGTAGCTATAGCCACATCGGCCAAGGATGCCCTGGGTCTTCTCAAGGCGAACGATTTCGACGCGATCGTGAGCGACTATCAGATGCCTGAAATGAACGGCATAGAATTTCTCAAGACGATACGCAGTGAGCAATCGCGGATACCCTTCATCTTGTTCACCGGGAAAGGCAGGGAAGAGGTCGTCATCGAAGCGCTGAACAGCGGAGCCGACTTCTATCTGCAGAAAGGCGGCGATCCGCGCTCTCAGTTCGCGGAGCTGGGTCATAAGCTGAGGGTCGCCATCTCCCGGAGGTCCGCGGAGGTCGAGATCCGGGAACAGCGCTCCCGACTGGAGGCTTTGATCGACAGCTCGGACCGGGCCATCTTCTCCGTGGACACCCGATATCGCTACACTACTTTCAACAGTTTTCACAAATCGCTTATGAAGGCGCTGTATGGCGTCGACATCGAGATCGGCAAGAGCATCTTGGATTACCAGACGGTGCCAGCGGACCGGGAGAAGGCGAAGCAGAACCTGGACCGCGCCCTCAATAGCGAGAGGCATGCCGATTCCGCCTTCTCTGGTGATGATTCCTTGAGTCGCCATGAATTCATGGTCTCCCATATTCCCATCCGAGGAAATGATGGCTCGGTGGTGGGCGTGGCGGTCTATGCCGACAAGGTCATCGATAGGGAGAAGGTGCTGCATGCTCTGGAGGCCAGTCGAAGAAGGTTCGAGACCTTGTTCTCCGCCTACAACGAGGGCGTGGCGCTCCATGAACTGGTCTACGATGAGGGCGGAGGGGCGATCGACTATCGCATCTTGGATGTGAACCCCGCCTATGAGCAGATGATCGGCATCACCAAACAGAATGCCGTGGGGCGATTGGCCTCTCAGCTCTATGGCGGCTCGAAGGCCCCCTATCTCGATATATATGAAGCGGTGGCCCGCCTGGGGGAATCAACCTCTTTTGACAGTTACTTTGCCCCCCTCGACAAGTACTTTTCCATCTCTGTATCCACTCCATCCGAAGGGCAATTTGCCACCGTTTTCATGGATATCACGGAACGCATCAAAGCGGCGCGGGCCCTGCACGAGAGCGACGACCGGTACCGACAGATGTTGGACCATGCGGGCATAGGTATTGGATACTGGGACCCGCAGGGTCGCTTGATCATGTTCAATGCGATGGCCGCGCGCAACATGAATGGAGTTCCTTCAGATTTCGTCGGGAAGACGATGCCTGAGCTATTCGGGAGGGAAGCAGGACAGTTCTACTTCGAACGCATCAAGAAGGCGATCGTGACCGAAGGTCCAACGGAGTACGAGGATATGGTCGATCTCCCCACGGGGCGGCGCTGGTTCCTTACGTTGCATAGCAAGGTCCTGGACTCCGCAGGCAAGGTCATCGGGGTCCAGGTATTCTCCCATGACATCTCGGCCCGCAAGCTGGCAGAAGAAGCCTTGCGCGACAGCGAAGAGAAGTACCGCATCCTATTGCATGAATCGAGCGACCCCATCTTCTCCTTCTATCGCGACGGGACCTACCGCTATGCCAACAAGGCCTTTGCCGCGGGGGTGGGAATGCAGCCGGAGGCGCTGGTGGGCAAGAATATCCGGGATGTCTTCCCGCCGGTGGAAGCGGAGAGAAGTTCCGTCGTTTTGAGAGAAGTGTTCACCACGGGTTTGCCGAGGCACATGGAGGTGAGACTGCCCACCGCGGACGGAGATCATTATTATCTCACCTCCTTGACCCCCGTCAAGAACGACGCCGGTACGGTCATCACTGCCATATGTTCCTCCAAGGACATTACCGGACGAAAGCGCATGGAGGACGCGCTCCGGGAGAGCCGGAAACATCTGGCCGAGGCGCAGAAACTGGGCCATTTTGGCAGCTGGACCTTTGACGTAAGGGACGGGAAGATCAACTGGACCGACGAGGTGTTCCGCATCTTCGGGCACGACCCAGCAGAAAGCGCCCCTGATTTTGCCACGCTCATCAATTGGTATCATCCCGAAGACCGCCAGGATCTCCAAGACACGGTGCATGCGGCCCTCACGACCGGCACGGCCTACGAGAAGGATTGGCGGATCGTACGTCCAGATGGTTCGGTCCGCTATACGCACGCCCAGGGGCAACCTATTTCCCAAGATGGCACTACCATCCAGATCTGGGGGACGATACAGGACATCACGGAGGGCAGGCAGACGGAAGAGGAATTGCGCATCCGCGACAAGGCACTGGCAACTTCGATCGATGCCTTCGCCTTTGCGGATATGGATGGAAGACTGACCTATGTCAATCCGACCTTCGTCAGGATGTGGGGGTTTTCCAGCGCCGAGGAGGTCCTAGGTCGGCCTGTTTCTGATTTCTGGGTTCTTGCCAACAAGGCACAGGAAGTGGTCACCGCGCTGGCAGAGGCGGGAGGATGGGAAGGTGAGCTCACCGGTCGGCACTATGATGAATCCACCTTCGATGTCGAGCTCTCGGCCAATCTGGTCCGGGATGAGAGCAACAGACCTTTGTGCATGATGGCCTCCTTCCGTGATATCACCGAACGCAAGCGGGCCGAGGCCCGCTTGAGGGAGACAAAGGAATATCTGCAGAACCTAATGGACTATGCCAATGCGCCCATCATCGTCTGGAGCCCTGATTTCACCATAACGATCTTCAACCATGCGTTCGAGCGGCTCACCGGCATGAGCGCCGAGGTGGTGCTGGGAAGGCACCTGGAGATGCTTTTTCCTGAAGAGACCAGAACGGATTCCATGAAGTTGATCGATGCGGCCACCTCTGGCGACCATTGGGAGACCGTAGAGATCCCGATCCGGGGTGGACGCGGAGATGTCCGTACCGTCCTATGGAACTCGGCCGTGCTCCGATCTGAATCAGGGGCCATAATCGCCACGATAGCCCAGGGTCAGGATATCACTGAGCGGAAGCTAGCCGAGGAGGCCCTGCTGCAGAGCGAACTGAGATATCGATCGGTCACTGAGAACGCCAAGGAGGCCATGGTGGTTGCCCAGGACGGACTACTGAAATTCGTCAATCCCCGAGCGCTCGACATGATCCAGGTCAAAGAGGACGACGCCATCGGTCGAGCATTCATCGATTTCATCCATCCTGAGGACCGGTCCATGGTCGCCGAGCGATACCTTCGCCGCCTTGATGGCGGAGATGCTCCATCGCGCTATGATTTTCGAGTCCTTGGACATGACGGAGCGGTAACGTGGGTATCGCTTTCGGTGGTCCGGATCTCCTGGGAAGGAAAACCGGCCACCCTCAACTTCTTGGTGGACATCACCGAACGCAAGCGCGCTGAGCAGGAGTTGATGCAGGCCAACCGGCGGCTCAACTTGCTGAGTAGCATAACCAGACACGATGCCCTGAACCAGACGCTGATCGTCCAAGGGAACGCAGACCTTCTGGCCCTGAAGACCCTCGACGCCGAGCAGATGGCGCATGTGAAGACGATCAAACGCTCCGCCGAGAACATCCAGCGGCAGATGGAATTCGCGAAATTGTATCAAGAGATCGGAGCCCAGACTCCCACATGGGCAAGCTTGCGTGAGTGCGTGCGCAAAACGAAGGGCTCGCTCGCCCTTAAAGGTCTCAAGATAGACCTGAGCGGACCTGAATACCTGATCTGGGCCGACCCCATGGTTGAGAAGGTCGTCTATAATATGATCGACAATTGCCTGCGGCACAGTGGCGGAGCCAAACATTTGCACATCACCACCATCGAGCACGAAGGTGAGTTGAAAGTGGCCTTCGAGGACGATGGGGTGGGAGTAACTCCGGAGGATCACCGACATCTGTTCGAGCGCGGCTATGGCAAGAACACCGGGTTCGGCCTGTTCTTGACCAGAGAGATACTGGGCATCACAGGAATGGCCATTGTGGAGAATGGAGAACCGGGCAAGGGGGCTAGGTTCGAGATCACGGTGCCCGCGGGGAACTGGCGCCTGGGCCGGTCCGATATGGTCGAACAATGATCTTCTTCTCTATTGCTAGATGATGTCAACGGATCGAGATCGGATCGTTGGCGAGCACGCTCATGAGGAGCGGCATCCTATTGCGCTCGGAATGCCAATACCCATCTTCCGCCAGACTCAAGGTGCGCATCTTCCGATAATGGGAGAAAGGGTATTCTCGCAATGCGATATCTTCAAAGGAGGCCGAACTGGCGTTCAAGAACTCCTCCATACGGTGTGGCCACTGCCAATTATCCCTGTTGCTCAGCTGGTCCGTACCCTGCGCATACGACCGCTCATCACAGTGATTTACGGGGCCTTCCTGGAAATAGGATAGCTGGTCAGAAATCGTTCCCGTGTCCTGGTCCAGAACCTCGGTGAAGGGATGGTCGTCGATGACCAGAAACTTGCCTTCGGGCTTCAGCTGCGCAGCAGCATTGGCGAAATATTTTAACAGGTCCGGGATCCAGCACGCCACGCCATAGGTGGCGGCCACCCGGTCGAAGCCGCCCTCCAAGCAGCACTCCAGGTCCATGACATCTCCCTGAACGAACTCGACTTCGACCCCGCAATCATGGGCCAGGGCCTTTGCGGCCTTGATCGAGGCGGCTGAGAAGTCGATACCGACGACCTCGGCGCCTCTGCGTGCCCAGGAGATGCTATCGAGTCCGATGTGACATTGTAGGTGCAGAAGTCTCTTGCCGGTGACGTCGCCGAACGCTTCCAGTTCTATGGGGCGCAGCGTGGAGAGGCCTGAAATGACCGCTTCGATCGGATATGAGGTGGAATGCAGATGTCTTTCCGCGAGCTCGTCCCAGCGGCGCCGATTAGCTTCCATCTGCTTCATTGTGATTACCTGGAAGAGGGAAGAGCCACCAGTGAGATTTGAACTCACGACCTGCTGATTACAAGTCAGCCGCACTACCGAGCTATGCAATGGTGGCGTCGGCCACTTCAACCATGACGCTGGATATAACCGTTTGGCGAGCGTGGACCTGTGCCTACCGCGTCGAGTTCCCTACCTGCCCGTAATCTTAATATGACCTGCGAGACCGAAATACACGCCCATCTTCTCTGCCTGGATACGACATTGCTTACTATCCTCCGCCCGATCCGTGAAGGGGCCGACCTTCACCAGCCGGGCCAATCGCCATGGCGCGGGGCTACTCCAATGAGCTGGGAATGAGCTCGATCATCTCTCGGAGGTGCGCCATTCCCCTGCGGGCACGACGATCTCGAACCTGGCGCCTTTGCCCTCTTTGCTATTCTCGTTGATGCTGATGCCGGTGATCTTCAAGATCTCCCGACTGAGAAAGAGGCCATAGCCCGTGTTCTTTCCGAAGCCGCGTTCGAAGAGGTGCTCCCTATCTGCAGGAGCTATCCCCCGGCCATCGTCCTCAAGGACCAGGTGCAGCGATCCATCCTTCTCCGTGGCTGTGATCTCCATCATCTTGGCCCCGCCACTGTGGCGGATGCAATTCTCAATCAGATTGTAAACGACCTTTTCGAACATGGGGTCGGCGTGGATACTATGGTCCGGCTTCCTCTCTCGGAGACCCAATGTCATCAGCGGCAACGCAGCCTTCACCTTGAGGATGGTCTCATGAATGCTCTGCCATTTCGGCGCCTTGGCTCCAATGTCCTGATATTGCTTTGTGAATTCGACCTGGCCTTGGATGGCCTGGGCGGCCCTTTCGATCTTCAATACATACTCCGCCTGCTTCGGGGTCAGGGTCATCTTCTCCAGCAGATTGGCATAACCTTGGATGACCGTGGTCTGGTTCAATGTGTCATGCCGGGTGATGCTGGTGAGAATGTTCAGATTCCTATTCGTCTGCAGCAGGGCCTCCTCGATATGCTTGCCCTCTGTGACGTCGCGGATCGCGGCAAGGATCAATCTTCTGCCATCCAATGATATGGCGTGAGCATTGACATCCACCGGCAGCATGGAGCCATCCTTGCGGCGGTGCTCGGTGTGGAATTTCACCTGGCCATTCCTGCACAATTCTTCGGCGATCTTCTCCAAAGGTGGATCATGTTTTCCCGTATCATATTCACTCGGACTCATACGGAGCAGCTCTTCGTAGGAGTATCCAAGCATCTGGCAGGCCACTTCGTTGCATTCCACGCCTAGGCCGGGGCGGCCATCCGGCAGCATCAGGTTGAGGTGGATGCCATCATTGACATTGTTGAAGATATGGCGGAAATTCGCCTTGATTTGCACAATGGCCGTCTCTGCCTGTTTGCGCAGCGTGATGTCCTCGAAGACCGTGACGAAGAACTCCCTAGCGGGAGAGTAGACCGAGATATGCAGCCATTTGCCTATCTTGGAGAAATCTAGGTCGAAGGACGCAGAGATGCCGGTCATCGCCACTCGGCCATAGGTGGCGAACAGCTCCGGCATCGCTTCCTTGATGCCTGGGAACACCTCGGTCGCCCTCCGGTTCATGACATTCTTCGTGCCCATGATCTGGTCAAAAGCGGAATTGACCGTGAGGTGGACGAAGTCTTCCGGGATCCCGTTCTCATCGAAAAGCATTCGGCAGTAGGCGAATCCCTCCAGCATCTTATCGAACAGGGTGCTGAACTTATCTTCGCTATCGCGCAGTGCCTCCTCTGCTTGTTTCTGCCGGGTGATATCCCAATTGGTTCCGAGCATGCGCACAGCCATGCCCGAGGCATCACAGATGACCGTGGCTATGCCTCGTAGGAAATGAATGGTGCCATCCGGCCAGACCACGCGGAATTCCGTGTCGAATTCCTCATCGCCACGGAGGGCCGCGCTCACCTCTTCTTTGCATTCTTTCGCGTCGTCCGGGTGGAGGCTGGATATCCAAGCGTGGTAGGAAACGTGGAGCGACTCACTGGTCCTCCCATACAGGGCGAACATCTGCTCGTCCCAGGTCATGCGATCGTGGACGATGTCCCAATCCCAGATGCCCATAGCCCCAGCGCGCGTGGCCAGCGATAACTTGCTGGCGGTCTCGGCCAAATCGTCCAACGTCCGTTGGCGATCAGAGATGTCACGAAAGTACCATTGAACGATGCTCTTGCCATCGACGCTATAGCTATTGCCGATCGACTCTACCTCGAAGACCCCTCCCGTTTTGGTCCATAGTGAGAGAGCATCGGATCTAAAATGTCCATCCCGCTTCAATTCCCGATAGGCTTGCTCGGCCAGAGTCCGGTCCTTGATGAACCCCAATTCCCACAGTTTCTTTCCCTTGAGCTCATCTATCGAATAGCCCGTCTTGTCAATGATGGAGGTGTTGGCGTCCTCGACAGTGCCGAGATCGCCATTCATGATCAGTATCCCATCTTTGGCCGCCTCGAACAGGCTCCGGTAACGGGCCTCGCTTCTCGACAATTCCACTTCCATTCGCCTGCGTTCTACTATGGCTCTCACCTTGGAAGTCAATTCACAGAATACCGAATCGGTCGTGCCGCCCTTCTGCAAATATCCGTCCGCGCCATGGTCAAAGGCCTCGATCATAATCTCTTCACCACCGTTGCTAGTGAATAGAATAAACGGCATCTTCGGTTGGTCGGCCCTGATCCTTTTGAGGAGTTCCAGACCATTCATGCCCCGCATCTGATGGGCGGAGATCACGGCGTCGAAAGGGAAGCAACGTAGGAGTTTCAGTCCGTCCTCTCCAGAGAGGGCGGTCTGCACATCAAAGGCCCCCTCTTTCTGCAGCCTTTCCTTGGCCACCTCCAAAAGGAGTGGATCCTCGTCGATGACCAGTACTCTGATGCGCTCAGTCATGTCCATCTCTTCACCGGGAGGATTGGTAACAATGTCCATAAAGGATACCTTCTCGTTCCAAAACACAATTCTGGGCAGCGTGCAGAATAGGTGCTCGGAGCCCTCTTCGAGACACGTTACCGGAGCAATGCAGACGGACCAAGTTCATGCTCAATGGTACGACGTCGTGGGATCAAGAGGAAACCGAGTTCAGCCCATTCGCTGGCTTCGCAAGTCTGAGGTGAGCATTATATCTGCTAATGGTCATGTCCGATCATTCTGCCCTGCATCAGTTGCAGGTGAGGTGTTGAAGATGGACAAGAAAGCGCTGAAGTTCTTCGAAGAGTTCTGCAATGTTCCTGGCCCCTCCGGTTTCGAGAAGGAGGTCGCTGTAATGCTCAAAGCTTACGTCAAGGACTACGCCGACAGCATCTGCAACGATAACATCGGCAACCTGATGTTCGAGAAGAAGGGCACCAAGTCCGACGTCACCGTCATGATGGCGGGGCACATGGACGAGGTGGGCTTCATCGTCACCGGCATCAACCCGATGGGATACCTCGCCTTCAATCAGCTGGGTGGTTGGTTCGATCAAGTACTCCTCGGACAGAGGGTCATCATCCACACCAAGGACGGCCTTCTTCAGGGAGTGATCTCCTGCAAGCCGCCGCATCTGATGGACGCGGAGGAAGCGAAGAAGGTCGTCACCAAGGAGAAGATGTTCATCGACATCGGTGCTGCCAACAAGGACGAGGCCGATGCCATGGGCGTTCGCCTCGGTGATTGCATCGTACCGGACTCCAAGTTCCGCCTGCAGGAGAAGAAGGTCTTCAAGGACGGCAAGGAGGTCGGCACGAGGACTCTTGCCTGGGGGAAGGCCTTCGACAACCGCTACGGCGCCTTCGTGGCGGCGGAAGTGGTCCGGCGTCTCAAGGAAGACAAGGTGAAGCACGCCAACCGCGTGGTCGGCGCCGGCACTGTGCAGGAAGAGGTCGGAGTGCGGGGCGCCAAGGTCGTCTCCGCCACCGTGAAGCCTGACGTGGCCATCGTTCTCGATGTGGAACTGGCGGGCGATGAGCCTGGTATCGATCCCCTACAGGCACCGATGAAGATGGGAGAGGGGGTGGCCATCACCATCTTCGATGGCAGCATGATCCCGAACCAACCGTTGAAGGAATTGGCGATTAGCATCTGCCAGAAGAAGAAGATCCCCTACGGACTGACCTTCGTGGCCCGGGGCGGCACCGACGGTGGCGTGATCCACACCAGCAACATGGGCATCCCGACCATCGTCATTGGAGTGGCCACGAGGCACATCCATTCGCACGTCAGCGTCATCGATCTGAAGGACATCGAAGACTCCATCGTCTTCTGCGTGGAGCTCATCAAAGCGCTGGACAAGAAGACCGTGGATGGTCTGACATCCATCTGAAACTCATTCCACATCCAAACCTTTATGAACGGCGAAGGAATCACGGCCAATTATCTATCCAACTATTGGATGAATGGTGTTTCACATGTCTGGCAATGACAAGGTCGCCAAGGGCGACATCATCAGGATGGACTTCGAAGGCGTAATCGCAACCTCTGGCGAGATGTTCGACACGACCAGCGCCGACAAGGCCCGGGAGGCCGGAATCTTCGATGAGAAGTTCCGCTACGCCCCCATGCCCCTCCTCGTAGGTGGCGGCAGGGTGTTCGAGGGACTGGAGCAGGCCATGGTCGGAGCGACCGTAGGCGAGGAGACCGAGGTGGTCGTTCTCGCAGAGAAGGCCGCCGGACCGCGCGACCCGAAGCTCGTCGAGACCCTCTCCGTGAAGGAGTTCCTGAAGCAGAGGATCGAGCCCCGCCCCGGCATGGAGGTCACCATCCGCAACAAGACCGGGGTCATCACCTCTGTCACCGCTGGCCGCGTTCGGGTCGATTTCAACCGCCGCTTCGCTGGTATGGACCTGAAGTACAAGTTCACGATCCTCAGCAAGGTCGAGGGCGACGAGGAAAAGATGCTCGCCGTCATCGAGATGGACTATGGTAGCAACGAGGGCTTCAAGGTCGTCAAGGAAGATGGCCGTGTCAGCGTCACCCTCCCGGACGTATGCAAGTACGACCAGAAGTGGCTGCTCGCGAAGTACCGCATCGTCGCTGACCTCAGGGAAGTATACCCGGGTGTCACCGTCGCTTTCATCGAGGAGTACGCCAAGGCCGAGAAGAAGGTCGAGGAAATGGCTCCTGAGGAACTCGGTTCCGAAGAAGACAAGCAGTAAACCCAAACCCCTTATCCTAAAACCTTTATCCAAACCTCAATTCTGGACGAGTGGCCTAGACTGGATATGGCAGCAGCCTCCTAAGCTGCAGGTCGGGGGTTCGAATCCCCTCTCGTCCGCCTTACTCTCCATCCAGCGGTCTCAAAAAGATTTCTTAATGAGGCCTTCTTTATATAGCCCGCGTAGGCCCCGGGGAAGCGGATTCCCACGAGGCAACGAGGGCATTGTTTGCTGCCTCTTGCCGTATCCGGCCGTAATACTTCTCTGTCGTATTCGTGCTACCGTGCCCCATGGCCTTCGAGACCGCCGACATCAGGTTCTTGTCGCGGTCGATGTTCAGTTGGCAGTACGTCTCCCGGAAGGAGCGCAGGGACCAATCCTGCTCGGGGAGCGCGGCCCTCTCGGCCACGTTCCTCTTGATTCGCCTCCAGACGTTCTCCGAGTAGGTATCCAGGGCCGATCCCCTCAGGGTGGGTACGAGGATGTCGCACTCGCGACCATTGAGGCCGACCTTGCGGGCCTCCAGGAACGCGAGCACTGCCGGCCGCGCGGGCGGCAATATCGGCACCGTGCGCTTCTCCCCGTACTTCTTCTCACCCTTCGGGTGCCGGACGTAGAACATCCAGGTTCTCACGTTGATGTCCTGCACGAGGGCCCTGCGCAGCTCCGAGGGGCGTACCCCGGTGTAGGGGTACATGAAGGTCATGAAGCGAGCTATGTCGCCCCACCAGCCCTCCATGCCCTGTGCGGCCGTTTGGATCTGTTGCAGGTCCGTCATGCTCAACGAGTTCAGCTCCTTCCGTACCCGCTTGGGCAGCTCATAGCCTTCGAGCTCCAATTGGGTGAATGCGTTGTTGCCAACCGTGGCCAACACCGGCTTGGCGATCTCGAGAAGCTTCTGTATGTAGGAGGGCTCCTTGCCCTCATCGCGTAGATAACAGATGAGAGACACGATGTCATCCGGCGTGATGCTCCTCGGATCGGTGGTGCTGACCTCTCCCTCTTCGCGCAGCTTGGTCAAGACGACCTGCACGGTGCGAGCGTTGCGCTTCTTGACTTCGAGGGTGGCAGCGTCGAACCATTTGGCCTTCTTGTCTAAGTAGGCGTAGGCCACGGTGAGGAACGGGTAGCGACCTTTGGCCACCATATCCTCATCGATCCTGACGGGAGCGCGTCTGCGCTTCCGCGGGGTATAGTTATTCTGCCCCCTCTTATCTTCTCCCACTCTGAGGAACAATGTGAGCGAGGATTAAAGGAGCTAATGCACCACCGCCTCTGGGTACGCGGTGGGTGTGCAGGGGGTATTGGCGTGGGACCGGTCCACGAGGGGCTCCTCCAGTTTCTTCGCAGCGGCCCGGTCGTAGCGTTCTTTGACCAGGGCCCTGAAGGTACTGTTGCCGCCCTTCTCATAGAGGAACTCCTCTGTCCTGCCTCGTTCAAAGGTGCGGCACTTGGCCTCCACGGCTGCGAGGTACTGGGCGTAGGTGTAGGGCGGGGTATCTCGATGGTGGATGTAGATGGCCTGCTGGCAGAAGTGGTCCACGGTCTCCGTCATGGCCACCAGGGTGTAGTCGTACCAGCCCAGCTTGGCCTCGGCCTTGTGCATGACCTCGTCGAGGTTGTCGTACTTGAGCGATAGGCGCTCGTACATCTCGGAGCCCCGGATGCGGGACCAATGGTGGCCCCCTTGGCGCTCCACGGACTTCTTGACCTCCTTGAGGCAGAACTTGTAGTAGTCGATGATGTCAGGATCGGTCATGGGTATCACGATGGAATGGAAAAGGGGGGAAAGAATGGTTTGCGTTGCGGGTAGGGTGATGAGGGAGGCTCCGGTGTTGAGCCGAATCTTGACAATAATGAAATTGTCTCGGAAAAGATACGGCGTGGACGACGGAGGCAAGAATGATAGGAATGGGTTTGAGGGAGAGTCAGGCAACTTGCCGTTTCAGCCCAGGAGGCGCAACCTGGCTTGCTCAAATGCAAGTTTATCGACTCCATAAAGGTCCAGACACAGCGAATCAATCGCCGCATCAAGCGTTTGGACTCTTGTCCGGAGAGGAAGAAGCACTTTTGCTGAAGCGCGATATTCCTCATTGAGACCCGTGGTCAATGCACTCCCGAGTCGGACTTGATTTGCCTTTAGCACCTTCTCGATCTCCCTCAATCCTGATTCAGTTCCGAGAAGTTCACTATCATAATATGTCTCGATTTCTGCCCACTTCTTGAACTGCGCCAGAGACCGACCAACTCCAGAAGATGATTGAAGCCACATTAAGAACTGCTCGACCGATGACCTAATCTGACCCATGCTTTTTGTCATCTCCTCGGCGAGGAGGGCAACAAGATGGTACTTCACCGATGGATCTAGGGCGAGATATGTTTCAAGTACGCCTGCGGTCGCGATCGGGTCTCCGGAGTCCATGGAAACAAGCAAACGCGACATCGCATCCTCCGCCTGCCTGCGCCGCTCGGTCTCATCGATACAAAAATCAATCAACGGAACCGGCAAGTTCTTCACATCATTGGGGACTACTGAGAGGCCATCAGAAAGCATCAATTGATAGTACCAACCTATGACGCTGGAATTGAGTATCGCCGTTAGAAACCGAATGTCATCCTGCCGCGCTCCCTGAGCCGTAGGGGCGATGATGCCTTGTCGCTTCAACCCTTGAAGTTTTGAGTGGGGAACGCATGCAATCAATGTCGAGAAGCAATATGCTCCCGACCTATCGAGTGCTACCATCAATCCCCTCTTTCCACATATCTTCCTTACGACAATCTTCTCATTCTCGAAGAACTCTGGGAACATGGGATTGTAGAGATTCTCTAGGTCATAGTCGATGTAGCGTTCAGGAATTTTCATGTCATACCTGTCGATGACATCCTCACCCCGGAGTAGTCTCCGGTACCTCACCGTGAGAGGGCGGTCTATGATCATTGTATCGGTGCGCTCCTTCGTGCCGGTGCGGAGCCCCCAATTCACATAACAAATATCGCCAAACCGGATGCTCGAAGATTCCATCCTTCGAACAATCTCCATTGCTGCATCATCCATGTCCATCCTTATCCGCGACATTGGAAGTTCATGGAAGAATACCTGGGGAATCCTTGAGGCTTCTTTGAGTTCCCCTGTACTCTGGTTATATCTCTCTATCTTCACGGTGCCATCGTCTGTTGGTGTTGGTTGCCCATCACCAATAGGGCGCT
>CAZCNG010000046.1:0-14301 GCA_964500045.1 uncultured Methanomassiliicoccaceae archaeon
TCGATAATATTATAGATTGAATCATAATAATCTAACATATTATTATAATATGCAATATCAATATATTAGAAAAGCAATTAATAGAATTCTGACTTTGAAGAGGTTCTTGAGAAGGCAATCTAGCGAAGGGCAGGGCAAAGGAAAAGAACGTCACATGCGATGGGCGGGACGCCATGATACTGGGGAAGAGAACGGCGATGGCCATCTCGGTGGCCATAATTTGCATCATAGTGGGTGCCTTTGTCATCGCTGCCGTGGTCAATCCGCTACCCGGTCAGATGGTCCCAAAAGTGGCCTTCAGCTCCAAGGTAATCATCTCGGAGAACATGGTCGAGCTGAATGTGACTCGTATCCAGCAAACCGATGACGCAGGTGGACGGTCGTTGCAATGGTCCTGTTTCTCACTGCAGGTGACATCACTGGGCAATTCCTCCAATGCTGTCAATCTGGGAGATCTATCATGGAGCGGTAACGAGACCGAGTGGCTGAGCATTATGCCTGGCTATGAGCTCAGTATCCGTTCCAGTCCGGGAAATGTGAGTGCCATGAGAGTAGGTGATGCTCTATGCCTGCGTGGTATCGATGGGCTGGGCACCGGCTCCTGGCATTTCAGTCTCGATTATTTCCCGCCTGGCTCTCAATCGGGACAGGCCGATGTCCGGGTATGAACATCTGGAGGTCTCTGAGCGATGCGAATGCAGTTTCCTGGGGCAATATTCTTCTAGGCGATGCATCAACTAGATCGGTGTCAAATCGCGTGGATCTAGCGTTGCATGGCTGATTTGACCAATTGTCGAAGGCGAGAGCGATGGTCCATTCCCGCAAGAACGCTTTGCTAATAGTGGCCGTGGCAGCAGTGCTTGTGGTTGCCGCATTCAGCGCGCTGGTGCTGGCCACCGCCCATCCTTCCAGCAGCGAAGAACAGAGTGGCAATGTGAGCATCATCGCTCGTATGGTGAACAACATGACCGAGATGCAGGTCATGGTCAATGGGCTGAAGATGCAAGGCAACGTGACGCAGACCTACCCGCTCGCCTCACTGCGCCTGGACGTGGTCACCACGAACGGGCTGGCCGGGTCGATAGGCCTGGGTAGCATGACCTGGAACGGCAACGTGACCACCAATGCATCGCTCATGCCTGGCTACTCGGTGCACATGAAGCGCGAGGTCCCTGGAAGCAATGATCTGCAGAAATTCGATTTCATCATCATCGACAGCAGCGATCCCTTCGATTACGGCGTCTGGACGTTCAACATCGTCCACGTGCCGAGCGGGACCCGGGTAGGCGGGCTCATAATGCCAGTCAACGGGCTCACCTGTTGTGACTGAGATCTGAATGGGATTGCACCCTCCCTTTTGTGGGAATACCATAGCTGAGGTCAGAAAGGAAGCTGTTCTTGGGATTTGCTGGATGAAATAGGTAAACTATAACTTACAAAAACATTTGATTATGTAAATTATGATATTTCTATGGTTCTCTCTCTTTTCGAGTGGGTGAACTGCGGACCAGCAATGATGATCAAAATACGTCATGGGTCGGCTCCTGTGGTATGGAATAAGATGCGCTGATCGATCTATTGAAAACCTAGACCCACGGCATCTGGATATCCTCAACAAACCGATCTTCGCCGCCGTCTATCCTGAAGAAAACTCCGCATGAATGCCAATCCAGTAATCGAGATTGGCTTGAAACACGTGCTCGCCTACCCACTCAGCTCACGAGAGAACCCGATTTCATAGTGCAGAGGGTCGATGCCAGCCGCGTGGTGGTGGAGGCATCCGGGGGCAAGAAGGATCATCGTCAGGCGGTCAACTCGATGAGAACGCATTCGGCAGCCTATGCAGTCAACTGTGCCAAGATCGCCATCATCGCGTGCGACGAAGCGGAGGGCATCATCGATGTCCCCAGAGCGGCCTTGCTTCACGATGCTACCCTTTCGAGACACCTCTGAGGGGGTGCCCCCTTAGCGATACCGTTGCCATAGATCTAGGCCATTCAATTCAGCCAGCTAGGTCGTGATTCTCGAGAGTGATGCTCTACCACAGCGCGCTTCTTCATGAACATCATCAGGCGATCGCTGGAGGTGGCGATGCCGCTGGACCTCCACCCGTTGAAGTATTCTCCTGCGACCAGGGTGCGGCCCCATTCGTTCACCCATACGCAACCTGCTTCGAGCTGCGAAGTGAGGTGCCGCGCCCGCACCATGTCCTGCGTCCAGATGGTGGCACCTAATCCATAGATGGAATCGTTGGCCCGGGCGATGGCGTCATCGTCGTCGTCCACCAGGAAGATAGGGCATACCGGACCGAAGATCTCCTGGGCGGCTATCTCGCGGTTAGGGCGTCGCATGAGCAGCACCGTCGGTTCAAAATAGTAGCCGGGTCCCGGCATGGCCTTTCCGCCGTGCAGAAGCTCCGCCCCCGAACGGAGCGCGTTGCGTACGTGGGCATCCACCTTCTGCCTCGCCTCCTCCCTTATGAGCGGCCCGAGGCGGCCACGGGTGTCCATACCCCGCACCACTTTCAGGAAGCGGTCCAGGAAGGCATCCGCGATGCTCTTGTTCAGATAGATGCGCTTGGGACGGATGCATATTTGTCCAGCGCGCGAGAATGCACCTGTGGCCAGGCCGCGTGCGGCCTGCTCCAGGTCCGCGTCCGCGCAGACGATGGCGGGGTCATTGCCAGACAGTTCAAGGATCAATGGCTTGATGCCGGCATTGCGCAGGATATCGATACCGGTCTCGATCCCTCCGGTGAAGGCGACACAATTGCTATCGCCCCACACCATCTGCCGGCCCACCTCGCCGCCTCCCACTAGAGGTATGTAGACATCTTCTGGAATCCCTGCATCATGCATGATCTCGGCGATCATTAGGCCGGTGCCCGTGCACGCCTCGGCCGGCTTGAAGATGAAGCTGTTGCCCGCCAGCAGACCGGGTATCGCGGTGACCAGCGTCTGCCATACTGGATAGTTCCAGATGCCGATGTGCGCCACCACGCCATGGGGGAGGAATTCCACTCGAGCGCTGGTGTCCTGCCATTTGCTCTGGTCGAGGGGGAAGTCCCTCTCTCCGAGCTCGAGCAACCGTCTTGAATAGTGCTCCACACCGGCCAGCGCGCTCAGCGTCTCTCCGCCAAGATCGACCTCGGTGAATCCCACTTCCGAGGCGGCCAGTCTGGCCAGCTCATCCTTGCGGCGCAGGAATTCTTTCTCCACATCGCGCAGCACATCGATCCGTTTCTCCCGGGGCAGCGTGGACCATTGCCTTGCCCCAGCCCGGGCCCGTAGAAAAGCCGCGCGGACCTCGGGCTCCTCCGTGGCCTTGTAGGTCGTACCCATCTTGCCAGTGCGCGGATCGATGGAGGAGAAGCGCATGGATGCGATTATCATTTCTTCCGTATTAAGGCCATCGCTGAGGTCAGCGGGGAGCCCTACGCCAGCCGAAGCGGGGGAAAGTTATCTCGAAGCGTGCACCTTTGCCTCTAACGCCGCATTCCTCGATGGTGGCATCGGTGATGGCCAGCACCTCCCGGGTGAGAAAGAGTCCGTAGCCCGAGTTCTTGCCATGACCCCTCACGAATAGGTACGCCCTATCCGCGTCGCTGATGCCCACGCCGTCATCTTCGATGGCGATGACCAGTCTACCGTTACGTTCCTCTGTGGTGATCTTGGTGCAGGTCGCTTTCTCGCCATGGCGCAGCGTGTTGTCGATCAGGTTGTAGATCACCTTGGCCAATAGCGGGTCGGCCCAGACCAGGTATTCCAGATCTCCGATCTCCATCTTCAGCGCGCCCAGGGGTAGCGCTCCCTGGGCCTTGTCAACGCTGTCCTTCAGCCGTTGCCAGGAAGGATCTTGCATGCCGATGTCCTGATACACCCGGGTGAACTCCAGTTGCCCTTGGATGGCACGGGCGGAACGGTCGATCCTCTTCACATACTCGCTCTGGTCTGTATTCAATCCCTTCATTTCAAGCAGCGAGACGTTGCCAATGATGGCGGCGATCTGGTTGAGCGCGTCATGGCGAGTGATGGCGTTGAGGAGGTTCAGTTTCTTGTTGATCTGCCTCAGTGCCTGCTCTCCCCTCTTGCGATCGGTAATGTCCTTATCTGCTCCGCGGTAGGCGATGATGTGCCCCTGGCCGTTTCGCACGGGCAGGCCGTTCCTGACCAGGATCACCGTCCGGCCGTCCTTATGGACGCTGTTGTTCTCCAACGATCGGATCTCGTGGCCCCGGGTTATCATGTTCATGGCGGCGATCTTCAACGCTTGCCTTGACTCGGGTGTGAATAGGTCGTAGAAGTGCATCTTGCCGACCAGCTCCTCTGGCCGGTACCCGAGGATGTCCTCGACCACCGGCGAGGCGTAGCGATAGATGCCATCGAGGTCGATCTCCCAGATGAACTCGCCCGCCACTTCGGCCACCTGACGGAACCTTTCCTCGCTGGCCTCCAGGGCCTTGCGCGTGCGGTCCCTTTCGCTGATGTCGCGGACGATAGCCCACATGTGCAGCGGCTCTTCATTGCCGTCGCGGACAAGGAAAGTGCGCAACTCCACCGGGAAGATGGTACCGTCCTTGCGTCGGTACTCCTTCTCGTAGACTTCCGAATCGCCTCTTCTGAGGACCTGCTCCTGGACGATCTTCTCTTCAAAGGAATGCCACTTCTCGGGCGTCAGTTGTTTGAAGGTCATCCTGCGAAGCTCTTCATCCGCATAGCCGACCATCTCTCGAAACGCCCGGTTTGAATCCAGCATGATACCTTTCATATCGACCGTGACAAAAGCATCGGTCATGCTTTCGTACAAGCTGCGGTATTTGGACTCTGATTCTCGTTGAGCCTGTTCCGCTCTCTTCTTCTCTGTGATGTCGCTCTGGGTGCCCTCATAGAATTCGATCTCCCCATCTTCGCCCCTGATCACATGGGCATTGATGGAGACCCAGATGCGGCGGCCGTCCTTGGTGCGCCCCTCCACCTCAAATGCCTGGACGGAACCACTCCCTTTCAGCAACTGGCCGAGGCGGACGCGGTCCTCCCGGTGAAGGTACAGATCTTCTCCGATGTCCGTCACCGATCCAATGAGGTCTTCGGGGGACTCGTAGCCCATCATTCGCGCGAAGGCCGGGTTGACGCTCACATAGCGGCCTTGCGGGGTTGACCGGTATATGCCTTCCACGGCGTTCTCGAATATCTCGCGGTATCTCCGCTCGCTCTGCCTCTGAGCCGCCTCAAGCATGTCCCGTTGGGTCATGTCCCAGACTGCAGAATGGTAGCCAACGATCTTGCCGTTGTCATCCCTGAGCGGCGTGGCCTGCCCATGGACCTTGAAATGAGAGCCGTCCTTCCTGACCGCGGTAGAGTGCCCCTCCCAGCGCCCCTCTTTTCCCAACATATCAATGATCTCTTTCAATTCCGCCTTGGAATAAATGAACTCCTCCAAGTTGAGGCCCACCACCTCGTCCTTGCTGGCATAACCCCATAGGTCGAGAAAGGTCGGATTGACCTCGCGCACCGTGCCATCCACATCAGCAATGCTATCTCCGGTGAGGGCGGACTCAAAGACCATATTCTTGAGGAAGAGAGCCTGTTCGGCCTTGCGCTTCTTGACGGCCTCCTTGATGCGGTGTGTCAGCTCCGTGAATTGGTGCAAAGGGGCGCCGCCTTTCTGCAGGTAGGAGTCCGCGCCGGATTCGATCGCCGCGATCACCACCTCCTCGCGGCCCTTGCCGGTGAAGAAGATGAAAGGAATCTCCCCGAATTCGGCGCGTATCGCCTTCAGCAACTCTATGCCGTCCATTCCCTCCATCTGGAAATCGGAGACGACCGCATCGATATGGTTCCCGCGCAACACCTCCAAGGCCTTCTTTGCAGTATCTACCGCGGTCACAGAGAATCCTGCTCTAGATTCCAGCCAATCCCTAGCTAGCTCTAGGACGGCCTCCTCATCGTCAACCAGCAGGACCTTGATCGCGTCCATAAAACTCTCTGTCTCCTCGTATCAATGTGGCTGTCTCAGATTAATATTTGTTCTAATGGGGAGATGGAATGGAAGGTCCGAATCAAGGATCTCTTTTCCAGGATCCGGAGGGTACGCCTATCGCGAAATCTGCGCCTTCTCCTTCCCGCCCCATCTCCGAGATGCTGAAGCCCGTGATGGCGAGAACTTCACGCGCCAAGAATAGGCCGAAACCAGTATTGCTGCCGACTCCGGCTTCAAAGATCAAATTCTTCATATCCCCTCTGATTCCAGCGCCGTCATCCCGGATCCGGATCGTGAGCTGGTCATCATCTTCTCGGGCCGTTATCCAAAGATTCTTGGCCCCACCGCTGTGCCTCATGACGTTCTCCACCAGGTTGTAGATGACCTTCTCGAAGAGAGGATCGGCCAGCACCTGAATCCCTTGAGCGTCATTGACAACGTGCACGTCCCCCAATGGCAGACTTGATAGGACTTTCTGGAATGTGCGGTCCAGGTCTTGCCAGTGCGGATCGCTGGCACCCACCTCCTGATACAACCGGGAGAAGTCCATGTGGTTCCTGATGTTGCGTGCCGAACGCTCGATCTTGCCCATCAAGGCACTCTGATCGTCCTCGAGCCTTGAGGTGGCCAGAATGTCGGCATAGCCTTCGATCATCATGGTCTGGTTGATGACGTCATGGCGGGTAATGCTGTTGAGAAGTGCCAAGTTCCGGTTGGCGCGGCGCAGGGCCAGTTCGTTCAACTTCATCTCGGTGATGTCCTGATTGGTTCCCTGGGTACCAATCACTTTTCCATTCGCATCGCGGATGACGCGATAGCGGACCACGATGTGGCGCACCGCCCCATCGCGGCGGACTATGCGGTGTTCGATCTTGCCGCGATAATGCTCCTCCGTGGAGTTGACGGCCCGGGCGATCTCCTCACCGACCAGATGGCGGTCGTCCGGATGAACGAATTCCTGTGCATAGGCCTCGGCCGGAAGCAAGGTCGCTCCTTCCTTCTCGCTGCTGGTTCCATACAATCTAAAGAAGCGGTCGTCAAAGGCGAACACGTTCTTGATGGCATCGAACTCCCAATTCACGATATTGGATATATCCATGGCCTCGCCGAGCAACTGCTGGTTGCGTCGAAGTTTATCTTCCGTGTTAATGCGGTCATTGATGACCTCGGTGTAGACTATGATCCCTCCGACGGAGCCATCCTGCTCATACCAAGGTCGGCATTCCCAGCGCGTCCAATCTATGCTGCCGTCCTCTCGGACATAGGAATCTTCTTCAGCGCTGCTGACCTTTCCCGCCAAGGCCAATTGATGGACCTTCCGCCATTTCTCAGGGAGATCGGGAAACACGTCGTAGTGATGCCTGCCGATCACATTCTCCTCGGTCACGCGGTAATCGTGAAGATATTGTTTGCTGACGTAGATGTAGCGCAGGTCGCGATCATGCACCGCAATGGCGCTCCTCGCATTGGAGATGACGTAGTCGAGAAGATGGTGTGACTGCAGCAATTGATCCTGGAATCTCTTTTCCTCGGTGATGTCGGCGTTCACGCCTCTATATCCGAGCAGCTTTCCATCCCCACCGAAGAACGGCATGCCGCTGCCCTTGCAGGTAATGATGGTCCCGTCCTTGCGGATATTCGAGGTGACGATGCCCCTCACCCCTCTTGGATTGCCACGGCTGGACATCAGCGTAGTCATGTATCCGTCTCGTGCTTCGGGTGCTAGAAAATCGAAGAAATGCATCTTCCCGATGACCTCGTCCCGGGGGTAGCCGAAGATCATCTCGAAGGCAGGACTGAGATAGGTCAGAACACCCGCGGTATCTACTTCCCAGATGAATTCTCCAGCGGTCTCTGCGACTTGCTGGAATCGCTCCTCGCTTTCCCGCAAAGCCTGATCGGCCTTGGTCCTGTCCACGGCCACATTGATCTTGTGTTTCAGCTCCGCATAGAGAGATACCGGCTCCCCGATCTTCTGTAGGTAGAAGGTGGCGCCGTTGTTTATCGCCTCGATCACAACATTCTCGCGACCTTTGCCGGTGAAGAGGATGAATGGCGTTCGATTCTCCTCGGAACGCAATCTCTTGAGCAGGTCGATGCCGTTCATCATCGGCATCTGGTAGTCGCATACGATGACGTCAAAATGATTCGTGTTGATCGTGTCGAGCGCCGCTTGGGCCGAGGTGACCCCGCTCGCTTGGATGCGTCCATCCTTCTCTAGCCACCTCTTGGTGAGGTCGATGAGGTCGATCTCATCGTCGACGAGCAGGACCTGTATCTTGTCACCCATTGCCATCGCCTAGACGATTAGGCATTGTTCAAACATAAACCTAAGGTGCATAATATCAGATTGGAAGTAAAAGAATAAGAATGGAAAGGATTTTTGAAGTTGTTTAGGCCGATGGACTGGCTTACATCATGCCAGGCATGCCGCCAGGCATTCCGCCGCCGCCCGGAGGCATGGGGGGTGCCTTCCTGGAGGCGATGACATCATCGATCCTGAGGATCATGTTAGCGACTTCGGCCGCGGATTTGACGGCCTGGGTCTTGACCCGGAGGGGCTCGATGACGTTCAGCTTCAACATATCGGCCGGCTTGCCGGTGTCAAGGTCGAGGCCCATGAGCTTGCCGTTCTTGCCCTCGTGAGCGCTCTTCAGCTTGATCACCATGTCGATGGCGTCCAGACCCGCGTTCTCGGCGAGAGCCCAGGGGATGACTTCCATGGCCTGAGCGAAAGCCTCGATGGCTAGCTGCTCCCTGCCGCCGATGGTGGAGGCGAAGGAAGCGAGGCGCAGGGAGATCTCGATCTCCGGGGCGCCGGCGCCGGGGACGACCTTGCCGTCCTCCAGAGCAACACCGATGACGCGCAGACCGTCGTGGAGGGCCCTCTCGACCTCATCGATGACGTGGTCGGTGCCGCCCCTGATGATGACGCTAACGGCCTTCGGGTTCTTGCACTCGGTGATGAAGATCATGTTGGACTCGCCGATCTTCTTCTCTTCGACGGAGCCGCAGACGCCGAGGTCCTCGGAGGAGAGCTCGTCGATGCTGCCGACCATTCTAGCGCCGGTCGCCTTGGCGATCTTCTCCATGTCCGATTCCTTCAACCTGCGGGAGGCGAAGATGCCGGACTTGGCGAGGTAGTGCTGGACCAGGTCGTCGATGCCCTTCTGGCAGAAGACGACGGTGGCGCCGGTGGCCTTGATCTTGTCGACCATCCTCTTCAGGGAGGACTCTTCCTCATCGAGGAACTTCTGCATGGAAGCGGGGTCGCGGATCTGGATCTTGGCTTCGACCTCGGTCTTCTTGATCTCAAGAGCGACGGAGATGAGGGCGATCTTGGCCTTCTTGACCTGCTTCGCCATGCGCGGGTGCACTCTCTCCTTGTCAATGACGATGCCGGAGATGATCTCGGTGTCAGCGATGCTGCCGCCGGTCCTCTTCTCGACCTTGATGTTCTCGACATCGACCTTGTACTTGCCCTTCTCGTCCTTCTCGGCGACGGCCATGATGGCCTTTACACCGAGTTCGGCGAGGAAGTCCCTCTGTCCGCCGACCGACTTTCCGGTCATGGCGGTCATGGCGACCTTGCGCAGCATGTCGGGGTCCTTGGTCACATCAATGGCGATGGTGTCCAGGATCTTGATGGCCTCGGCGGCCGCCATCCTGTAGCCGTTCGCGATGATGGTGGGGTGGATGTTGGACTCGATGAGGGCCTCTGCCTTCTTCAGGAGCTCGCCAGCGATGATGACCGAGGAGGTGGTTCCGTCCCCGCACTCGCTGTCCTGGGTCTTTGCGATCTCAACGACCATCTTGGCCGCGGGGTGCTGGACGTCGATCTCCTTCAGGATGGTCACGCCGTCGTTGGTGATGACGACGTCTCCCATGCTGTCAACAAGCATCTTGTCCATTCCCTTCGGTCCGAGCGTGGAGCGTACAGCATCCGCGACGGCCCGGGCGGCAGCGATGTTGTTGAACTGCGCGTCCTTGTTCTTCGATCTCTCAGTTCCTTCCCTGAGGATGATGACCTGCTGATTTCCCATTGCCATAATGAAAATCCTCCGTTGCGGGCGGTATTTTAGTGCTTCTATATAAGCGTATTGTAACTGCACCCTTTCCGATGCCTGCCTCGATACACTGCTGGTACCATGACAGGATGGTTCGAGGATGCGCCTCTCCGCCCAAGGAAGCAAGGCGGAGAAAGGCGGCGGGATACATATGCATTCCTAGGTCGGTCAAGGGCGCGGGTCGACCGAGCATCCTGCAATTCGGCCGGTCTGGGAGTATTCGAGTCGATTACCACGGTCGAAAGACTGTGGCTCCATTGAAGCGATGGACGGCATGCAGGTTGTTAGGAATCAGTTCATTACCACGGTCGAAAGATTGTGGCTCCATTGAAGCCTCGACGCCATGACTTCTTCTCTCACCTATGTCGAGATTTCCATGGTCGAAATCCGTGGCCCCATTGAAGCCGAAGCCAAATCAGTCATCGGATTCTCGTGTTCAAAGCTAACCTTCTAATGTAAGGTACCAATAGCACACACGATGAAGCAGCGCGATGAAGATAGTCATGATTACACCATGGAGGTCGTGGACGGCATCTTGAGTCGCTTTCACGACTCCTTGACTTCTTATCTCACCTATGCGGGGATGGAGTCCCAGAAGTTGATCGGGCCGTCTAAGACCACACTCCTCGCCGAGGTCAAAGCTATCACTCAGATTCTGCGACTCGCCCATTCCGACATGGCGCTGATGCACGAGCTTCTCCTGCGCGTGCGTGACGAACCGTGGTCCGCCAAGGAGCGGGCCGCCATTTCCCGCGTGACCATACTCGTGGCGCTTCAGCCGGATTGCTTCGACGACAAGTACCGGCAGGACCCCGCTTTCGTGAGGGAAATCCATTTTGATGCGCGCAAGGTCCGCCACCTCTATCCCTGGTTCATCAACACCACTACCGCGGCATGGATGAGACCCAGCGCGGCGGACGAACCGGCCAATGAGGACACCGACGAGGAGGCCAAAGCATCCCGTCTCCTGTTGGAATTGGACCACATCGATCCCGAGTATATGCGCGAAGTGCAGCAGATAATGTCCTTCATGCTGCCCATCCACACCCGCTGGACCAAGGAGCGCCTGGGCGCGGACTTCCGTCTGGTGGCCAATATGCTGGCCGAGGGTCGCGACCCCGCCGTGCAGCTCCTGCCGCGCTGGGTCATGGATTGCATGATCATACGCTACCTGCGCGGCAAGACCCCGGTGCAGCTGCTGAAGATGGCGGAGAGCGCCAAGGCCAGCGCCGGAAAGGGAAGCCGCATTATGCCCATCTCGGAGGCCGATGCCACCACCTCTCTAACTCTCATGCGCAAGGCCATGTCCCAGGGTGACCGCCCTGCGCTCCGCATGGCAAGGATCGCCAATGCCTACGCCAGCATGGGCGAAGTGAATTCCGCCGTCGCCATCTTCGACGCTGCGCTGAAAGGGACCGAGGAAGCATTGCCGATGCGCATCAATGTCGCCTTGGCCCGGGCCAGCATGATGCAACGCAATGGCCTGGACGGACTGGCGGTCATCGAGGACATCATCGTCCGGGCCAAGGGAAGGCAGCGTCCGGACGAAGTCGCCGCCAGCATAGCCGCCTATGTCATCAACCTGCAGCTCTCCGGCCGCGGCGCCGAGGCCATGGAGTGGCTGGACCAGATGCGCGAAGTGGTCTACGCCGCCCGCGACGATGTCCGTGTGTGGCAGCATTTCCCCGACTATATCGCGGCATGCCGTGCTCTGGGACGGAAGGACCTGGCCATTAACATGCTGGACGTCGGCACGTCCAGCAAAGCTGATCGCCAGGCCATGCGCCCCCTCTGGGCCGAGATGGGCCTTGAGCGCCAACTGCTGGTGAAGCGCGTCTGGCAGGATGCCAACAAGGGCGCACCCGGCCGAGAGAAGCACCGTCCCGCAGAGACGCATCACCACACTCAAAGGCATCCTCCGCGCGGTCACGCTCCGCCGCATCGGCGCCGCTAGAAACCCTTATTCATCCCCCCCGCTCAACCTGGGTGTGTGGGGGTTGACATCATCTTGTGTGCATAGGATGCATGGATTTTTAGCTATTGTTATTTGACTGACAGTCAGTATCTCAGATGAAGATACGCATCTCGCTGGGCAACAGCATCGACTATAGCTTCCTCATCGCGGCCATACTGGTGGCCATAGCCGTGGTCTTCAGCGTGTTCATCCGTAAGGTGCCGCTGAAGAGCGTGGAGGAGTACCATGAGACGGCCCCGGCGAAGGAGAACGAGACCGTCGAGTGAATGAGGTCCGGCCACCGGCAAGACCCCTTCCTATCCTTTCTCACGCAGTGCCGTAATTCATCCACTCATTGATCGTCATCCAACTGTCGCTCCATTGCTGGGGCGGCGAGTATCGGACCAGCTCCTGAGGCCATCCGGTGGAGTCCAGCAGCAGCAACCCGTCGGTGTGGTAATGGTCGAGCTGGAATGGCAGTCCTTCCGACGCCAGGATACTGTACGGATCAGTGCCCAATTGGAAGTGCAGGTGAGGTCCGTAGGAATTGCCGGAGTTGCCCTGGAGACCTATCACCTGGCCCTTGGTGACATGCTGACCAACGGTAACATTAACGGAGCCAGGGATCATATGGCCGTATTGAGCGAAATTGCCATCGCCGATATCGATGATCACGTAATTCCCTCCGGCCTGGAGCAACGGGAGACTGCTGTTGATCCCGAACGGGGTGTTGTCCTCGATCCCATCAATGGCGTAGGTCACCACGCCGTCGGCGACGGCCAGCAGATCGGCCCCATAGCAGTACCAGTCCGAATTGTTCTTGCCATCATTCCGGTAATAGGTCATGTCGTCGAACATCATCATGTAGTCCACGGCATAGCGCTGGGGACAGCGCGTGATGTTGTCGAGAGTTATCTGATCGCGCATGTGATGGGATGTGGCGATGGAGGTCTCCACTCCGATCCAATTCGCACCGCTGAGGGGAGGCCCGATCGATGGTACCGTCCTATTCTGCAGGAAGGTCTGAGGGCCCTCGACCAGGACCTGCCCGCCTCTCCATGTGAAGGAGAACTGATGACCGAGCGCCGTCAGTCCCGAGGCGTTCGCCACGGTGAGGAAGACAGAAAGGCGGGAGTGTAGAAGTTTCCCCGTTCCGTGCCAGAGCTCGTCCGCCGTAGGCGCGGGCAAGCTGCGGGAATGATAGGTGGCGGCGAGGTAGCTGCCACCGATATCCTGCAGTAGAGTTCCATTATCGATGCAGAATACCTTCGCCCCGGTCAGTGTCATCTGGTCCAGGTCGAAATCGCTGAACTCGATCTCGTAGGCGATGACCGTCTCATATTCCATGCGCACTTTGATGGGTGCGAAGGGCACCGAGGCCGAAACGGTCGGGGCCTGTGTCGGAAAGGCTATGAGCAAGCCTGGAACCACAATGCAAATACCAACTAGGACAGCAATGATGACTTTGCCATTTATCATTGACAAACCCCATGATGGAAGAGACTTGGCTGGAATATAATAGGTTCAATGAGCTAGGGAAGGTTAGGGCGGACCGCTTGCGGTGGACCCATCACATATGCAGGCCTTCGTGAGCGAGAGGGACGGCCCTCTGCGCTCAACCGCCGCACCCAGGTGAAAGAGAAGAGTCCTGACAGGGTGGCTCCCATAGCTGCCAGGACTCGAGGCCCGGGTTGACTTCAATTCCTCAATCCGGTCGGAGCCGGTTCAAAAGACCCCCAGAGCCGTTCTTCCATAGCTCGTCCATTCATTGTTGGTGAACCAGCTGGCGTGCCATTGTTGTGGAGGTTCGTAACGGTGTATCTCCGGTGAGCCCGATATTGGGTTTTCGATCTCTAGCCCGTCCACCGAGTAGTTATCGATCAAGAACGGCAACCCCTCTGAATTCAGGATGTCATAGGGGTCCGTGCCCAGCTGGAAGTGCAGATGTGGTCCGCCGGAATTGCCGGAATTGCCCAGTTTGGCGAGGACCTGGCCCTTGGTTACGTGGTCGCCGACCTGAACCTCTATGCTCCCGAGAATAGCATGGGCGTATTGCGCATAGAAGCCTCCGCCGATATCGATGATCACCATATTCCCGCCAGCCTGGTTCATGGTCAGATTGGCATTTGGACCGCCCGGCACATTCTCCCAGATGTTGTCCCTCACATAGGTTACGACCCCATCGGCCACGGCGATCAGGTCTTTTCCATAGCAGTAGTGGTCAGAGTTGTTATAGAAGTCGCCTGAGTAGATGCTAGCGTTCGCGTCCGTGATTATGTAGTCGACCGCATAGCGCTGGGA
>CAZCNG010000047.1:0-2511 GCA_964500045.1 uncultured Methanomassiliicoccaceae archaeon
CGCCGGCGCGCCGGCGATGGTGTACGGCATCGCATTGAGAAGGTTGGAGAGGGGCGATTCGCCTGCGGCGTTCACCGCCTTCACGGCGAATTGGTAGCTGCTGCCGTTGTCCAATCCCGTTATGATCATGCCAAGCACGTCGGCCGGTACCAGGTCCAGCGGGACATCTGGAATGGTGGTCCCATAGTAGACACGATATCCGATCAATGGCGCGCCTCCGTTCGAGGTCGGCGCGGTCCAGTTGACGGTCACGCGGCCGATGCCAGCGGTCGCTGACGTCAGCACCGGGGCGGACGGGACGGTGTAGGCCACCGCGCTCTTCACGTTGGATAGGGCGGAATCCCCGGCGACATTGACCGCCTTCACGGCGAACTGATACACAACGCCGGTCTGCAATCCCGTGACGTTAACGCTGCGAGCCGACGGAGCCATCACTCCGCCGAACTGCTCGTTCGGGGAGGTGGTACCGAAGAATATCTTGTAGCCGGTGATGCTGCTCGAACCCGTGTAGGACGGCTCCGTCCAGTTAAGGGTAACGTGCAGCACCCCGCCGTCGGCGCTTTGCAGTGCGGGTGGATCGGACCAGGTGTAGGGCGTGGCGGGCAGGGAGTTCGACGGGAGCGAATCTCCCGCCGCGTTCACCGCCTTGACGGCGAAATGATAGAGGACCCCGGGCGTCAGGTCAGTGACGCTAGCGGAGTTGACCGATATCGGGAATAGATTGCCGAATTGAGTATCGGGGGTGCTCATGCCATAGTAGAGCTTGTAACCGAGCAGTAGGGTCGATCCAGTGTCGGAGGGCGCGGTCCATGAAAGCGTCACTAGCGTGTTGCCGGCGGTGGCCATATCCAGGACGGGCGCTCCGGGGATAGTGTACGGGGTCGCCGTCAGCTCGTTGGAAAGCACGCCATCTCCTGCCACATTGACGGCCTTCACGGCGAAGTGGTAAACGAGGCCGGCCGTGAGCCCGGTCACGTTGACCGTGCGGACCGAGGAGGAGAGCATGCCTTCGAACTGCTGCGTCGGGGCGTCAGTGCCGAAGAACACTTTGTAACCGATGAGGGGCGAGCCGCC
The DNA here is from genome assembly GCA_964500045.1 of uncultured Methanomassiliicoccaceae archaeon. Classification (GTDB taxonomy): domain Archaea; phylum Thermoplasmatota; class Thermoplasmata; order Methanomassiliicoccales; family UBA472; genus CAZCNG01. The sequence goes on from CAZCNG010000047.1 coordinate 1,075, forward strand.
GTCATGGCTAGGGGCGCTCCAGGTCAAGGTGACCTGTTGCCGCCCGGCAGAAGCGCTATCGAGCCTCGGCGCTCCTGGCGTGGTGTAGGGTGTCGCCGCTAGGATGTTGGAAATGGGGGAGTCGCCGACGACGTTCGTCGCCATGACCCAGAATAAGTATTCAGCGCCTGGCGTAACGCCCGTGACCCTCACCGTCAGTATGCCCGGATCTACCGTTCTGAAGAGCACCTCGGGCCCGGTGCTGTTGCTGAAGTATATCTTGTAACCGGTCAGGGGGCGGCTGCCGTCGTAGGCCGGTGGAAGCCACGTCAATGTGACCGACGCGTTGTCGGCCTCCGCCGCTATCAACGCAGGGGCGTCAGGGACGGTGTAAGGTGTCGCCGTCAGTAGGTTGGAGAGCGAAGAGTCGCCGGCCAGGTTATTGGCTTTCACGCCGAAGTAGTACTGTGTTCCAGGCGTCAGGTCGGTGACGTTATATGTCAACCTATCTCCGGGGATTACTGCATAGAGTGGCAAAGATGATGGCGACGTGCCCCAGTATATCTTGTAGGCGTTGATCACGCCGAAGCCAGGGTCGGTGGGCGCGGTCCAAATGAGAACGACCTGCGCTGTCCCTTCGACTGCACTGTTGAGGACCGGCGCTCCCGGAACCGTCATCGGTATGCCGCTCAAAGCGGTCGGAATGACACTCTCGCCGGCCGCGTTTTTCGCACTAGCTGTCATGTAATAGGTGAACCCGGCCGTCAGACCGGTCAATTCGATGGAGTAGACCCCAGGCCCGTAATTCATATGATTGGCGATGGGGGGATCGGCCGTATCCCAATACAGCCGGTAGCTGGTTATCGCACTACCTCCGTCGAAGTCAGGAGCCTCCCAGGTTAACGTCAGCGATTCCAATCCGGGGACTATGCTGATCAGAGTGGGGGCATCAGGCCTGGTGTAGGGAGTAGAGCTTACCGGCCCCGTCAGATCACCGATGCCGGCCAGGTTATGCGCCGCGACTGTGAACGCATAGCTATGCCCGTTGCTCAGGTCGGTGATGATGGTCGAAAGTCCAGTGGAGTGCGATGGCAGCGCCGCCCCATCCTGATAGATAATGTAGTAGTCTATGGCGTTCCCGCCATTGGACGCTGGTGCGGTCCAGGACAGGATCACTTGGGCGTTGCCAGCGGTAGCCGTGAGACCAGTGGGAGCGTTGGGGGAGGTGAAGGGCGTTGATAACACGGCCCCACTCGGAGCGCCGATGCCGGCCAGGTTATGCGCCGCGACTGTGAACGCATAGCTCCTCCCGTTGGTCAGGTCGGTGATGATGGTCGAAAGTCCAGTGGAGTGCGATGGCAGCGCCGCCCCATCCTGATAGATAATGTAGTAGTCTATGGCGTTCCCGCCATTGGACGCTGGTGCGGTCCAGGACAGGATCACTTGGGCGTTGCCAGC
>CAZCNG010000047.1:2611-13962 GCA_964500045.1 uncultured Methanomassiliicoccaceae archaeon
ACAGGATCACTTGGGCGTTGCCAGCGGTAGCCGTGAGACCAGTGGGAGCGTTGGGCACGGTGCGCGGGGTGGACGACACGGCCCCACTCAGAGCGCCGATGCCGGCCAGGTTATGCGCCGCGACGGTGAACGCATAGCTCTGCCCATTGCTCAGGCCGGTGATGATGGCACCGGTGGTGACAGCATGAGAGGCCAGAGGACTTCCGTCCTGATAGACGATATAATAGTCGATGCTGCTCCCGCCATTGGACGCTGGTGCGGTCCAGGACAGGATCACTTGGGCGTTGCCAGCGGTAGCCGTGAGACCAGTGGGAGCGTTGGGCACGGTGCGCGGGGTGGACGACACGGCCCCACTCAGAGCGCCGATGCCGGCCAGGTTATGCGCCGCGACGGTGAACGCATAGCTCTGCCCATTGCTCAGGCCGGTGACGATGGCAATGGTGGCAGTAGGATGGGAGGCCAGAGGACTTCCGTCCTGATAGACGATATAATAGTCGATGGTACTCCCGCCATTGAAAATCGGTGCAGTCCAGGACAATAGCACTTGGGCGTTGCCAGGCGTTGCCATCAGACCTGTTGGAGCGTCCGGCACGGTGCGTGGAACCGACGACACCGGGGCGGTCTTTTCGCCTTCTCCCGCAGAGTTCACGGCGCTGACCTTGTACCAATAGGAGGTGCCGTTGCTCAGGCCGGTGTTAGTATAGGTCGTACTGGAAAGCGAGGCGATTAGTGCGTAAGTACCGGTCAGGGTAGTGGAACGATACAATCTGTATCCGGTGATATCGGATTCGCCATCATAGAGGGGGGCGGTCCAATTCAGAATCACCTGGGCGGTGCCGGCGATGGCGGTCAGTCCCGTGGGAGCATCGGGCGTGGACAAGTAGTCGCCCATCTTCAATCCATAGAAGGTCGGGTCACCTTCGATATTCCAGGGAGCGGGAAAATGCGAGGTTGAGTAGGCATGGCCCAGGATATTCTCATTTGTACCATTGATCCACTCAGCGCCGACTGAGGTAGGTGTCACATGTCCTTGGAAGGTGATCGAAGTCAGAGAGGCACAATCGTAGAAGGCCATGCTGCCGATGGTGGTGACGCCACTGCCTATATTGATCGATTCTAGCAGGCCGCAGGTGTCGAAGGCATTGGCACCAATGGTAATGACGCTGTTCGGGATGGAGACCGAGGTCAGGACGGTGCATTGCTCGAAGGCATAATCTCCAATGGAAGTGACGCCGCTGCCAATGGTCACGGATGACATGGCACTACAGAAGCCGAAAGCGCTTACCCCAATGGAAGTGAGATTGGAGGACATCACCACCGAAGTCAGAGCAGCGCACTGTTCGAAGGCGCTGAATTGGATGGAGGTGACATTCTCCGGGACGAGGAACGCCCCTGCCTTGCCTCCGGGGCACTGGATCAATGTGGTATTGGCCTTGTTGTACAGTACCCCGTCGCCGGCATGGTTAGCATAGTTCAAATTGCCGCCAGCAACGGTGATGGCGGTCAGAACCGAACATTGGGCGAAGGCATAATCTCCAATTGAGGTGACGCTTGCAGGTATGCTCACCGAGGTCAAGGAGGTACAGGCCTCAAAGGCGCTGTCTCCGATGGAGGTCACACTGTTAGGAACGGCAAAGGCCCCCGCCTTGCCTCCAGGGTACTGGATCAATGTAGTATTGGCTTTGTTGTACAGCACCCCATCGTCCTGGTTGGCATAGATCGAATTGCCACCAGCAACGGTGATGGTGGTCAGCTTCGGACAATGAGAGAACGCCCCGGCCTCGATGGTCGTGACGCCCATGGGTATTTCCACTGAGGTGATTTTAGTACAGTTGTAGAACGCGTAGGCGCCGATGGTGGTGACGTAGGCGCCCATCGTGACGGAAGTGATGTTTTCATTGCCCAAGAACGCGTAGGCGCCGATGGCCACCACGTTACAATCACTGGATACCCACGTTGGAATGGTGATCGCTTCACCGTGGCCAGTATATCCAATGATGGTGGCGTCGTTGCCGCTCAAGGTGAAGGTATAGTCGCCATCCTGTAGGGCCGTCACCGTGGCTGGTATCATGACCGCGCAGAACCCACCCAGCAACAGCAAGAACACCAAGATCGTAATTTTCCAGCCTGCGTTCTCTCTCGTCTCCATTTCCTTATCCCCCTTTGCCATTGCTTTCTATGATTTCTTAAGAGAACGCGGCAGACGACATTCGACCTGCCGCGTTCTCGCGTTCTCTCACCTATGCACCAAGATGTTCATGGAGCTGGACCACGTCGCCCCATTGCCTGCTAGGTTGGTCGCCACGACACGATAATAGTAGGTCGTCCCGGGCCGGAGTCCAGCGACCGGGTCGGAGTAGGTCAGCACGTTGCCCACGTTGATCACCCTCAACCCTGCGGTGAAGGCGGCATTGGTCGCCCTCTGTATCACGAAGCCGGTCTGGTCGCTGCCTGAATAGGACCAGGAAAGCACGACCGGCGAGCGGAGGGGCACGGCCTGCGTGACCGAAGTCAGCGCAGTCACCCCCGTCGGAGGTCGTGTATCCAATACGACCGACAGGGTATTGGACCAGGGACCGTTGCCGACGGCGTTGGCGGCCTCCACCCTATAGAAATATTTGGTACCGGAAATCATAGTATCCCACGCATCTGAATAGGTTCTCAGTGCCGGATCCGAAATGGTGTAGTTCACCATCGTGGAATACACGGTGAAGGCAGCGTCGGTGGCCCTCTGTATCACGAAGCTGGTCTGATCCCCGCTAGGGAGATAGGACCAGGTAAGCACGACCGGGGCACCTGTGGCGGATTGCGCTGCCGTCAGGAACCTAGCTGTGCCCAAAGGTGGCATCGCGGGTGTGGCGGCATTGGTGAAACCTGACACCATGTTGATGGTGGGGAAATTGACGGCCTGAGGGTTCACCCCCTGATAGTTGAATGTATCCCCGACCAGATTGTCGGCAAAGACCCGGTAGTAGTATTGCGTACGAGGTCGGATCGTAGTATCATTGAATAGCTCGACATTGGCGCCGACATTGAATCGGGTGATCCGAGTCTTGAAGGCAGCGTCCAACGCCCTCTCGATGGTAAAGCCGGTCTCACTCATCGAGTTGTCGGTCCAGTTGAGTTTGAGCACCCCCGAGGAATACACCCCGGTCAAGTTGGTCGGGTTTCTCGGGACAGTGCCGATGACCATGGAACGCATGGCGTCCATTTCCTCATGCGCCAGCATATGGCAATGCCAAATATACTCCCAGCCGAAGTTCACCATGTGGTTGTTGACGGTGATCGCCGTACCCAATGGATCGAAGCTCATGAGCTTGAGCAGAGCTCCTAAAGGTTTAGTGACGTCGAGGGGTCGAATACTGTCTGGTATATCGAACGGCAGCGTTGGCACTATGGGTCGCAGCGCGAAGATGGTGTCCTGCAGTGGATCGACGCGCAGCGTTTCCTTCCAGCCGAGCTCGTTGGCCTCCGGGAAGCGGACATTGTTGTCCCAGGCGACGCGATTGATCAACTGTACGTTGAAGAGATGCCAATGCATGACATGCGAGTCGACGCCGTTATGCGAAAATTTCCAGATCTGCGTTCCATCGCTCAAGGTGCCGATGGGCGTCAGCGCCTGGCTGGAGGCGATCACCTCCGTAGGCGGATCGGGAAAGTTGAAGAGGATCACGTTCGACGTGAGCGAGGTGGGATTCGGCTGCTCTAACCCAATCATGACCGCCATCCGCCCATACTCTTGGTCAAAGGCCGCACCCATCTCATCGTGCAGGGCCTTCTCCTCGAAGCTCATGGTCAGCGGCGAGGTGGCGCCGATGGGGGTGAAGGTGATGGTCTTGGCCTGGATCTGCACCCAGTTATCAATGTATGAGGTGTTGTAGGCGGAATTGTACGACGACTCGGGAACGATGATGTTGTCCTGGTCGGCCGCAAAGACACCGGTATGCGTGCTGGTGGTGTTGAAGGCGTCGTACAGAGCGGCCGTGTTGAAGGCTGCGGCCGGAGTCGCATTTGCGACCCGAATCTGCATGATGGTGCGGGTGTTGGATCCGTAACCGACGATCGTCGTGGGCGATCCGCCCTGATCCGTAAGGTCCGGATGTCCGGTGTAGTAGTCCTGGCGGGGATCGATGGCGGGGAAGGGGGCGGGAGCATCGTTATAGAGGATGAGCGTCTTGCCGGCGAACTGGGAGAAGTCGACGATGACGTCCGCCCTTTCCGCCGGACCCAGGCACAGGGCGAACTGATTGACATTACCGACATCGAAGTTGGCCGGGTTCGTATTGTAGTTCACCGGTTGGTTCTTGATGACCACCGGTGCGGGCAGGAAACCTCCTTCGTTGCCGATCTGGATCATGTTCGGACCACGGGTCGCTGGATCAGGCACTCCGCCCGCCCGTCCGTCCGTCGGCCAGTTGGAAGGCCAGCTGCCCGGATCGAGGCAGGGGACCGCGGCATTGACCATCTTCACTTCGGTGTTCGTCCTTCCATCCCAGGTGGTGACGGTCTCATCGGCCACGTACAGCTGCAGATTCCAGAAACGATCGTCCGCTGCGTTGAGGATGCGGAAGCGGTAGGTCTGCGGATTCACATCCACATAGGGATAGGCGACGCCGTTCACGACCGCCGTGTCCATGAAACCTTCACCAGCGGTGGAGATGCTGGGCACGCCCGGGATCAGCAGCGGCTCCATTGGATTGCCAGGTCCAGTGTAATAGGGATTGGGCGCCGGCCCATAGGTCAGCGATGTGACCGGCGGATAGAACCACGGCGCGTACTGCCAGCGACCGAAGGGACTCTGTCCGGTCGGATCGCCAGGATTGCTAAAGGTCATGTACACGTGCGGGTACCATAGGTCGCCCACCTGCCCCCACCGGTTCGTGTCCCAGGTCGGGTCCTGGAAGGCGAGTTGCGAGTCGAAGGTGCCCCACATGTTGGTGATCGGCGTCGAGTTGTCAGGGACGAAGGTCTTGTCCTGGATGATCAAAGGCATCTCCATCTGGAAACTCGGGAGGATGCCCGCGGTCACCAGCTGCTTCTCGATGTCGTCCTGCAGGAGGTATCCACCGGCCTCACCGGCGTACACGTTGAGGCGGGTGATGCCGTAGGAGTGGTCATGATACCACATGAGCCTCGCACCCTGCTGGTTGGTGTAATAGAAAGTCTGAGAGCCTGGACCGGGGTCCGGCATATCGGGTACATTATAGACGCTGACACCCTCCGGATAGACAGTGTCCTCTCCTGCCGGCGTTATCCACTGGTGCGGCGTTCCGTCGCTGATCCATGGCGTCACGCCACCATGCAGGTGAATATTGGCGCGGTTCTCCGTGTAGGATTCGTACATAATGCTGCCATCGGGATTCAGTTGCGGAGAACCGTTGGGACTCAGCATCGGAATGGGGCCCATGCCCGCGCCCATGGTCGTCGTGTCCACCGGCAGGAAGAGGTCTCCGTAGACGCCAGTGGGAAGCAGGTTGGTGAAATTGACGCGCACAGGACGGTCTCGCTGCGCGATAATGAACGGACCCAAGTAGCTGGGAGTGTCATAGGCGATGGCCGGCGTGCCGTCACCCTTGTAGATGGGGTCTCCCGTGGCCATGTAGGTGAGCGAGATGTGCTTGCTGGTGTCGATGTTCTGAGCGGTCTGCAACTGCACATATCCGCGCAGTTTGGTAAGACCAAGATCGGTGGAGAAGTTCTGTTCGTACTCGACGACCGCGATCTCATAGTAATCGCAGTTGGCGTAGGTAACGATGTCGGGAACGGCGACGGGGATATAGTGCCCCTGGTTGTTGGCGTTGTCTGCACCCAGACCGGGGAGGGAATCGATGAATTTCCGAATGCCGCTGGAAACGCTGGTTATGGTGCCACTTTGGTCTGTGGTTACTATGGGCAATTGACTAGTGGCGTAGTTCGGGTACGGTCCAAAATAGTGAGGAATGACCTCACCGTCCGCCCCGAGGACAAAGACTCGGGAAATGCTGCTACCAGTGCTGCTGCCGAACATCCCTGCCAGAGAAGGAAGCAGGAACAGCGCCATAATGATGATGGCCATCAATGGCGTCAACCGCACCACGGCTGATCGACTCCCTCCGAGAAACTTCTTCTTTGCCAAAATAACACCCTCGAATGATAAATGAGGTGAGCTCCATATATTAGTACTGCGCGAAATTCCGAGATGTCAATCTGTTCAATTATCTGCGCCGACGCAGGAGAATGAATGCTGCCGCCCCGGCGATGAGCACCACTGCGATAGCGGCTAGGAGCAAGCCGGACGGATCAGGGGCCACAGCCAGAGAAGGCGGGTATTGAGGTGTGACGGGCGAAGCTAGTGTGGCAATACTCGCGACATCGCTCGCCTCGCCCTCGCCGACGGAGTTGATCGCCCTCACCCGGTAATGGTAGGTCGTGTTGTAGGCCAGCCCCGCATCAAGGTATTCGGTCACGTTGCCGATATACATGTCCCGATCGGGCAGGCCTTCGGCAGAGGCCAGAACGCGATAGCCGCTCACCGGTGGCTGGCTTTCATTACCGACCGGAGCCGTCCACCTCAGCCGGACGGAGTTGTTGCTTTCCAGTGTCGTCGCTAGATCAGCAGGCGCGTTCGGAACATATTGCCCGGGCTGCGTAGGCGCCTGGTCTGTCAGTGTAGCGAGCTTCAGGTCGCCGTTGCTGGCGTCGTAGTAGGCAATGGAGGGCCGTCCCTCCGCGTCTATGTCGATGGATGCATATTGGCCAACATTGCCGCGCGAATCGACGGTCATGCAAGTGGAAACGCCGTCCTTCCAGACGGCATACTTCAAATCTTGATTTGAAGCGTCGTAGTAGGCCATATGCACGGTGGCGTCCGCCTCGACGCCTATGGATGAGAATCTGCCCACGTCACCAAAGCTGTCGATGACGTATCTGTTCCAAGAGGTGGCGTTAGGCTCTTGCTTGTACGCCATCTTCAGATTGCCGTTGGTGACATCATAGTAGGAGATGAAGGGGCGGGGCTGAGCGCCGCCATCGATGCCGATGGACGTGTATTGGCCTACGTCCCCCTCGCTGTCGACGATGGTGACATTATTGGTGACGAGGTTGAAGTTGTAGAGCAGGTCACGATTGGTGGCGTCGTAGAACGAAGTATAGGTATTCTTGGCGGCGTCCATGGCGAAAGAACAGTATTCGCCCACGTTGGCATTCGAGTAGAAATCGTGATGGGACCAGCGATCGGGGGGATTGGCGTTGCAGACATAGTACATGTCGTCATAGATGCTCGAATGGAAGGTTATGTAGACGTGGCCCTCACCATCGTCGGAGATCGAGGTGGCCGCGAAGCACCGATAGTCCGTCTTGGCTATCTGGCGCACCCAGGCACCGTTCATATTGTTGAGGTAGTAGAGGTCCTCGCCCGTGGCGGTGGTGTAGGCGATGTGCAATTTACCATTGAGATCCTTGTCGATCGATGTCCAATATCCACTTTGGCTGGAATCATCTAGAACGGTCGTGTTCGCCATTCCCGTCGAATTGGTGGCGAACTTCAGATGCCCGTTGCTGGCGTCGAGGTAGGCGATGTTGTACGAGCCGTCCGGAGTTACTTCCAGGCTGCAATACTGACCCACGTCACCAACGTTGTCGAGCGTGGTGATGATCCAGGTGCTCTCGGAGGACTGGGCCCGGACCGAGGGTACGCTGGTGACAAGAATTAACGAGACCAATAGGAAGACGAACAGTATGCGAGGAAGGAATCGTTTATCGGTCGGTCTCGACATTCTTACGCCTTCCTCTGCCAACATATCATCATGCGATCAATTCGAACCTTTCGCACTGTGTTCTAAGCAGTCGACTTTCCATTTTAAGGTTACCCCGCGGTTGTTCGGGACATCAACGCCGAGCGAGGCTCGGGACCGTTGCTGTTTGGGGAGTTCATGACAGTGCACCCTGGGCTTAGCAACCGAGGAGCAGTGGATGTCGAGTTGGCCGATCTTGACCACCCACCATTCGAGAATACCAATGGAATGGGGGCTGATACCATTCCCACCCAACTTCATGATGGGGACCATCTCCTTCTGATATCGGCTTCATCTAACTGAGCCATTGCAACTCGTCGAAGGAACCAGAATACATGATCCAGCAAAGGCCCTAGGAATGGCTACTTGCATGGTCGATATGGAATGATCGTCGCAGCGACGCTCCGTGCGCGGAAGAGAGAGCTTTTCCATACCACCATCGCTCCGCTTCTTGGCACCGCGCGAAAGTGGCGGCCCGATCTGCACCTTAGGAGATGGCGGGTCGCACCGTCCTACTTTCTTCCGATCTTGATCACAACGCCCCAGACGCCCGCGATGACGATGACCGCCAGTACGATGAGCAGCAGCGACCAATCGTGCAGGCGAACGTTGACCGTGAGGGGAACGCTGCCGTTGCCCGCCCCCATCTCGTTCAGCGCGACGATGGAGTAGCGATAGTCGTTCCCACGGCTCACATTCCCGTCCACATAGGTCGTTCCCTTGGTGACCGTCACGAAGGTCCAAGGACCGTCGTTGACCTGCCGCTCTACTGCGTACCCGGTAATGGGAGAGATCCCCTGGAATGAGGGAGCGGACCAAGCGAGGCGGACCGACTCGTCGACGAAGCTGCCGATCACAGTGGTCGGTTCATAGGGTACCAGAGACGCGTAGGGACGTGCGTCGGAGACGTTGGCAGCTATGGTATAAGGCACATCCACGAAACCGATATGGTGCGCGTCCGGCCCCGTGAGGTCGCTATAGTAGTTGCCTCTCCTGCCACCGACGCCGGAGACGCTCCACTGCGTACCACAGCTGGCGTCGTCGCTCGCTTGGAGGTGGGACGGGTCGTAGGAGGCGGTGGCGCCATTGTTCCCCAGAAGGATGTTACCGAATATCGTGTTGTTCAAGTTGGGCATCTCCGCCCTTTCGACGCTGATGCCATACTCTGTGCAATTCTCGATCCAGTTCCCGGTCAACGTTATGTTGCTCGTCAGCGCGAACAGCACGATGCCGGTGGTCGGCGAGGAGCGCACGGTGTTATTGTCGATCAGCGAATCCATGGTGCCGCTGCAGAAGATGCCGCTGCATCCCTCGATGATGTTCCCGCTAATGCGCATACCACGAGAGCTGTCCTCCTTGCTCGGAGAAAGGGAGGAAATGACGATGGCGATATCGCTCAGGTCGCTGAACACGTTGCCGACGATATTGGTGCCACTATGGGATGAGAGATTCACGCCGAATTTGCCCGGACCTACGAACTCGTTCTCACTGATGAGGAAGTCCGCGCCGTCGGCGTCGGATATTGATTCAACGCAGGCCGAGAAGTGGCATTGCGTTATCACGGTCCGCACGTTCCGGGTATCGAGCGAATTCGCCAGGGAATAGATGGCCATATTGATATTGTTGAAAACGCACCCGCGCAGGGTAATATCAGCCGTATTGGTCAATCCAATCCCATAGCCCAGGATGTCGGAGAACGAGCAGTTGGCCAAGGTGAGATGCTCACAGTCGCACAGGAAGAAGACGGCGTTGCCACCCTGCACGTTGACGCCGGAGATGGTGCCGTTGCTGACCCGGAGCAGCAGATACGCATTGCCGGAGGCAGGCAGGCCGCCGCCGTGCAGGTCCAGGTCCTTGAGGATCAACAAGGGCAGGCCGTTCACCAGGTCCCCTTCGCTCGTCATGGTCTCCAAGGTCATGTTGCTCCCCTCGAAGTTGATGCCTACGTTAACGAAGGTGTTCTCCCTGAGGGAGATGTTCCTGGTGATGCCACCCTGGCCTTCGTAGATGAAGAGGCCGGTGTCGCCGTTGCGGAACAGGTTGCGCACCACGGTGGTGTCGTTGCTGGCAAAGAGGTAGAGGCCAAAGGTCTGGCTTTCAAGAAAGATGTTGTCCGCGACCAGCGTGCCTTGGCAGCCGATGATGGTAAGGGAGGTGGCGGCCACGGTGCTGTTCTCGATGACAACGTGCTCGCCGTCGTGAAAATAGGAACGAGTGAACCCGACCTGCTCCAATATCGTACCGGAGACCGTGATGTTGCGGACGGTGTCGAAGAAGATCGGGCTGGCTTCGCCCAGGGAGCCTGGATAGGTGGAACCCTCGAGCGTGCAATTCGCCACCGTGATGTCCTGGCAGTGGGATCCTATCAGGGCCACAAATCCAGAGGCATCGACATTCAAGAAGGACATATGCGACACATCCAGAAGCGCGCTGGCATTGCCGCTGACAGCCGTGGAGACGATGACGCAGTCGCGCACGGTCAGAAAGAGCGAAGTGTGCTGGCAGTAGAAGGATGCGGGCCAGGCCGCCGAGGAGATATCCAGACCTTCAATGATGATGGGGTCGGCGGACGTGCCGCTGCCTGGCCACCCCTCCGCCGCTGCCTGGGCCTGAAGGTCCGTGTCATTCAGGATGGATATGGGAGCGTGCGGTGTAACGGCATAGGGCGCGCCTGCTTGCGCTGCTGCAGGGGACGCGGAGACGAGGAGGGATGATTGCAGCATCAGCAGCAGCATCACCGCTAGCGGGAGGACCTTGGCCTTCGGGGCGGGGCGCATGGCGGCTCATTGATAGCCGTGCATAAGTATTGCATCATAGGATCTCGACCTCTCGAGGCTAACCGCGTTGTGATCCTGGTGTCGACACGGGGATCCATAAAGGTCATTCGGGATACCATCTCCGTACAGAGGGAGTTGGCGGCGAGCGTCAAGCTGGATGCAGACTTTCACGCATGAGGAGAAGGATGACACACCAAAGGCGGCTGCACTGGATTCTCGATTCCCAGAACTTTTCCCCGACGTGGTTTCGATGGAAAGGGGAGCAGACGATGGATTTATGGAATCCATTTTCTACCCCACCACCTCATATGGAATGTTACCAGAGCATCTCATGCGACCGAACAACCCAGATTGGGACGCTGACCTCGATGCAGGTAGCGCTGCATCCATGATGGCAACGTCGATATCGTCCAACTCGATCCCGTGGATGCCAACGAATTCGCCAGCGATGCTGCCCATGTGCCCATCGGCGTAGAAGGATGGGCATACTATGAATGAACCGAAAAATGGGCGGGAAGCCCTGCTGCTCATCTGTGACGAAGATTGGTCGATCGTCGATGCGCTCTGCATGCTGGAAGGGGAGGTACAGGTACAGCGGCAATTGGTCGGAACAAGGTTTCCGGATCTTGCCCGTGACCCTGAGGCGAATCTAGATCTTTTCATGAGAACGCTGCGGAGCGGCTCCTTGGCATCCAATATCGAGCTTGCCCTGAAGTACCATGGCCGCGAGACCACATTACATTTCTTTGGTTCTCTTCAACATGGTGTGGGTAGCACCAGACCTCCCGCGGTCATGTAGATC
>CAZCNG010000048.1:0-13921 GCA_964500045.1 uncultured Methanomassiliicoccaceae archaeon
CAGCAACTGCTTGGGGCGTAGTGCTGGATGATAGCATGTAGCATATTTGAGCCTTATCGGGGCCTCAGGCCTACTTCAGGAGGAACTGATGGTACTGGCGCCAGGTCTCTGCGCGCTCCTCTGGCGACTCCCATAGTTCCAGTTGGTCCAGGATCGCGAAGGCCATGTCGATATTGCCTTGGGGTTTGGCCGTGATGATGTTGCCGTCCGCCACCACGATCTCGTCGACGTAGGTCCCCTCACAGAACTCGTTGGACATCTCCCCGTGCAGGGTCGTGGTGTAGCGCCGCTCTTTCAACAGACCGGCCTTGGCCAAATGAACTGGTCCGCCGCAGATGGCCGCGACGACCCCTCCCTTGGCATGCATCTGCCTCAGTTTGCGGGAGAGCAGATTGTTGCCGAGAATGGTTTCCGGGCGGCCTCCAGGCACGATGAAACAATCGAAATCATCCATGTCGAGGTCCTCCAAGAGGTGGTGCGGTCGCAGGCGCAATCCCTCATAGGATTCATAGTCACGGATCTCCAGACCCGCGGTGGCCACATCACCACTGTATTTGAGGAACATGCAGGAGAGAGATACCTCGAAGATCGCGACCGTGTCGTAGACGAAGACGATGGCTTTCATCATCGCTAAACAGGTCTCGCATTTCAAAGCTCTTTTGTGTACGAAAGGGATAATATGCACCCATTTGTCATAGTACATTTGGGGGTAGATTACCACGAACGTACTGACAGAAAAGGGACCGATATCGAGCTGGGAGATGAACGGAAGAAGTTGCCACATCGAGGATGGTGCCGGGCCCATCAGCATGCATTTCCAAGATCACTCTGGCACCCGGGCGCTGGTAATTGCCCATGGTCGTATCCACTGCCTGCATCGCGGGGGTTTCCTGCGCACCAGGGTGGTGGCGCGGCTGGCCGGAGAATGCGATGATCACGCGTTGCTCCTCCTCGATCCGATGGGGGATGGGCTCTTGCGTTTCCGCAATGGACAGGAGCTCGTCATGCGCTGCGTCGGCCCCCTCGGAATGGAGGGGGCACTGTACCGTTTAGATGGGAGCGAGGTCCTGCGCGTGGGCTTCGAACCACGCCAGCACAGCTGTGGCAAGCTCGTCCTGCACGAGATACGTGTCGGCGAAGAGCCACAACTGATGGAAGCGATGCTGGTCTACGCCCTCCTGATGTCCCAAGAAGGCCTGGAGAACGTCGTACCACGCACTTCCATATCCCGTCTGGCTCCACGTCAGGCGGGCCTCAAAGGGGCCCACGCCCCTCTCTTTCTTCATCATTGCAATGTCTTAATTAGTGAAGGCCGAATGGTATCTCGATGGAGATTGAAGAAACCGGATTGGTTGACGAGTGCCAACCATCCATATGGAAGTCAGAAGGTCGAAGGACCTTCGTCATCCGGGGCCAGGGAGAGATAGCCCGGATACATTTCACAAATCAATCAGGTACCTTGGCGGAGGTTGAGGCCTGCGGCAAACGCTATTCCCTAGAACGGGCCGGTTTCACACACCCCCGTGTCTTGGCTCGGCGCCAGGGTGATGATTTCGACAAGGCCGTATTGTATCTGGACCCGCTCGGTCGTACCGGCACGTTCGTTTTCAAGGATGGGCCGAGGCTAAGCCTGGAGGTCACCGACCGCCGCAGGGGCGAGCGCCGCGTAGTGCGTACCGACGGCAGCGAGGTCATGAGCATGACCGACGGTTCCGGGCTGCTGACGCGGGGCGAAGTAAGGTTCGATTCCGCCTGGGCCGGGGACGAGACCGGTCTGATGGCCTCGATGATCATCTATGCCATCGTGTTGTCTCAGGAAGATGCCGCTGTCCGGAGTGCCGCCGGTCTCTGACCGCGGCTCTTCCGACACCCAATCGCCTCATCCACCGGGCCAATATTCAGACGGGCTGGATCCCTGGTGATCTCATTTTCACAATATATCCAGGTATCTACTTGTGCCGGTAGGGGCATGTCGGGGCATGTATCTCTCCCATGCCACCTACCTCAAGATGGCCGTTGAGGAGGGATTCCGCGGCCGTAGAGAGGGCGGTCCTGAGGAGGGGGGCGTCCTGGTCCTCGACGGCATGGTGGTTGGCCGTGGGCGCAGGACGGCCGTGCGGAGCGGAGAGCATGCGTTCGCGGCGTGCATGAGGGAGGCCGGTCCGTTGTCCATGCCGGAATTGGCCCGCACCGCGCTCTACCTCGGCCGCGCCCCCTGTCCTGATTGCTGGGCGGCCATAATCCACAATCATATCCCCCTGCTGGTGCTGCCCGCCGAAGGACCTTCGGGAGAATGCAGTGCTTCGGAGCCTGAGCTGATACATATCCTGCTCGAAGATGAAGGCAGGGGTACGCGGTGGAGGCACCTTCCCGGGGGCGTCTGCACCACCGACAACCATGGCAATCATTAATAGAGGCATTCGGCCATGAGCGGTGTCGTGCCCAGCCTGGACGAGCTCGTTTCCGGACTCTGGAAAGGGGTCAAGAAGATCGAGGTCCCCAAGACCGACATCACCGAGCCCCTCGATGGCTGGAAGACCTCCAAGTTCGCCTTGCCGGAACCGGGCAGCAAAGGCAGCATGAGGAAGGGCCGGCTCCACGCCCACGACCACGGTGAAAGCTGGGAGGTCCACCTCGACCATTACGATCCCGAGGCCAATCCGGTCAAGCATCTTATCATTGATGCTCCGGTGCTCATATTCCTGGAGCATTTCCTCATCGCCGCCGCCAAAGGGGCGGGGGAACAGTTGCAGACCGCTGCGGAGGAGGGTTTGCTCATGAAGTACCGGTCGCCCCGTTCCTGGGCAGCGCGCTTGGCGTTGGGGGTGGCACTGACGATACTGGGTATATTGATGCTGCTGGACCCGCTCATAACTCTGTACACCGCAGAGCTGCTCATCACACTAGCGATATTCGGCATGGGTGCGCTCGTTATTTACAGCGCCTTCGCGAAGGATGGTCGTAAAGCGGCCGGGATCCGTTTCCTAACGGGGGTTCTCCTGGTCGCGTTTGGTGTCATCTCATACTATAGGCCGGGACTAGTATTCGCCCTATTCCTTCTCTTCCTAGCAATGTGGATGTTGACCACAGCCTACTTCATATTCCGGGATAGGCACAGGGGCGAAGGCCTGGAAGGCACCGGGTCGCTCGTCCTCGGCCTGGTATCACTGTTCGTTGGCTTCTTGACCATACTCAATGTTAACCTAGGTGCCCTGTTCTTCCTGTACTTCATTACCGTAATCATACTCGCCTTCGGGGTCTCGCAGATACTCCTCGCCTTCCGGTCGTTGTCCCTCCCCGATACTGGAGTGGCATGACCCGCTGCGACTAATCTGCTTTGTAGGATCCAAAATGGCCTGTAGGTAGGGATGGTTCGCAATGTTAACGGCACTGCATGGATGGAATAACCATCCATAACAATCTTTAAGTTGATCTTAGGACCCTCTCGGCTTGCAATTCGCCAACTGTTAAGACGGCGGATGAGGTGGAATAATATGAAGAGAGAGGAGATTCTAGCGGGAATTGAGAAGGCGGTCGTCGGTGGCAAGAGGGTCGACGCCGTGAAGTTGTCCAATGAGGCGATTGCTTCAGGCATAAAGGCTCTGGACGCCATCGACCTTGGTATGATCAAGGGCATGAACATCGTCGGTGACAAGTATGCCGCCCACGAGTACTTCCTGCCCCAGGTACTGCTCGCCGCTGACGCTATGTACGGCGCTCTGGATGTATTGCTCCCACACATCCCCAAGGACCAGCTCGGCAAGAGGATCAACGTCGCCATCGGCGTCGTTGAGGGTGACGTGCACGACATCGGCAAGAACATCGTCAAGACGATGCTCACCGCTGCCGGCTATGCGGTCAACGACCTCGGCAGGGACGTAGCCCCGGAGAAGTTCATCGCATCCGCCCGCGAGCACAACGGAGGAGTCGTGGCCATGTCCACCCTCATGACCCCCACCCTCGAAGGGATGAAGATGGTCATGGACGGACTGATCGAGTCCGGGCTCAGAATGAAGTGCAAATGCATCATCGGCGGCGCCCCTACCTCCCAGGAGTACGCAGATGACATCGGTGCCGACTTCCACGCGATCAACGCCCAGGAAGCCGTCGTCAAGCTGAAGGCCGCTCTCTAGGCGGAAACAAGGAGAGATTGAAAATGGCTGAACAAATGAACCACATACAGAGAGCAGTCGCGTCACTTCAGGATCAGCCTGTGGACCGGCTTACTACATACCCCCTCGCGATGGGTGTCTGCCGCAGATGCGTAGGCGACGGCACCATGAAGTACAGCGACTGGGTCTCCGACCCGAAGAAGTTCGCTTCCGCGTTCATCGCCGGACAGAAAGCATTCGATTTCGACTTCGCCATCGGCCTGATGGACCTGTCCGTCATGGCCGGCGACCTCGGAGCGCACGTCCGCATGGACGACCAGAACACCCCCTTTGTCGATGACCCGCTCATCAAGAACCCCGAGGACTACGAGAAGCTCCATGTCCCGGATGTTCGCAAGGGCCGCTCCCACGTGCTGCTAGAAGGCACGAGGCAGTTCGTTGACGCCCTCAAGAACGACGTCATCACCGCCGGCTTCGTCGAAGGCCCACTGCTCGCGCTGACCCAGACGGCCGGTGCTGAGAAGGTCTTCATGGACATGGTCAACAACCGCTCCGCCGTGCACCACGCGCTGGACGTCATGACCGCGTTCGACGTCGACCTCGTGAAGGGATTCGCTGAGGCCAAGCCCGCCGGTCTCGTTTGGGACTACCTCTGGGGCAACTATTCGTGCCTCGGCGACGCACAGTACGATGAGTTCGAGGGACAGCACAAGTACGCCGGTAAGCTCAACAAGCTGACCGCCGACATGGGCATGGCCTTCTGTATCCACAACTGTGCCGACCTTCCCCACCTGGACACCCAGGTGAAGAAGTTCGCCCCGGCCATCTATTCCATGGCCTACTACCCGCTCATCCCCGGAAGCCCGGCCCCGAAAGAGGTCATCGGCAAGGGATACGCGGACAAGTGCCTGATCGGTGGCGAGATCGACCCCCAGCTGTTCGTCAGGGGAACCCCCGAGAAGATGCAGCAGACCACCATGAAGCTGGTCCAGGAAGTCAAGACCGCCCTGTGCGCCAGGGGTCTGCACTCCAAGTACTGCATCGCCTCCGGCTGCGAAGTTCCGCCCTCCGTCACCACCAAGTTGGAGAACATCGCCACTTGCGTCGAGACGGTCAAGCAGTACGGCCAGGTCGACTGCGCGAAGTAAATTCAAACCCTTGGGGGCGCACGCCCCCATCATCCATTCTTTTTCTTTCGACAAATCATCCATCTTCTGGTCATCCTTTCTCTGCAGATCTATCGTTCGAAGTCGCCTCCGAAAGAGGGAATATGATTATTATGCCAGCAGGCCGTTAGGATGTCTGGATATGTCCGCTGAAGCTCAGGTCAAGGTCCACTGTCTCTGGCACGCCTCGGACGGACGCTGTGCAAGCTGCAAGGCGCGCCGCATCCGACTGGATGTGCTGCATCTAAAAGATTATGAGATGTGCCGGGGCGAGGAAGATTACGCGGTCTGCGAATTCTATAAAGAGAAGCCCGTTCCCAAGTGAGAGCTGATCTACATGGTTCCGGTAAGGGTCGAGGCGCTGCGGCCGGCATTGTTTTCTGATGACAAAATGATAGTGCTGGGGGCCTTGGATGAGTTGGGCGATCTGCTGCGCCAGAAGGAGGTGGATTCGGCGTCACTTCCTCTTTTGATTCCGTTCTTGACAGACCAGGATGGAGAGATCCGACGTTCCGCCTCCTGGAACATCGGCAAACTTGCTCAGAATCGCTCCATCGATCGCATGGATATCGGACCTCTGCTGGTCGCGTTGAAGGATGCGGACGCCGAAGTGAGAGAGAACGCTGCCTGGGCGCTAGGGGAATTGGCCGGCATGAGTGTCGGTGAAAGAGACTCCTTGCCGCTGCTCATCGACCTCCTGAAGGATGACGAGACACAGACCCGAGGCATGGCTGCCTGGGCGCTGGGGCGGTTGGCCGAACGGATGGGCTTGGCCGATGAATCGGCCATGGATCCTTTGCGATCCCTGCGTACGGATCGCAGCCAGTATGTCAGCAAGACCGCTGATTGGGCCTTGGAGCGCATCCTTCCACTCTTGGCCCGGCCCTCCGCTGAGGAATGAATCCTCAGCAGCGATGCGGATCTCGAGCGGTGCATTCCAAATCATGGCCAGAAAGGTTCTTCATCCCCCTACTGCAATCACCGGCCATATCCTGGTGAGTGCATGAAGATCGCGCAGATCGCAGGTTTCCTGGGCAGCGGCAAGACCACCTTCCTGATCGAGGTCAGCAAGGAGCTGGTCAACCGCGGCCATCGCATCGCCATCGTCGTCAACGACGTGGGCGATATCAACGTCGACGCCAAGTTCATCGAGTCCTACGGCCTCAAGGCCAAGGAGATCTCCGGAGGCTGCATCTGCTGCCAGATCGCCGGGAGCTTCGCGACCACGGTCGCCACGTTGCACAAGACCTTCAAACCGGACATCATCATCGTCGAGCCGTCGGGCGTGGCCATTCCCTGGGGGCTCAAGCGCGCGGCGGAGTACAGCGAAGAGGAGATGGACGCCAAGATCGTGCACGCCCCGGTCGTGACGCTCGTGGACGCGCTCAGGATCGAGGAGCTGCTGGCGTCGGTGCGCCGCCTGGTCGAGACGCAAATACGAGAGGCGGACATCGTCTTCATCAACAAGATCGATACGGCTACGCCGGACAAGATCAAGAACGCGGTGGAGTTCGTCAAGCTGGTCAACCCGCGCGCCGAGATCGTGTACGGTTCCGGCCGCACTGGCCAGGGCGTGAAGGAGATCGCCACGGCCATGGAGTCTCGGATCTCGCCCCGCTACGATGATGCGATGGAAGAGGAGATCCTCCGCAAGGAATACGCCGACAAGGGCTGATGCGCATGGACGACAAGCTGCACATCGAAATGCACCGTCTGGTGGATGAGCTGGGCAAGTTTTCTATCCACATGACCGTGCGGCCGCCGACCGTTATGGCCCCGGCCCAGTGCGAGGAGTTCGTGCGCGAGCTTCTGCTGCAGATCACCCACGAATGCTTCCACGATGGGGCCGACCTCATCGGTCACGTGAAGGCCTTCCTGACCTCCGAGCACGGTACCAGTCTTGGAGCTAGTTTGATCGACTTCAAGCTGGGCGTGGTCATGAGCAACGGCCTCGACGATCGCGGCCTGACCGAGGGCGACCTGACCGTGCACGTCATAGTGCACGGCATCTGGGACAACGATGTACGCCACGCCGCTATGGAGGTCCTAGAGCGTCTCCTGCCGGAGCGGCACATCGCCTACACCGTCCTGCAGGACTACTACGAAAAGGAAAAAGGGATGGCGCATCATACTCATCCCGCCAAGAAGGAGTGAGCTCAGATGACTGATCACTATTACGAGGCCATGAGGGCCAAGGGCTTCTCGCGCAATACCGTCGACTCCGTCCGGAAGATGAAGTGCCCCCAGTGCAGTTTCGAATTTGCACTGGTGTACGGACGAACGACCGCCTGCCGTGGCTGTGCGGAAGCCCTCCGCTCCTGTCCCAAGGCGCGCTGCCCCAAGTGCGATGTAGAGTTCTACATCAGCGAGGCGCAGAACATCGGCAACCAATACCGCGAGAGGCAGATGGCCGACCACATCTCCAACATTGTGACCGACTACAACGAGGCGCAAGGGTGGAAGAAGAGCCGGTAGACGGTTTCAATCATTCCAGGTATAGACGAATTCGCAGCAGTCGTCGCCCTGCATCAGCGTCCTCTGCCTTTCCAGCGACAGCTTGGGATTGCATGTTTCCGCGAAGATGGGATCGGTCGCGCACTCCAGGCAGTAGCCCAGGTCCCCCGCATGCTCATCCCGGTAGACCTTGGCCCAGAGACATTCCTTCACGATGAAGACGTACCTTTCTGGAGTGCTTTCCAGGACCTCGATCGTCTGCGTGTTTCGGCCGACCTCGGTGTCGTGGAAGGAAGACATCAGAGCGGCGAAATCCTGCATGCAATGGATCGGTTTGTCATGGCAACGACGCTTGACCCGGGCGACGACCCTCTCCGCAGCGGCCTTGCCTATGATCTCCGCCGCCTTCTTCTCTCCGACGGCCGCCTGGAAGTCCCGCGCCATGAGCACCTTCTCATGGCTGCTCTCCCGCACCATTTCTTCGTAGGTGACGAGCAGCTTCTTCTGGAACTTGTGCTCTGCTATCCTATCAGTTATGTTCGCACCCCCTATTCAGAGTGCTCTCTCCATCGCCTTGGCAAAGGCGCTGGCCTCTTCCTTGGTGGCGCTGCTGGACGGTTCCGCTACGGTCTTGCAGGGCGCCAATTCGCGGGGGACGACATCGTCGATGACGATGGATTTTTCCGGCTTGAGACCCGCTTTCTCCATGATGCGATCACAGCAGCGCATGCGGCAGCCATTGATCGAGATGAGCGTGTTCATCTCGACGCCGCTCATCTGCAGCATGATCGGGCTGAGGCCGACGGTGCACGCGGAGAACTGGACGATCTTGGACACGTTGCGCGGTGCGAATTCGGTGATGGCCATCTCCATCAGGTGCCCTCTCTCGCCGTTGGCACCGCAGACCACGACCCCCTTTCTCATGCGTTAGCCTCCCGCACCAGTTTGAGGATCTTCTGGCATTCCACGTCGACCGCTTTGTCGCTGAACGCGAACTGCTTCTCGATCATGAGCTTCTTAGTGGGCGTCACGCCGAACAGGGAAAGCACCTGGATGCCGCAAAGGCCCTCGCAGCCGTCGACCGCGATGACCTTCTTGCCGGCCAAGGCGCGCACCTCGGCCTCGGCCGCTGGAATGCCGGACAATGCTGGCACCACGGTCACCATGCGAATATCCCTTTCTTCCTGGGATGCTTTGCGCACCGCCGCCCGCAGTACCCTCGCGCCCGGGCTGAACCCGGAGCAGATGACCACATAGATCTCGCTCATCTTCTCGCCTCGAAGAAGAACCTCGGTTTGCCGATGGCGGTCGCGATGACCCGGGTCTCCAGCATGATGCCCGTGCCCCAGCTCTTGCCCAGGTGGCCGATCTTGTCATCACGGTCCACTCTCATATCGATCTCGTCAGCACCGGCCTCGAGGGCCTTCTTGCGCGCCAGATTAGTGACGTAGATGCGCGCGTAATCCACCGCTTCCTCCACGCTGTCAAACTCCCTCTTCTCGGTGTCGGAGTGCAGGATGCAGGGTGGGTTCTCCATGGCGCTCACTCCCGGCTTGGGGCGGATGAGCACTTCCGCGGACTCGA
The DNA here is from genome assembly GCA_964500045.1 of uncultured Methanomassiliicoccaceae archaeon. Lineage (GTDB taxonomy): Archaea > Thermoplasmatota > Thermoplasmata > Methanomassiliicoccales > UBA472 > CAZCNG01. Next base: position 9,317 of record CAZCNG010000048.1, read on the forward strand.
TGATGCTGCCCATGATGGCGCCCACCGCATTGCCGACCTCCGAATGCTCTGGAAGCAGCAACCGGGTGTGCAGCTGTTCCGCCACGCGGGGCAGGTAGGCGGCCACCGGCGCCCCGATGCCTATGATCGGTTTGTGCAGCATCATACGCATGGAATAGTCGACGCCTGCCTTGTGCGTGATGCTCTTGGTGATAAGGTCTCCAGTCACTTCGCAGTAGGCGGTCTTTCCCGTTTCTTCGTACAACAACTTGTTGATCAGCTCGCGTGCGATCTTGTTGATGACCGCCGTCTTCACTTCCGCGCAGAAGTGGCTCGGCGTCATCTCCAGGGCGGCGGCCTGGATGGCCACGGCCGCCTTGGAAGCCTCCGCGTCATATTCAACATACTCGCCGCTGGCATGCAGGATATCCGTGGGGGTGAGCCCGATGCGCTGGATGATGCCCAATTCCTCCAAGCGGCGCACGTTGAAGCTATAGGGGTGGATACCAGTGATGGTAGCTACCTCGTAGATGGTGCGCGGTTCCTGTTTGACCAGATCGATGAACTTCCCTTCCTCGTGGCTCGGCTCAAAGCCGGGCACGTCCTTGGAGTGGATGAAGAACTCATCGCTCTGGATGATGTTCTCCACGGCGATATGCGAGGCCTGCGGCCGCTGGTTCTCGTTGACGATGGTGCGCAGCTTGGGTAGCAGGACCGCATGTTGCGAAGAAGCGATACAAAGCGGCACCACGCGCAGCGGCGAGAGCATGATGTTGCCGTTGGACACCACGATGCGGCTGTCGCCGCCGATGCCAGAAGTGGAGATGTCCGCCGCTTTCACTCGGGTCCTCCAACCGCCGATGAGCGCCCCCTCCGGATCGAGACGGGGCTTTCCCTTGCGGAGGATGCCGATGTCGGTGGTGGTGCCTCCAACGTCAATGACCACTCCATCCTCTTCCTGGGTGAGGTAGCGGGCCCCGATGAGGCTGGCCGCAGGTCCGCTGAGGACCGTTTCCACCGGCCTGAACTTGGCCATGCCCTCTCCCATCAGGGAGCCGTCGCCCTTGACGATCATCAGGGGCGCCTCGATGTTGTGGTGCTTCAGTACCTTGCGTACCGAGACTAGCAGGTCGGAGATGATGGGGATCAGCTTGGCGTTGAGGACGGCGGTGATGGTCCTCTCCTGGAAACCGAGCTGTGATGACAGCTCGTGTCCGCATACGACCGGGTGTTTGCAATGCGACTCGACCATCTTCTTGAGGGCGATCTCATGCTCCGGGTTGCGCACGCTGAGGTAACTGGATATGGCATAGCCGTCCACCTTGTTGTGGGTGGCGAGGACGAATGCTTCGGCCAGCTTCATATCTACCGGCTCGCGCTCTTCACCGATGAGGGTATGACCCCCCCTCACTTCGCAAATATCCTGGACCGGGATCGCCTGCACGTATTCGTTGCCGGCCACGATGAGACCGACACGGCAGCCTTTCCCCTCGACCACGGAATTGGTGGCCAACGTCGAGGATACCGAGACGAGGCGGATGTCATTCAGGTCGACATTCTTCAGCTTGTCGATCGAGCCAGCAATCCCTAGGGACAGGTCATTGCGCGTCGTGAGCGACTTGGCCTTGACCAGTACCTTTCCGGTGGATAGGTCGACGATCGCAGAATCAGTGTACGTGCCGCCGGTATCGATACCAAGTCCAAGATCCATCAGAACAACCTTCCGATATGAGCCGGGTAACCACGCTAACTCTAGTTAAAACAATCGTCGGATGCATCCAGTGCCTTAATTCTGGATACTTGCATAGGTGACATTCCATGCATCCCACCAAGCGAGAAATACCCCCTCACGTATCTCAAGGCATGCTTCTGCTTCAGAAAGCCTTCGCCGTAGCGGCGTTCGCTTTCCTAATCATCCCGATGGGGGCGGCCCAGGCCGCGCCCTATTATGACGGCTCGGTGCGGCTGGATGCCAATCCGGTCGGCATCTTCTCGGGAATGGATTCGTCCATTACCTACGAGCTCTTCTTTAACATCGGGCAGAAGAACCAGACGCTGAGCGTGCGTGATCTGCAGCGGCAATACGACTTCGAGGACAACTGGACCTCGCTGTCTGGCGGAGGCATAATCAAGAACGGCCAGTTCCTGCGCGTTCCGGACCAGGTCAACGCTTCGGGATCGGTGTCGATCGGTGCCCACAGTATGACGCTGCGTTTCGAAGCCAAGTTGGCCAATGAGACTTCCTGGAGCGAGATGGAGAAGAGCATGACCATCTACGTGCAGAAACCTATTAGCAATCAATTCGGCGGATGGGAAATTGCTTTGGGAGTGGGCATAGCCGCCGCCCTGGCCATCATATTCTATTTGCTGATGAAGCGGGAACGCCGTTCAAAATGATGCCACGTCGCCCCTTGCCGCCCGACGGTAGTCGACGCTGGCGAGGGATATGGCCTCCGCCGTCTTGGGGGTGACGCGCCTCACCTGCGGCAGGCCCTCCGGGAATACCCTCCCCGCTTCCTTGATCAGGTAGTCGTGCACGAGTCCGGACGCCGCCAGGGTGTCGATGCTCCAATGGTCCACCAGGTCCAGCACCGAATCTTTCCCCGCGCGGTAGAATGCTTCCGCCAGGATGCTCGTCACCGTCGTATCGTTGGACATGACCGCGACGTCCGCCTGCCTTACCGCCGAGGCGTCCCCGTTGAATGAGACGGACAATCCGCCCGCCTGGCGGACGATCTCCAGGGCCTTGGCGTCGGTGATCCCATCTCCGACGTACATGCAGTCCTCCAGCGTAACGCCGGCCTTCTTGCAGATGTCGGCGCTGGCCGCCGCCTTCTCGATGTCGCCCACGGTGCGTACTTCTTCCAGGAAGCGATAGGAGCGGAGGTCGAGCATTTCGTCCCAGAATATCTCGTCCAGGCGGTGGATGGTGGTCACCGTCTCCCGGGGCATGGACTCAATGCTCGTCCGCCTTGGCACTTCCAGCTTGGGTAGGGCCGCTATCTCATGGGCGTACTCCTTCAGCTTGTCCCGTTCGAAGTCGTCCATGCGAACGTCGTCCATGACCAAGCGCGTGCACACGGTGCTTTCAAAGGGAAATTCTATCGTCTCGCACACCGCGGCCACATAGTGCTCATAGCTCGTGGAGACAATGAACGGGATCATGAACTCCTGCACAAAACGCATGGTCTTGGCGGCCCCGGGCAGCACTTTGAGTTCCTGTTTGCACAGCTCCTCCATCTGACGGTCGTCCAGGCCATAGGCTCTGAGGAATGGTAGTATGAGGCGCAGCGCGTCCCCGGCCTTGTAGTCCTTCCGGTGGACCACGTCGGCCAGGATCCCGTCGTATTTGCGCAGGACGCTGAAGAACTGTCCACCGTTGGGGATGACCTTCTGGCACAGCTCCAGGGCGCTATCATTGTTCGTGATCGGACCCTCGCAGTCGCTCACCAGTATCTTCCCGTCATAGGGGAGCACATCATCGAGGCCGTCGAACTCCATTCAATCCACCACGAACTCGCCCTTGAGCAAGGCATTCTCCACCGCTGCGCTCAGGTCCAGACCCCGCTCTAGCGGAGCTCCGTCTCTCATCAGTTTGCCCTCCTTAATGCTTACCATGCCCTCTTCGAAGAGCTTGGCCGTGAGGCCGAGCAAAGGCACCTCACGCCTCCTGCTTTCGCTTTGGATGTGGTGGAAGAGCGGTTCTTCCGCCCCCATGAGCTTGATCTCTTCCATGTCCTCGTTCTTCAGTTTGATGAAGAACTGCCTCCAAAGAGAATCCCAGTCACGTCCCTGCAGGCCGAAACGGCATGAGGTCGCGATCGAAGCTGCGCCACCCTCGGGGAGGCAGACCAGCAGATATATGGTGTAGGCGGAGACCCTATCGTCCATGGCCGTCCAGATCTCTTCGGTCTCGGTTGCGCCGTTTCGTTCCGGCGGTGCGTGCGAAAGCCTGAGCAGTGGCCAGCCGGAGGCTAGGGGGCAGGAAGCGTCGCCTGTGATCACCGCCAGGTCGAAATCGGGCAAGCCGGTTGCCTTGTTCTCAGAGGCGCGGATGACGGGAACTCCTCTCTGTTCGGCCAAGTGCAGCGCCGCCCCCATGTGCTGGAGAGCCGCATCATCCGTCACATGGACGAAGGCCATGGCGAAACCGGAGCGTTCGGAGGGAAGAGAGAGCGCCTCGGTCAAGGCGTGCAAACCCTCCTCTCCCCCCAGGAACCAACCCAGTCGCTGCATTACTGCCATCTCCTGAAGATGTGGCCTGATGAAATGGCAATGGTGCTGCGGAATGCTGCTGGGCGCCTGTGGTGATTCACGTTCCTCAATAGGCTACAGGGGGTAGATATCACCACCGTTGGCGCAATTATGCCCACGGTTTTTCTAAACGTGGGGGGGAATTGCGCCCAGTCACACATCTGGTGCCTTGCTTCCGCAATATGGCTGTAATAGGATCGTTGACGCATTGAGGCTGCTATTCAGTTTCGATGCTGCTGACGGTCAAGGTGAAGTTGCTGCCTAATGGCGAACAGAATCGTCAGCTTCTCGCCACGATGGAAAAGTTCAACGAAGCCTGCGACATGGTGTCGGAGGAGGCGTTCGCATGCCGTTGCTTCAACAAGTTCGCCA
>CAZCNG010000049.1:0-13635 GCA_964500045.1 uncultured Methanomassiliicoccaceae archaeon
GAAAGTAGACTTTTTGGCGTCAGGCTATTGCCTATCTTGCCGAGTTAAAGTATCTGCATCTGCAGCGCACCTTCATCAATCGGAATTGGCCTCGAATATCCAGCTCCCTCGCGAAGCGGGTGGGAGGTCAATGACCCATCTTTCATCGACGCACCGTTGAATCAATGCGCTTGCCGTTCCAACTTCATGCGGCTTCCCTGCAGGACGGACGACAATAGGCTGGATGATGGCAGCCCTGTTGCGAATGTTCTTGGCAGCATTGAGATCGGCGTTCTCGCTGTGTCCGCAACTGATGCAGCAGAAGTCCGATTGCGTGGGCCGGTTCTTCATATCGATGTGCCCGCAGGCACTACACTGACGACTGGTGTTGCGCGGATCGATAGACTTGACCACAACGCCCGCGAGAGCTGCTTTGTACTCGATGAACCGACGGAGTTGCGAGAACGCCCACTTGGACCTAGAATCCCGATGCGATTTTCTAACCGTTGACCGGACGTTAATATGCGTCAGTTCCTCCAACGCGATTCCTCGTCCGGTGTCTTTGGCCAAGGATACTACGGCCTTGCTGATGCATCTGACCGCCAACTGCGCGGAGAGTCCATACTCCTCACGGATGCGTTTGTACAGCTTCGCCTGGATAGCGAATTTGTTGAAACAACGACATGCAAACGCATCCTCTGACACCATGTCGCATGCTGCATTGAAATTCTCCATCGTGGCGAGGAGCTGTTGCTTCTGTTCACTGTTCAGCAGCAACCTTATCTTGACTGTCAGCAACATCGGCACCGAATTGCAGCCTGAGTGAGTCACCATTCGCATTACAATTACAGTTCTGGAGCAAGGAGGATCGCCTGCAATAAGTATGCACAGAGAACAAATGAGGGGAGACTTTGACTGATCAATTCTTGATGACCAAGTGGCCGTCCACGACCTCGACCTTGACCAGCGTCTTGATGCGGATGGCCGTTTCCGCCTCCACCTCGGCGCGGTGGCTGCCTTTCTCGAGCACGATGACCACATCGCGCAAGTTCGCCCCGGTGCGGCGGATGGCCTGGATCGTCGCTCTGACCGTGCCGCCGGTGCTGATGACGTCGTCCACCAGCAGCACGCGTTCTCCTTTGTGCACGTCATTGATGTACATCAGACCGGACGAGTAACCGGTCTTCTGCTCCACGATGACCTCGCCGGGCAGCCCATACTGCCGCTTGCGCACCACACCGTAGGGAATTCCAGTACGCTCGGAGATAGCCACCGCGTAGGGGATGCCCATCGCCTCCGGGGCCAGGATAAGGTCGACATCCAGATCTGCCACGAGCATCATGGCGTCGACGATCTCCTTGAAGACCTTGGGCTTCATGCGTGGAACGCCGTCGGTGACCGGGTGCACGAAATAATCGTAGTCGCCCTTCTTGATGATCGGCGCCTGCTCCAGGTCCGCCTTGAGGAGTTCGAGCATAGCACTTCCAGTAACTTTTCCGTTCTTAATCCTTGAGGCGTCATCTATATCATGCGCACGTTCCCAGTATGCACCATGGTCCTGATCGACGCGGGCGCTTCCGAGGATTTCGTTGAAGGGGAGAAAAAGGTGGTGGATGCCAACGGAGACCGGGTGCTACTGACCCGCTTCGAGGGCAAGGTGTACGCGCTGCACGGCAAATGCACGCACCAGGGTGCCGATCTCGGCATCGCCGGCAAGGTCACGGGCCGGGTGCTGCACTGCCGCATGCATGGGGCGAACTGGGACATCGTCACTGGCGACAAGCTGGCGCACGCCGGCGCGACGGACCTCAAGACCTTCAAGGTCGAGGAGTCCAACGGCCGCGTGCTGGTCGAGATGTGATCATTTCCTGAGCAGGTCCGCGTGCTCGCCCAGCTTGCCGGCGGCCTGCAGGTCCTCTAGCGTCCTCTGCACCAAATGCTCCGGAACGTCGATCTGGAACTGCTGCTTGAACGCTTTCTTGACGTCGGCCACGTTCTTGGCGGAGTGCAGCGTCTTCGGCAGCAGGGTGCGCAGGTCCTCGTGCAGGTTCCAGGGGAAGATGAACCAGGTCCAGTCCTCCTTGGGCACTTCCTTGCTGAAGTAGTCCGGAGCGATCTTGGAGTGCGAGATGTGCAGCAGGGTGGCGCTTCTGAGCTCCTTCGGCCTCATGTCCTTCAGGTGCTGGAGCGCCAGCGTCAGGCTTTCGCCAGTATCTGTGATGTCGTCGACGATGAGCACGCTCTCCTGGGAGACGTCGATATTGAGCTCCACGGTCAAGAGCGCCTTGCCGTCGGGGTTGGCGGTGACACCCCAGTGTTCTGTCTTGACGGCGTAGAGCCGCTTGACGCCCAGGTGGTCGCAGATCAGCCGCGCCGGCACCCAGCCGCCGCGCGTGAGCCCAGTGACGACGGTAGGCTTGTGGCCGCCGGCACGGACCTTCTCGGTGAGCGTCTCGGCCCAATCCCTGATCTCTTCCCAGCTGACGATCTTGCACTTGAAGCTCTCCACCTTGTCCATGCCTGCACCTTTGAGGGCTGAGCAGGGTGGTGAGAGAAAAAACTTCCTGCTCAGCTGACGACCACGTTGACGAATTCCATCCTTCGGCTGTCGAACAGGCCACGATCGCTCAGCTTGAGCTCTGGAATCACCAGCAATCCTTGGAAGGCGAGCGTCTGCAGCGGTGCGACCAGCGAGCAGCCCATATCCCGAGCGAGCGCGTGGATCCTCTCTTCTGCGGCGGCCACTTCGGCGGCGGGCGATGTGCTCATAAGACCGCACACATCCAATTCCAGGGTCTCCTCGCGTTGGCCGTCGGAGATGTAGTAGCCTCCCTTCTCCGATACTCTGTTGATCGCCTTGGCCAGTTCCGCGGCGCTCGTGCCGACCGCGATGATATTATGCGAATCATGAGCAACCGTAGAAGCTATCGCCCCGGATCGGAGGCCCATGCCCTTGACGAAGGCCAAAGCGGGCTTCGCTTCCCGATAGCGGGAGACCACGGCCATGAGCAGGACATCCTTGTCCAAAGAGGCACGGACCGCGCCTTCGATGACATCTAGCTCCGCCTCCAGCCCTTTGCTCTCGATCGCACCAGGGATGATGCCGATCACGCGGACCCGCGCCTTCGGCCCAGGATGATTGATGCAGAGTTCCGCGGCCTGACGGTCCTGCTTCATTATGCCGCCCTCGCGGCGCAGCGGCTTCGGCTCGAAAAGCGCCTTGCCGTCCTTTGCCACCAGCTCTCCGCCTATGTACACTTCTCGCACATGGAACTCACGCAGGTCGTCCACGATCACAACATCGGCCGTACGCCCGACGGCGATGGAACCTCCCGGCAGATAGTAATGCCAGGCGGGCCAGGCCGTGACGGCACGAATCGCATGGATGGGGGCCATACCCATTAGAACGGCCTTGCGCAGCACGGCGTCCAAATGACCTTGGCACAGCTCCGCCGCCTGAATGTCGTCGGTCACGAGGAAACATTCGTTGGCACGGGCGAAGGGCATCAGGTCGCGCAGATTCCTTTCCGCTGCGCTCTCGCGCACCATGATCCACATCCCCAGCCGGTATTTTTCCTCCGCCTCGTCGGCCGTGGTGCTTTCATGCTCCGTATTGATGCCGGCGTTGATGTACCGGACCAGGTCCGGTCCTGTGAGTCCAGGACAGTGGCCATCCACCGGCTTCCAATTCTCCCGCGCTGCCTTGATCTTGGCGATGGCCTCCTTGTCGCCGCGGATTACGGCGGGGTAGTCCATCATCTCTCCCAAGCCCACGAACTCCTTGCGACGCAACAGGGCGTCCACTTCCTTCGAGCCCAGTGTGGCGCCGTTGCCTTCGAACGGTGAGGCGGGAACGCAGGAGGGCGCCGTGAAGTTGATGCGCAGCGGCACCCCCTTGGCGTCCTGCACCATGTATTCTATGCCTTCCATCCCAAGCACGTTGGCCATCTCGTGCGGGTCCGTGACCACCGCGGTGGTCCCGTGCGGTACGGCCGCCTCAGCGAAGCGGGACGGGCACAGCTGGGATGAGTCGATGTGCACGTGGGCATCGATGAAGCCAGGCAGCAGGAATCCGCTTACCTCCGTGGTCAACTTCTCTACGGCCGTTATCTTCCCCCCGTCCATGGTCACCCGGGCGGGGTAGATCTTATTGTCCACGACGTCGACCAGGTTTCCATCCAGGGATCTGACACTCATGCTGCCTTACTAGCACCGCGGGGGATAAGAAATATTGCTAGAGGAATGGAATACGGCGGCCGTGGTCTTTCCACGCGAGGTGCTCGACGAGATCAAGTGGCATCAGAAAGCATGGGTAGAGGCGGAGGTGACCTACGTCCACCGCGGAGCGCCAGGTGATGTGATGACGATCAGCGGCGGAGACCTCACTGCACTGGGACGCTCGTTCTTCGAGGTGGGCGATTCCAGCAGCCCCTACCACCGCATCGTGGAGATCGCCCTACGGAACAATGCCCTCTTCCGCGCTACTGCGGCGCCTTGAGACGCGCCTCGTGCTGCAGCGCTTCCTGCAGGCGCACGAAGGCGAAGAGGAGCAGCGCGCCGGGAATGAGACCGACGAAGAGGCCAAGAACGGCCCACAGGAACAGACGCGGTTCCGCCTTGCGGGTCTCACCCGCGTCGAGCAGGTCGAAGAAGCTCTCCTTGAGCAGATAGGTGATCCCCATACCCAGCAGGAAGATCAAGATCAGGGCGAGACCCAGGGAGGTTCGACCGAAGAGAGTGAGCAGCACCCCGCCGGCCGCGAAGATCAAGGAAAGGAAGAAACAGGCATATTGGCCAGCGTACGCCAGCCGTCGTGCTTCCCCGACGCCAGAGGGCAACCAGGGCGGCACTTCGCCATCTGCAAGAAATTCTAAAGCCATCCGCATCCCTGAAATACAGCAGCGCGTGGAGCTAGATAAATCAATCGGGAAGATGGCCCTGCATTCGACACATTGAAATATGGCCTGTCAGTTTAAAAACCAGCTGAGAGAACACTGGAAGGATGATTTATTGAAGAATGACCATTTTAAAACCATTTATGAGCGCCTCTGCGAACCAGAGGACATAAAGATCGTGCACGACGAGACGGGCCTGGACGAGGAACTGCTCAACGTCATCTACTCACAGAGGACCGTGCGCGAGGCCACCAAGAACTTCTACAGGGTGCAGAGGAACGCCAATCGTCTGGTCTACGAATGGCAGAAGGGCACCCCGCTCATCCAGGTGTCCCGCAACTGGCGATTCCCACCCATTCTCACGGGGCTAATGATATTCCAGGCCAGTGGCAAGTCGAAGAAGCAGTTCTGGCAGTATGTGCGCGAGCCGCAGAACATCGCGGACGAGGAACTGCGCCGACAGATCGTCGAAATCACCGAGGCAGACATGTGCTATTCGCCCTGGGCCAACGACGTGCAGTGCAAGCGGGGCAAGTGGGGCGAAGAAATGTTGCAGAACTGGCTGGACAGCATGGGGGTCACCTACCGCACTGAGAGTGATCTGCGCGGAGAATTCCCCAAGACGCCGGATGCGCTGCTCGACCATCCCATCACCGTCAACGGCTGGAAGTGCAATTGGATTGAATCCAAGGCCACATTCGGTGACAGAGTCGAAGTGAACAAGAACGTCAAGAAACAGTTGGAGCCGTATACGCAGCTCTTCGGACAGGGCCTGGTGGTCTACTGGTTCGGCTTCGTGGACGAAGTGGACACACCACCTGGAATCTTCATTACAGATTCCAGCCTCAGCTGCATGACCTGCAAGATCCACTGCGATTGAGACGGCAACAGTATATAATCTGCATGACCCCTTCGATCGTCCAGAAGAAGATGAACGATGATATCATCTCAGCCAGCGAACTGGAGAGATTCGGCTATTGCCACCTCAGCTGGTGGCTTGGCCGCGATGCCAAGGTCACATCCCCCCAACTCAAGGAGGGAGACCGGCGCCACGAGATGCTCTCCGACGATCTCACCGACATCAATAGGAACGAGCAGAGGGCGATGCAATGGGAGGGCCTGGTGCTCGGATTCTCGCTGGTGGCGGCGCTGACCGCGGTGCTGGCGATCTTCCTGGTACGTGGCTCCTCGCTCTTTGACCTGCTCATCATCATCGCCGGCCTGATCATCATCTGGTGGGGCGTGGTTATCTTCGTTATGTACCGTGCTGGAGAAGGAAAGAGCTTACAGCAGGTCATAGCCCGACGGGAGATCGTGACCGGAGGATTAGGTGTGCTCGCGTTCATAGGCATCCTAATGGTAATCAATATCGCCAACCTGGAGGCACAGGTGGCGCTCATCTTTGCGGTGTTAGCGCTCGTGTGGTTGATCGGAACGAGCATCGCGCTGCACATCGTGCTAGCATCCTCGCGCAGGGCGGAGGACAAGAGGAAGAGCGTGCACGTGGACTCCAAGGTCACCTACATCGGCACCGAGAAGTCCCGATTGCTCAGATCGGAGAAGTACGGATTGAGCGGGCGGCCCGATTACATCATCGAGATCGATGGCGAGCCGATCCCGGTCGACCTGAAGAGCGGGCGCATGCCCAGGGGACCGCTGTTCTCGCACATCCTACAGGTGGCCGCGTATTGTCTCCTGCTTTCAGAAGAGAAGGGCAAACGGGTCTCGCACGGCATCCTGAAATACGGAGATGTGGAGCACGAGATCGATTTCACGCCGGAATTAGAACAACTGCTCCTAGAGAAATTGGGAGAGATGCGCCGTCTGGCGCAGAGCGGCGACGTGCACAGGAACCACAGCCGTCCCGGCAAGTGCCGCTCCTGCAGCCGGCGCGACCTGTGCCCCGAGAAGCTCGAGTGATCACTCGACGGTAACGCTCTTGGCCAGATTCTTCGGCTTATCGATGGGGCAACCGCGGAGGCGGGCCGTGTGATATGCCAGCAGTTGCATTGCGATCGTCACCGGTATCGGCGAGAAGAGCGATTTGACACAAGGAAGGGGGATCATCAAATCGGAGATCCGCTCCAGATCGACGTCTCCGGCACAGCCTATGCCGATGATCGGCGAGTCGCGCGCCGCGACCTCGGAGATATTGCTGAGCATCTTGTCGTAGGTGGGGTCTCCTTTGATCGCCACAGCCACCACCGGCGTTTTCTCGTCCAGCAGCGCCAGTGGCCCGTGTTTCAATTCCCCCGCCGCAAAGCCTTCAGCGTGGATGTAGGATATCTCTTTCAGCTTGAGCGCTCCCTCCATGACCGTGGGGAAGTTGACACTCCTGCCGATGAAAAAGACATCCCTCGCTAGGGACAGGCGCTGTGCCGCCGCTTCGACCGCAGCCGTGTCGTCCAGGACCTCCTGCACCAGCGCGGGCATGCGGCGCAAGGTAGAAAGCGTATTCCACATGGCATCGTAGCCCATGACCTTCTTCGCATAGCCGATGCGGATGGCGATGATGTACATCGCTAGCAACTGAGTCAGATAGGTCTTCGTGGCGGCAACCCCGATCTCTGGGCCAGCGCGCGTATAGAAGACCTCATCCACCTCGCGCGTGATGCTGCTGCCGATGACGTTGGTGATGGCGAGTGTGCGGCAGCCGCGGCGGCGCGCTTCCCGCGACGCCGCCAGTGTATCCGCCGTTTCGCCGCTCTGTGAGATGAGAATGACGAGGGGGTTCTCCCTCGCTCCGGGTGAATAGCGATACTCGGATGCCAGCTCCAGCGTCACCGGGATGCGGGCCAGCTCTTCGATGACGTACTTGCCGACCATGGCCGCATGGTATGAGGTACCGCAGGCCACGATCTTGATGGCGTTGAAATCCACTTTCTGTAGAAGATCAGCACCTTCGATCATGTCCAGCGCGTTCAGGAGCGAGTTGTGCGCAGCCTGTGGCTGCTCGTAGATCTCCTTGAGCATGAAGTGCTCGAAGCCGCCCTTCTGTGCGTCCTCGGCGGTCCAGGTGATGACCTCCGGCGCCCGCTGGATCTCCCTGCCGGCGGCGTCGTAGAGGCGCGCACCTTCGGGCGTCGCCACGACCGTCTCGCCATCCATAACGTAGAGGACTTTGTTGGTGTAGGAGAGCAGTGCGGTGACATCTGATGCGACCAGCGTTTCGCCGACCCCAAGGCCGATGACCAAGGGATTCTCCTTGCGCGCCGCCACTATGGTGGAGCTGCCCTCGGCCACGGCGACGATGGCGTAGGTCCCGTGGATATCCCGCACCGTCGCCTTGAGCGCCTCGTGCAGGTCACCTTCATAGTGTTCCTCCAGGAGATGCGCGATGACCTCCGTGTCGGTCTGGGAAGTGAAAACGTGGCCGGCCGCCATTAGATTCTGCTTAAGTGGCCGGTAATTCTCAATGATACCGTTGTGGACCAGGGCCAGTTTGCCAGAGCAGTCCAGGAAGGGATGCGCGTTCTCGTCGCTGGGACGGCCGCAGGTCGCCCAGCGGGTGTGTCCGATGCCCACGGTGCCAGAGATCTCCGGCAGCGAGGCCTTGAGCTTATTCAGTTCGCCCTTCTTCTTGTACATGCGCATACCGGGTCCAAGGATGGCGACACCGGCGGAATCGTAGCCGCGGTATTCCAGACGGTTCAACGCGTCCAGGATGACCTCGTTGGCCTGGCGGTAGCCAGTATAGCCGATGATGCCGCACATCAGACCACGATGCTCCTATCCGGTACATTGCTCCTTAGGACCGCCCCGTCCCCGACACGGCATCCTCCGCCCACGATGACACCGGAGACGATGACCACTCGGGATCCGATGACGGCGTCGTCGCCGACCATGCCGCCGATGTGGTCCATCTTGTGGAACTCGTCATCAACGCGCACGTGGCCACAGCCGCAGGCGGCCATGAGGCCCGGCCCTGCGCGCACCCCCTCACCAAAGACGCCCTGGCAGATGTGGGAGTGGCTGCCGATGCTGACCCCGGACATCAGGATAGAGTTGGCGATCATCGTATGGGCTTCAATATTGCAACCGTTGCCGATGTAACTAGAAGGGAAGATGGTCGAGTTTGGTCCGATGTCACAGCCTTCGCCGATGATGACCGGCCCCTCGATGTAGCAACCGGAGCGGATGCGGCTCCCTTTGCCCACCTGCACCGGACCCTTTAGAACTGCTCCGGCCTCGACCACGCCAGCGATATCATGTCCCTGCATGTTCATGGCCATCTCATTGAGGTGGATCAGGTCCCACGGGTAGACCGCGTCCAGCCACAGGCCTTCGCAACGCACTGCATGAAGATCCACGCGATCCAGTTCACGTCTTAGGATGTCTGTGATGCCCCACTGGCCGTCGCCGACCCCGGCTACGATCAGGTCCGCTGTTTTCGCGTTGAGGCGGTAGATGCCAGTATTGATGATGTTGCCCTCGCGGGTCTGAGGTTTCTCCACGATCCGGTGCACGCGGCCATCGGCCACTTCCATCACGCCATATTTGGAGGGGATGTCGCTATCAGTGAAAAGGACGCAGGGGGCGTTGCCGCATTGCAGGAGTCCGGACACCGTCTTCTGGTCGATGATGTTGTCCCCTCCCAGCACGACGAATTCGCTGCCGAGGCGGGAACGAGCTAGTGAAAGAGCATGGGCCGTGCCCAGCTGCTTCTCCTGCACCACGTATTCGATGGAGGCACCGAACATGTTGCCATCGCCGAAATAGGACATGATCCTTTCTTTCTTGTAGCCGACCACGATGACGATGTCGCGCAGTCCGCTCGCCACCAGGCTTTGCACCACATGCTGAAGGATTGGGCGACCGGCCACCGGCAGCATGACCTTCGGCCTGGTCAAAGTGAAAGGCCGCAGGCGGGTACCTTCCCCTGCCGCTAGAATCACAGCTTTCATCTCCAAGGACCCCATTGGCGATTCGGTCACCGAGTATAATTTCCTTTTGCAAAATTACTGCTGGAAAAATGGTGCTGGATTTATTCTTCTTCCTCTTCGATCTCGCCGTAGAGGGTGCGGTGCAGCTCGCGCACGGACTGAGCAGTGGCCTTGGCGTACAAGGCGCACTCCAGCTTGGGCCGCAGGACCATGTCCTTCTTGCGGCAATATATCAACTGGCCACCCACGCCAATCTCGGGGCGGCTCTCACGATTGAGACAAGTGGAACAGAGTTGTTTCGGGTCCATTCTGGTGCAAATGATATCAAGACAGTATTTGATTGTTGTCCATCATCTCATTCTTGATGACATGAATTCCTCCAGGCCCACGACGGTCATGCCTGGAACACGACGTAGGGAGAGCACACAGAAGGGACATGCGGCCACCAGCACCTCCGCACCGGAGCGTTTCGCATCATTGGTCTTGCCCTTGGCCAATTCCATGGAGGCGTTCGGGTAGCCGGCCATCAGCCCACCCCCGCCGCCGCAGCAGGCGGAGGGGTCGTCCATCTCCACCAAGTGGACGCCGGGCAGGGACATCAGCAGCTGGGCCGTCTGCTCCCGCGTGTGGGCGCCCACGCCGCGACTGAGATGGCAGGGATGATGCACTGCGACCTTGACCTTCGTTCCAGTGGCGGGCTTGAGGCGGTGGCGTGCCTCGTACAGCGCCTCTACGGTGTGCAGCGCCCCGATGCCATAGTGTTCATTTAGCTCTCCAACGCAGCCGGGGCAGGACGCGACCACCATGTCCGCTGCCTCCAGCAACTCCAGGTTGCGCAGCCGCAACCCTTCCGCTCTCTCGATCTCACCGATCTTGCGGACCGGGGCACCGCAGCATACCAGTCCATCAGGCACATAGGGATCGAGGCCGGCCGCATCCAAAACAGCCAGCGCACCAGCGTGACCGTCCTGCAGCCGCGCCGGGGAGACGCAGCCCGGGAAGAAGAGAGGCCCTGAGCCCCTGCGAGGGCGGGCGCTGGGACCATCGACCGAGCGGCCGTGCGCTGCGATCCGCCCCAGTAGACGCTGGTGTCCATCCCTCGTCGATGGTGCCGCTTCGATGCGCATGCGCATCATCGCCTCTGGAAGGTCAATACCGGAAGGGCATACGCTGCGACAACGGTAGCACATGGAGCAGAGCAGAAGGTCCTCCACCTCCAGACCGGGGTGGCGCAGGGGGACCATTGCCACCTCGCGGGGACCGGGGAAATTGCCTTGGCGCAAAGAAATGGTAGGACAGGAGCGCACGCATAGGCCGCATTTGATGCAACGGTCCATGATTCTCATCACAATCCTTCCCCCAGCAACTTGCCTGCCGCCAGTCCGGAGAGCAGGCAATCGCCAGCACCCTTTCCTTCCAAGTAGCCTAGTTGCGACAATGCCGAGCCGCACACCACTACATTACGCAGCGGCCTGCCTGCGTGGCGTGCAAAACCGTCGCGGCATTGCAGGAAAGGCGCGGCGGCCCCCAGCGATGGGATGGTGACCATCTCCTTCTCCAGCGGTAAGACGACATCCGAGCGGGAGATCAGCGGGCCACCGGTCGCCAGGATGATGCCGCGGCACACTATGCGGATGTCACGCAATCCAGAACGCACTATGGCCGCGGTGCAGCGATCTGCGGTGAACTCCAAACCGCGAAGTTCACAGCCGATCATGGAATTTGAGACGTTGGATACCAACTCCGCCGCCCGCTGCAACCGCAGACCTGCCGGCCCGGCAGGTCCGACCAGTTCACGAAATTCACAGCCCCCCTCCCGGGTGGCTGCTTCCAACATCGCGCCCAGGTCCAACCCGGCCCAAAGGGCGGGGATGGCCACAAGGTCCTTCCTTGAAGCAGGAATGGAACGGGCCAAAGCCCTACCCAATGTTTCCGCATCTCCCCGCTCCAGCATGACGGTACGGGCACTGTCATCGGCCTGCAGTATGTCCGCAGTTATGCCTTTGGCGCGCAGACAGTGCACTGCCAGACGAGGATGCGATGATCTCATCCAGGGAAAATGGACTATATCGACGCCCCCCCTCGCCTGCACCTCCTCCAGGGTCAGCATGCCTTTCTGATGAACGCTGGCGGGTCGGTCCACACCAGCGCTGGTGATCACTCTCCCACCATCGACCAGCCCTAGGTGGCGATCAAGAGCGCCCAGGAAGTCCGCAGCTCTCGACCGACCATCGGAGTGGAAGTCTATGCACCCGCTGCTGAGGGAAGTAGCGCTGCCCCCTGCAGATGCGAGAATGGTGCACCTAGTGCGGGCCGATTCGAAGGCGGCGGCGCAGCCGGTCATCCCGCCGCCGACGACGAGCACCTCGGTTTCGATCTCGATCATCTCCTGCCCTCCAGCCCATGAGATCGAGTACAGCAGCGGCGGAAGTATTCCTGACGCAGCTGGTCGCCCCGGACCACGGGCTGCACTCCCCTCCAGCGTTGCTTTTCAAAATCCGAGAGCAGAGTCACCATCTCGCCCCCCATCGCCTCCGCGCAGGAAAGGGAGCACTCCAGCCCCTGGCAGTAGCCCATGCCCACCCTTGTGCGCCTCATCAGGTCGCCCAAGGTAAGACAGTCGCCCCCCGCGACCGTGGCCTCGACCTCAGCCTGTGTAACGCGCTCGCAAGTGCACAGCTCCACACCCTTTCGTTTCTGCCGGGCCGCGGCCATCTCCTCCAGGTGCGTGCGGCACGTTGACCTCCGACCCAGCTTGACGCCCACCAGGTCGGATGCCCTTTCTGCCATCGCCCTATAGGTGGTCAGCTTGCCGCCGAAGACACTAATGAGATTGTCCACGCCGTCCATGGCATGGTCCACCACCACCGCCTCGCGCGCGACCCCCCTGCCAGTGGCCCCAGCCAATGGCCTGATGCCACAGTAGGCGCGGATCAGACGCGCGCCGGCAATGGAGGGCACCAAGGCGGCCGCCTCGCGCATGAGCAGGTCGATCTCTTCGGCGGTCGGGGTTGGCGGTTCCGGCGAGGTCAATTTCCTGGACGTGGTACCGAGGATCATGGTCGTGGCGTTCGGGACGATGATGTCGCCGTCGGCTGGAGGCCTAAGTCGATTGACGAGGCCGCTCACCGAACGCCCATTGGCCACGATCATGGCGCCGGCGTCGAGGCCGACCTCCGCCCGCAAGGAGGCCATCCCAGCGACCTCTGCGACACAAGCTCCGGTGCAGTTGACGACCAACTCTGGCTTGACGACCAGATCTTCGGCATGTCGCCGGCTGCGCAGGCGCGCGGAGACTACCCTGCCGTCGACCACGGTCATGCCAATAAGCGCCGTGTGATTCCAGGCCAGTGCCCCCGCCCGGCGTGCCGCGAGCACGTTCATGAAGATGAGCTGGAAAGGATCTATGCTGCCATCTTCCACTGCGAAGGATCGCCATGCGTCGGCCGCCTGCGGTTCCTTCTCGATCAATTCCATCGGTGTCAGTTCGACCGCGGGCACTTCACAGTTCCTGCAAGCCTTCTCGAACTCCTCCGAATAGACCAGGTCCGCCTCGTTCAAGGCGAGGAATGTGCCGCCGCATTGCTCCACGCAGAACGGGGCGACCTTCTTGAGGATACGATTCTCGCGGGCGCATTCCGCTGCGGCGTGCGGATCCCTGGTGACGTAACGAGCCCCGCTATGCAGGACGCCGTGGTTACCGCCGGAGGTCAGGGAGCAGAAATCGCCACGATCGATGAGAAGCACGGAACGACCCCTCATGGCCAGATCCCGGGCGGTGCCTGCACCGGTGGCCCCGGCGCCGACCACGAGCACTTCCGTTCTCATGTTGACCTCATAATGGCATCCGTTGAAAGCGATGCGCAGATAAGAATGGT
>CAZCNG010000050.1:0-13553 GCA_964500045.1 uncultured Methanomassiliicoccaceae archaeon
CTGCAGCTCCCTAAGAATGGCACGGTCCTTCTCGTCGAGCATATAGCCGGAATAGTACCCTGCGGTTACTTAAATCATGTCAGTGAAGCACAGCACAATAATCCAAAGTGTTCAGAGTTCGGGAGCAATCACCTCAACATCGACCGGTATGCCCTTGCGCACGCTCTCGGTCACGATGCAGAAGTCCTCGAAGAGCGGGAGGCATCGTTCCAGCACCTCCGGATCGCTCACCTCCGGCTTGATCTTGACCTTGATGGCGGTGAGCCGATAACGACCTTTCTCGTTGCGGGACAGGGTCGTGTACACCTCGGCATGGATGGTGAAGACCTCGGCCCTGTACTTGCGCACGCAGAAAGCCAGCGAGGCGCAGAGGCAATTGCCCACCGCCGCGGCGAGGAATTTGCCCGCGTTGGGATATTCGCCCTGTCCGAGCGGTTTCGGTTCGTCCATGTAGAGATCCGGCGCCTTCTCGTTGTCGAAGGAGATGCGGAATTTGTAGCCCTCGACCAGCTCGAGGCGCGTGCGGAAATCGCCCTCCTCCATCAGCAGACCACCTTGAGCTTCTCCAGCTGAGCGAGCGTGCGGGCGCGCAGGTCCGCTTCCTTCTCCGCCGGCGCTACCCTCTCTCCCGCTTTCAATAGGGGACGCAGGGCCGGTTCCATCTCTGCGCCGCAGTGCGGGCAGCAGGGACGATCTTCACCGGCCAGCTTGACCTTGAACTCGATGCAATCAGGGCAGCGGAACGTTTCCTTGCGACCGCTCAGCTTGCCTCTCTTGGAGATGGACCTCCCTTCCTTCTCTACGATGTCCAGGGAGAAATCTATGGTCGGGGAATTTGCTATGCTGGTGCCGACGCCGAAGCCGTCCGCGCCCGCCTTCACCAGGTTGGGGAGGTCCGCTTCGCCCAGGCCACCGCTGATCAGGACCTTCACCTCGGGCCGGCCACGGCAGGCCAATTCCCACTTCACCTCGCGCACGATCTCGCAGATGTCGCCACGGCGCGAGGCGGGGGTGTCCAGTCGTACGGCGCGCAATCCCGGCATCGATTCCAAGGCCATGATGGTCTCCGCTTTCTCATCACAGAAAGTGTCGACCAGCGCGGTGCGCGCGTCCTCGTCGATCTCTTTTCCGAAGGCGGCAAAGGCCTTGCGCTGGTCCCCGAACATGAGTATGAGCGCATGGGGCATCGTTCCCGTCGGCCTCTGACCAACGAGCTCTGCGCCCAACAGCGACGAGGCAGAATCGCAACCGCCGATGTAGGCGGAGCGATCGATGACCGGCGAGAGCGCCGGATGCATCCGGCGCACACCGAAGGAGAGCACCGGTCGGCCCTGCGCGGCCAGGTGACAACGGGCGGCGGACGTGGCCACGCCGCTGGCGAAGCAAAGGAATCCGAGCATCGGGGTCTCGTAGATGCAGTATTCGCCGTAGGCGCCGGAGATGGTCATGACCGGTACTCGGAGACCGGTATGGTCACGGGAGCGGAACACGGTCCCCTCGGGAAGGCAGGAGATGTCGACGTTCTTCCCTTGCATCAGGCGGGCCAATTCTTCCACGCCGGCGAAGACGCCCCAGGGCCACGAACGCGGCAGCGATGATGCGGTGAACTCCGCATGCGCTTCCTTGCGGTCCAGGCCATGGGCCTTGAGCACCTGCATCGTCCTTTCGAAGTAGACGTCGGTGGTGCGGCCTTTCCTGATCTCCTCGTCACTGGCGCTGAAGAACCTCTCACCCGGCATGTTGACCCCGCCAGGCGATGGCTCTAGGCATTAATCATACTGCCGTCAGCGCTTGAAGGCCTTACCGCCCAAGAAGGCAGCGTTGGGCAGCGATTCCTCGATGCGCAGGAGGCGGTTGTATTTGCTCGTCCGCTCGCCCCGGCAGGGGGCCCCAGTCTTTATCTGGCCGCAGCCCAGGGCCACGGCGATGTCGGCAATGGTGGTATCCTCCGTCTCTCCGGAACGGTGCGAGACCATGACGCCGTAGCCATTGCCGTAGCATATCTTGGCCGCCTCGAAGGCCTCCGTGATGGTCCCGACCTGGTTCACCTTGAGCAGCATGCAGTTGCCCGCCTTCTTCTTGATGGCCTTGTGCACCATGGCGGCCTGCGTCACGAACATGTCGTCGCCGACCAGTTGGACCCGGGCGCCGATCTTGGCGGTAAGCTCTGCCATGGTGTCCATGGCCGCCTCTTCGAAGGGGTCCTCGATGCTGACCATGGGATACTCCTTGGACAGCGCCACATAGAAGTCCACCATCTCCGCCGAGGTCCACTTCTTGCCGTCCAATTCGTAGACGCCGTCGGCGTAGAACTCGCTCGCGGCGGCGTCCATGGCCAAACCGACCTCCTTGCCCGGGGTGTAACCGGCTTCGGTGATGGCGGTGAGAAGGAGGTCCATGGCCTCCCGGCAGCTGTCGAGCATTGGTGCGAAGCCGCCCTCGTCGCCGACGTTGATGGCGGCCGGACCGTATTTCTTCTTGAGCACGGTCTTGAGGGAATGATATACCTCCACGCCAGCCTGCAGTGCCTCATGATAGGAGGGGAGTCCGCTCGGAGCGATCATGAACTCCTGTATCTTCAGTTTGCTGCCCGCGTGCTTGCCGCCGTTGATGACGTTCATCATCGGCACTGGCAGGATATGAGATCTGGAGATGAGGTGCTCGTGCAGGGCAACGCCTTTCTCCTTGGCGCCGAGGTGAGCGACCGCGAACGATGCGGCGGTGGTGGCGTTGGCGCCGACCTTGGACTTGTTGGGGGTCCCGTCCGCCTGGACCATGGCGCGGTCCAGCGCCTCCAGGTCCGTGGCGTCCATGCCGATGAGCGCCGGCGCAAGGATCGTCTTGACGTTCCCCACCGCCTTGGTGACCCCCTTGCCCGCATAGCGCTTGCCGCCATCCCGCAGCTCCATTGCCTCCATGGAGCCGGTCGAAGCGCCGCTCGGTGCTATTCCAATGGCGGTGTGCTTCTTCGTGTGTACCTCGACCTCTACGGTCGGGTTTCCCCTGGAATCAAGCACTTCCCTGGCATTCACGGAGACGATGGTGGACATGATCCTTCCTCTATGACTGGGAAGGCCAAGCCTCTAGAAATTGCTTTCTTGACAACGCGATGAGAATAGCGCTCAAACGGACTGCTCGATGATCTCCATGTTCCTCTCGAGCAGCGCCAGCTCCCTCGTGCTCAGAGTGCGCGGATCGACCGTCACCAGCAGCATGGAGCGATGCTCCATGACCGCCTCGCTGATGTGGTTGATCATCTTAATGACCTTCTCGAAATCGTTATTGAGTATGAGGAATTCCACACCGTCGATCATGACCACGCTCTCGCCGCTCTTCTCGACGAAGCGGATGATGGTGTCCGATAAAATGCCGATATTGCTCGGGTTGATGTACGCCTTCCCGATCTGGTTGCTGAGCCAGATTATGGGGGTCTTCTCCAGGCTCCAGTTCTTGCGGATGACGCTGGGATGCTGCCTGGTTACACAGAGGCCTTGAATGGAGTGGGTGGCCTGGTCCACGAAGATCTCATAGGACCGCTGTGGCTTCGCCTCCTTGATGAGGTAGGCGAACCCAGGCTTGAGGTGGTACTTCTTCTCAGATACCTTGGCCGTCTCCATGCCGCTGAGTTCCGTCCCGCCCTCACCGCCGACCTTGGTGCGCAAACGGGAGAATAGCCCGCCTTCCTTCTTCTTCTCTTCCACGGGCGGGGCCACCATATCGGCGGCCAGCAGCTTACGGAGGCGGTCAGTGAGCTCGGTATTGTTGAACGGCTTGCGGATGTAGCCTTCGACCACATCCTGCAGACCAAAGATATCGGTGCCGATCTCGGTGGTGGCCGTCAGCATGAGGATCTTGCAATTCTCCGTGAGTCCCTTCTCCTTCAGGGCGCGCAGAACGCTCCAACCGTCCATGTCTGGCATGTTGATATCCAGCAGGATGATGTCCGGCTTCTCAGTGATGGTGCGTTCCAGGCATTCCTTTCCGCCTGAGACGGTCACTGGTACGAATCCCGCCGCTGTTATCAGGTCACCGACCACTTCCCTCACCGCGGGGTTGTCGTCCACGACCATTACCTTGTTGCCCATCAATACACCAGAATGTTAACTGAATTGGTTAGGCCGTTAAAATAGTATCTGTGAGATAATCTACAAAGCGAAATCATGGGGCCAGGGAACGCGACGGCGCTTCCGCGGACAAAGGAGAATATGGGTGGAAAATTACGATCCTTCCTGGATATGGAAGAAAGGTGGTTTGGAAGGCCGCGATAGCGGCTTACGCCTTCCGACTCTCTTTCGCCTTTAGGCGAAGTTGAGTATAGTTGCACTTTCTGCAGCGGGTCGCCTTCACAGCATTCCTCGCGTAGCAGTTCATGCAGACTTTCTTGTTGAGGAGCCTCGCATCGGCTTCCTTGAAACGTGCCATAGTCAAAACCTCTGGGCTTGGCAACGGGCAAGGAATATTTATATCTTAGCCATTGCGCTAAGGCTTGGAATGCTTCCCCAGCAGAGTGACATAGGCAAGCAGCGCCTCGAGCTGAATGCGCTCGTTGGCGCCCTCGACGAGACGGAACTCTATCTCCCCGGTCCTGTCGAGCAGCCTGATCTTGTCATCATCACTGATGTCCAGGTCCTGCCAGCTGCGGTGGATCTGCTTGATCACGTCCTCGCCGCTGAGCCCGTACTTCAGCATTATCTCCTCCAGCGTATTGCGTGCCTCGGAGAAGCGACCGTCCAGCGCGAGGCGCAACATGTCGTTGACCTCCTCGGGGCGGGCGGACGCCAGCGCCGAATAGACGAGATCGCCGGTGATCTCCTCACCGGTGGAAGCGATCGCCTGCAGCGTGTTGATGGCGCGGCGCATGTCGCCGTCGGTGAGGTGCACTAGCGTGTCGATCACTTCATCGGTGACGCCGACCTTTTCATTGATGGCGATCTTCCGCAATGATCCCTTGATGTCATCGCCGCGCAGCGGCCGGAAACGGAACACCGCACATCTGGACTGGATCGGTTCAATGATCTTGCTGGAGTAGTTGCAGGAGAGGATGAAGCGGCAGGTGGCACTGTATCTTTCCATCGTTCTGCGCAATGCGGCCTGCGCCGCAGAAGTGATGGCGTCCGCTTCGTCCAGAAAGATGATCTTGAAGGCGGCCCCGCCGATGGGCTGCGTGCGCGAGAAGTCCTTGATCTTCCCCCTCACGACCTCAATGCCGTTCTCATCGGAGGAGTTGAGCTCCATGAAATTGTCCCTCCACGATTCTCCGTAGAGTTCTCTGGCGAGCGCCAGGGCGCAGGTCGTCTTGCCGGTGCCGGCCGGGCCGGCGAACATCAGATGCGGCAAATTGCCCGTACGGGCATAGGCCTTCAACCGCTCCACTACTTCCTTCTGGCCGACCACATCGTCCAGTTTGCGCGGGCGGTACTTCTCGATCCAGATTTCTGCAGACATGCTGGCCCAGAAGCAAAGGTACGTCACTCACCTAAATAAGATTCGTGCAGGAAGCCCGAAGGTGTTCGAGATGATCCCCTCTGCACATCCCCCCGCATCATTCCAGCGTTTCCTCATCTTCCTTGTGCCAGGCCGGGGAGACGATGCACAGGAGTCGCAAACGCTCCGGTCCGTTGCTGATCCACTGCCATTGCTGCGGCGGCACCACCACCGCGGAGATGGCAGATACCTCGCGCTCCTCGCCCCCCACATGGAATAGGGCCTTTCCCTCGATCACGATGTGCACCTCAGTTCCCTCATGGAGCCTGTGCCGGCGCGTGACCTGATGTGGCTGCACTTCCGCATAGGCAAGCGTATAGGGCAGACCCCCGCTGAGGTCCCGGGGATGCAGCATCTCGCTTAGCCAGGTGTCATCCCCGGCAGTGAAGAACGGAAGTTGGGAAAGAACTCGAACGAGCATGCGCAAGACATCGGGTTCAATCCTTAAATATCGGTGTGCCGGGTCAGCATGTGATGCCTTCCTGCTCCAAGTGCGGTTCGCCTTCAATAGAGCACGTCCGTTACAACGGCTGCGATCTATGCCGCGAGCATTTCCTGGAATTCGTCGAGAGGAGGTTCAAGGCCGAATTCCGCAAGCAGACGGACCTCAACGGCAAGAAGGTCGTCGCCGTCGCCCTTTCCGGAGGCAAGGACAGCTCTGTAGCAGTGTATCTTACGCACCAGATCCTAAAAGAACGTCGCGGCGTCGAGGTCGTAGCCATCACGGTGGACGAGGGGATAGCAGGCTACCGACCAGGAACGATAGGCAAAGCGGCCCGATTGGCGGAATCCCTCGGCATGCGGCATGTGATCATCTCCCTGGAAGAGGAGCTGGGTGTTACCATGGACGAGATGGCCTGCCAAGGCGAGAAGGGCGCCTGCGCCTACTGCGGCGTGCTGCGCCGGAAATGCCTTAACCTGGCGGCCAAACGGGTGGAGGCGGACATCATCGTCACAGGGCATAACCTGGACGACATGGCACAATCGATCCTGATGAACTTCATGCGGGGCGACACGGAACGGTTGGCACGCCTGGGCCCGCACGACCGGGTACAACCGGGCCTGGTGCCCAGGGTGGAGCCGCTGCGGCAGGTCCCTGAGAAGGAATCGTTCCTGTACGCGCTGCTGCGCGAGCTGCCCTTCAGCGACGACGAATGTCCTTACGCCAACGAGGCGCTGCGCAACGAGTTCCGCGCCCTGATCGATGACATGGAGTCAAGGCACCCGGGCACGCGGCACAGCATTCTGGCCAGCTACGATTCCATCCGACCGGCGCTGCACGCCACATTCCCGACCGCAGGACTATCCCTATGCGCTTGCGGGGAGCCTTGCCACGGCGGAAAGTGCATGGCCTGCCGGATGCTGGACGCATTTAGAGAACGCTAGGGGACGAGGTCGGACGGTCTATCTTCCGCTGCTCGCCCCTTTCTTGCGCCCAGGTCTGCTTCTTGTTCTCTTCGGTCCCCGCGCCGCGATCTCCCTCATCCCGGTAGTGATCTCAAGGCGGATAGGGTCCATCGACCGCCATATCTCGGCCAGGTCCTTAGGGTCGGCCTTGGACGAGAGGCCAGCATCGATGATCCTCAGGGCCATGGGAAGGTCCTGGGCCGCCAAGGCCGCCCTCAGATACCCAGGATACTGTTGCCATAGGCGGAGGTCGTCCTTGTGCTGAACGATCACCGCCTCCATCCTCTTCAGCCATGTTCTGGCCTCTTCGTCCCGCTCCACAAACAGGAGGTTCAGCGCCATGGAGGCGCAGCCGCTGGCGACGGACTCGTGCCACCCCCGGACCTCGGCCTTTTCGACGAATTCACCGATCAGCGTAAGGCCATCCTGTCCCGTCGCCTGGAGCGAACAGTACTTGCCCATGACCATGGCCGTGCTGAACGCCGACCGCTCATCGAAGTGCTGGGCCACGGCATCGAAGATATTGATGGCGGACGCCACATCCATCAATTGAGCATAGTCGCTGGCGATCTGCCCCATGAGGATCGCGGCATTTCCGTCATCTCCGGTGATGTCCCTGAGGACGTCGAATGATTCCTTCGCCTTGTCGGTGGTGAGCGCCAGGACGAAGATCGTCGGCTCTGGCTGCTCGACCAGGACGTTCACCATTTCCCTCGTCTGCTCTTCAGACAGGGAATCCAGATAGCGGAGGATGAGGTGGTCGATCACAAAGCGCGAAAGTCGGGCGGCGTAATCCTCTAGGCCGCCATAGAGCATCTGGCCGATGAGAGGGAGGAAGAGGCGAGGAGGGTCTTCCGACCAACGATGGAACTCTTGTTCCATGACCATCAATATCTCGCGGACCTCCCTGGCATAGTCCGCATCGGCGAGCCCGGTCTCCGGCATGATCTCCTCCAAGGC
This sequence comes from uncultured Methanomassiliicoccaceae archaeon, assembly GCA_964500045.1. GTDB lineage: Archaea > Thermoplasmatota > Thermoplasmata > Methanomassiliicoccales > UBA472 > CAZCNG01. The sequence goes on from CAZCNG010000050.1 coordinate 7,852, forward strand.
GGTGATCGTCTCAAAGTGCTCGGCGACATTGGCCCCATCTTCAGCGATGGCCTTGGCCATCTGATGCTTGATGTCCCCCAGTAGGCTCCATCTGCTCGGTCCTGGGCCCAGGATGGCCGAAAGGTCCGGGATCGGGGTCGCGATGAACCAGGGGTAGAGGTGTTTGATCGAACCCGCTTCCTTTCTCAGGGACTTGATGTGAGGTGGATCCACCCTTCCACGGCCGTCGAAGAAGCGAGGTTGGGCCGCGACCGCTATGGTCAGGCGGGCCAGGAGGTCCCTCTCCGCCTCCCACCACGATCGCGTTCGACCTTGAAGGATGAGATGGTGCATGACGTTCATGTTCACGTGCGCATTCTGCATGGCCAGATAGGTCGTCATCGTCGTATCGAGCAGGGCCGACCTCGCCTCTCCTTCGAGACCCTGATATCGCTTGTCCCGCCTCATAACATAGGAATCGACGGCGTGGGAACAGTTCTCCATGATCGACTTCCTAAGATCCAGGTCTGGCGTCATAATGTTGGACCCCTCCACGTCAATTGCTCCCTGAGGCATAAATCCTGTCATGTTCGGCACCCATCCCTTTGCCATCCTACGGAACGAGATGCTCCCTCGACGATGCGATGTCGTTCCTCGCTCTGAAGGGGCCGCTTGCCCGCCTCGGAACGCAGGCTTCGATGAGCCATTTGTTGTGCCGGTCGGACCAAGAGGTTCTCTTGCCCGTGCACTAGCGGCGCCGGGGCGCCTTCCCCCTATCTTTGGCCTCGTACTTCCTAAGCAGGTCCATCTCGATGAGGAGCACCCGCCTCTGCTCCGCCAGCTCCGGTCGGGACGCCGTCATCTTCAGTCCCTGCTCGATCAGCTTCCTGCTCGCGGAAAGCTCCCCGAGGCGTGCACAGAGCGGCAGGAAGACAACAATGGCCGGGATGACCTCCGGCGAGGAGCGAGCGGCCTGGAAGAGGGGGAGCGTCCTGTCGAACATGACCCGGGCCTCATCCATCATGCCAGCTCGTGCGGCCAACCAACCCCTGGTGGAGAGGAAACGTAGGCGCGCGGCCACGTCGCCCCTCTTCTCGGCCCCAGCGGCGAGTTTCTCGCATTCCCGCATGGCGGCGATGGGGTCCTCCGCCTCCATCCTCATGACCCGGTCCAAGGCCATGGTGGTCCTTTGCATGCCACCTTCAGGCAGCATGGCCTCGAAGGCCTCGGCCATCTTCTGGGCCAGCTCCTCTTCGTCCAGGTCACGGAGCGATTGCACGGCCCTCTCGGCGATGTGAGCGGCCGCCTGCCAGCCGAAGACCTCGGCCAGGGCGGCGCAGGAACCGGACGGCTGTTGGACGGCCACCAGCATATCGTCCCTCTTGTCCGCATCATCCAACGCGAACCATTGCAGCTGCTGCTCGAGTATGTCGCTGGATACCCCTCCCTCGATGAAGAGGCGGACAGCGAGCACATCGACGATGTAGCGGGCCAGAACGACGAACACTTCGGAAATTTGATTTGCTTCCGCCCTCGCCAGCCGGTCCAAGGCATCCGGCCACCCCTCCATGGAGATGCGGACCTGAGTGGCGCGCATCTCATCCACCGCGCTGCCGATCAGGGAAAGGAACAGGGGGTCGAGGCACTCGAGATCGACGGTCTCATCTCTCACATCCTTGACGGCCGCGAGGTATACCTTGGCGTCCTGGCCCAGATCAAAGAGCGTCTCCCCCAGCAGGTAGCGGTGCTGTTCGCCCAGTGGCTCATGATCCAGCCTAAGGCGCGGGTCATATGCCGCCCTATCTAGGAACGCGGGATATTGCCTGCTGAGCTCGGCGCGCTCTGCGGCCAAGGTGGCGGAGAGCTCCCCCGCCGGGACGGCTCCGGGGTCCAGTATGATGGAGGGGCAAAGACATTCGACGTAGAAGTACCGCGCCAGCCGCTTCATGTCCGCCGCGGTCCACGGCTCCTCTGCGAGACCGAGCAGAACGTTATGAAAGAAATCAGGATTGGTGCTCAAGGCATCCAGGAAGCCCCGTAGCTGCAATGAATCCAGAAGAAGTTCCGCTTTCGCATCTTCATCCATTCGATCGAAGAACGGTTCCATCCCCAGCAGATATCGTCGCATCGGATCGGTGTAAGTCGCATAGAGACCGAACATGATGTCATCTTCCAGGTCCATTGGTCAATTATCCCCCCTAAGGAGTCTGCCGTCGTCCGGCGCTTCCGATCGCTTTTGGTCCATCCGCCTTGCCACGGTCGTCCCATGGGCCACGTGCGGATCCGCCAGGCTCTTCAAGCCGGTGGCTTTGCGGACCGGGTCGGCCTTCGAGGTGAGATGGACGTCCCGCAGGCGTAACGTAAGAAAGGTGTCCCCCATGGAGCGGGCGGAGACCCGGCGGGCGTTGTGCTGCCAGACCCCGATCTTCTCCCTAGGGGAGAGCACCGGGTCCTTCATCATCTGCAGAAGGATGGGCGCACCCTCATCCCTCTCGGCCGCTTTGGGGGTGGTGGCCATGGCGGCCATTCCGGTGGCCACGGACCTGGGCCTCTGCTCCGGTGAGGCGATGAACATATCGGTGGCGTTACGGTCCAGCTCGCTCCTCTGCCTGCGCGGGACCAGGCCACCGGGAGAAGTGCACTGCCGGCCGTATGGACGGGATCGCCCGACGCTCATGATGAGCGCCCCCGGGAAGATATCTTGCCCTGCTTACTGCGAGCCGGCTTGCCGGCCCTAGGGTTCCTCTTCGATCGCAGCTCTTTCATCTCATTCATGATGGCGAATCGGTTCACCGTCATCTCTGCCCACAGGGGCATCATCTCCTGGGGATCGGCTCGACTGGCCAGGCCCTCGGCGATGATCGCCAACCCCATCTCCAGGTCCTTGCTGGCCAGGACGGTCTGCATAAAAAGCTCATACTGTTGCCAGATCTGGATGTCGTCTCTGTGCAGAACGATGAGGGACATCATTCGATGGCGATACTGTCCGGCCTGCACCATCTGGCCCATGGCCTGAAGGATGGAGGCCATGGCGGCGCAGCCCCGAGCCTCGCATTCATGCCATCCCTTGGCACCATACTGATCGACGGCAGCTTGGAGGGGCGACAGTCCATCCAGGCCGTACTTCTCCATCAGGCAGTACTTGCCGATCTCCAATGCCGAACGTATCTCGGAACGGTCCTCGAAATTGCGGATCAGCGCATCGAATATGTTTAGAGCCGAAGCGGTATCATCGGCCTGCGCATAATTGTCGGCGATCTCCGCCAAACGCAGGGCCATTTTCCCCCTATCGGCCCTGTTGGCAAGCAAATGGAATGTCTTTTCCGCCATCACCAGGCTTATCGGCTCCAAGGCGGTGGAGTTCTTGAACAATTCGGAGCATTCTTCGATCTCTTCCCTGATCTGCTGTCGAGGCGTGGTCAAGATCAGGCGAAGGAGAAGATTATCGATAACAAAACATGCCAGGACGCAGGCATCGCTACCGATGGGATCATCGAGGACCGACCTCATTGCAGAACGGACCTCTGAGGGTAGATGGGCCGACTGCCGTGCGAATTCTTGGCGCATCACGTCCAAGACGGCGCAGAGCTCCCCGCAATACATTGGATCGATGGGTCCGGATGCCCTTAGCCCTTCTTCTATGCCCAACAACAATTCCTGATGGTGAACGGGGTCCGATCCGCGTGCTTTGAGCTTCTCTGCCATAGTGCTATGGATGGCCCGCTCCATGGACCTTTCTCGGCCTGCTCCGATGGGCATCTCGGGAAACGAGGCTGTGATGAACCAAGGATAGTGGTTTCCGAGCTGGCCGGCAATTCCATCGAGCTCCTTCCTCCATCCCGCATCAGATGGGCGGATTCCAAGCACCGTGATCAGGGTCAGTCTTGCCAGCCCCTCCCTTTCGGCCCTCCACCAGGATCGTCCCTGACCTTCCAAGAGGAACTCGCGCATGAACCCCATCTTGACGCGGATGACCTCCAGTGCGAATCTGGCGAAGCTGGCTTCGGACAATAGCTCCGCTTTCCTCTCCCCTTCCCGGCTCGAATACTCTTCATCAAGACTGCCGAGATACATATGGATGGGGCTGGTCACCGCCACGACCCGCTTCTTATCATCATTCATGGCGGCAGGTCTGAGTGGCCAGGAATCCATCATATCATGAACGCTGAGATGACTTATCAATGATGCGGCACCGGATCGTCCATCCGCCCTATCAAAGGGCGGCCTGGCGACTGCGCCCTAGGCCTGATGGCATCCCCTCCGCGGAGCTTGGCGTCGAGGTGGCCCGCCCTCCACCTAATGCCGGTAGTATCTCCTGCCGTCGTGGGGGGCGTTCATGCGGCGCGTGTTCTGATCGCGCTTGGACGCCCTCTGCCTCGCCACGGTCGCCTGCAGGGCAACGTGCGAATCCACTAAGCTCCTCCACACGGGGTCCTTGCGGGTCGTATCGGCTTTGGAGGTCAGCGCCACATCCAGCAGGCGGAGCGCCAGGAAGGTGTCCCCCATCGCTCTGCAGGCCATGACCAGGCGGGCGTGTTGTTGCCAAATGCCGATCTCGTCCTTGTGGGCCATCACGAAATCCTTCGTCAATTCCAGAAGGCTGGCGGCGTCATCCTCCCTCTCCGCGGCCTTGAGCGCCATGACCATGGTGGCCATCCCGGCAGCCACGAATCCTGGCCGGTGCCTCTGCTCCTGCAGGGCGATGAAGGCATCGATCTCAGCGATGCCGTCCAGACCGTTCTTCTGCATCAGCATGGCCTTGTCCAGCACCAGGTCGGCGTGGAATGGCTCGAACTCTTCGGTGCCCTTCGCTGCCGCGGTATACATGGCCATGGCGGATCCAATGTCCCCCAGTTCCGCGTAGGCATTGGCGATGCGCGCCATCCTCTTGGCGGGCATGTCGCCCCGGCGCATGGAATTCCTCATGATGCCCAAAGTAGCCGTCGCCATCTCTTCCGCGATCGGGAGCAGGTGCCCCGGCTTGGACTCTGCAGCCATGTCCGCTATCTTGGCGAGCTGCTGCGGAGGACGGGACACGAGGTAGCGGATGATCAGACAGTCGATGACCCAGCGGGGCAGGAGCTGCACCACGGGATCCGAGCCGGCGATCAGGGCGTCACCTGCGATGGTGAACACGCCAGCAGGAGTGTCGGATTTCCACTTCTCCCACACGGGCTTCATGGAAGCGATGATGTTGCGGACCTCCTTCATGTACTCCGGGTCGGCGTGATCGATCTCCATCATGATCTGTGCCATGCGCCTCCAGGTGGCATCGTCCTCATGGCGGGGGAGCGACGGATCGGAAATGGAGAGCTCGTGCTCCAGACCGCCCTCCTGCGGCACCATGGTCGGCCGCATCTCGATGCGCTCCGGCACGTTGATGAACCACGGATAGGCTTCGGCGAGGCGCTTGGCCTCCCACCTCAGCTCGTTGACGAAAGATGGATCTCTCCGGCCCCGGCCGTCGAAGAAGCGCGGCTCCATGGCTGCGGCGATGGTGAGGCGGGCTATGGCCGGCATCTCCTTGGCGCTCCACGTTTCCGCACGATAGCGGAGGATGAGCTCGTGCATCAAAGGCATATCAACATGCGCCCGGCGCAGGATATCGCGGATCTTGCCGGCGTAGTCGAGCATCACCTTCTTCCGGTCGCCTTCGGCCTTGGAGTATTGCTTGTCGAGGTCCTGCAGATAGGAGGAGAGTGCGTCGTTGAATGGGCTGAGCA
>CAZCNG010000051.1:0-13509 GCA_964500045.1 uncultured Methanomassiliicoccaceae archaeon
CCATCATCCAGCCTATGGTCGTCCGTCCTGCGGAAGGTTCCGCATGAAGCTGGAATGGCAAGCCCACGGATTCATCCGTGGGTTGATGACACCTGTGGAAAGATATCTATCTTCAGAGAGGGCGTATTGCATCCGATAACATGGCAGAAGAAAAGAGCACCACCAAGAAAGTGGAAGACGGGGCCGAGAAGACCGGCGAGGTCGTAGGCAAGGGCATCAAGGCCGGCATTGGCGGCCTCAAGGGCCTGGGCAAGGGCATCAAAGAAGGCGTCAAGAAGGACGAAGAGAAAAAGTAGTCAAAGAAGTGCTTCTTGCGCCTCCGAATCATCCATATCCGGAGTTCAAGGAAGCGTAGCTGCCGATTAGCATATGACCTCCAGCAGGCGTTAACATTCTTCCAGGTCAAGGAATATGCAAAACGAAATGGCACCGGTCGAGGACACACAGGTCAATCGCCTAGCCATATTGGCGGCGGCCAGGGTTGGCCTGCACGAACTGAGAAAGACGGCGGTAGCGAGACCCCGCCTGATCACCTTGACCTATTTCGCAGTGGGTGCGGTCCTCATCCTTCTTTCCGGTTGGGGTGAGAACAAAGGCTTGCTGGCGGCCGCAGGCGTGGTCACCTTGATCATGGCCGCTGCAGTTTACATGGATCAGAGGCAGGACCGTGCCTGCAACCGGGAGATCGAGAATTACGAGAAAGCCCTCTCCGATCTGGTCGGCAATGGCGGCTCCCTCGCGGAGGCGGATGGCACCAGCGTGGCAGGATCTGTCCTGGACACGTTGGCAAAGAGCCAGGAATGGTCGAAGGCGCTGCTGCGAGAGTACGGAACGCATCTGGTTTGGGTGCTGGTGACTGCCGCAGTTCTAGCCGCGGCCTCGGGCATGGCCAATGAGGGCGGGCAGATGGTCACGCTCCAGATCGGAGCCGTTTATCTGGCCCTGAGCGTCCTGGCGAGCGACTTCCGCTCCATGCGGACCTTGCTGGCGTGGAGAAAGGCGGTCCGTTCCGCCCAGGAGACGGAGCAGACGGTCTTCGACGGAATGCTGGTGCAATCCATGGACGCCCCGGAGAGGGACGACATCGATATCATGGTGCGTTTCCTGGAGAAGCTGGATAACGAAGGCGGCTCTTCCCAGAGAACGCCGCTGCAGCTCGCAGTAGGCGTAGATCATAGGGCATTCATGCGCCATCTCAACCTCCTAGTATCAAAGGATCTCGCCACCATCCAAAGAGACGAGAAGGGCACCGAAACGGTCCTCCTCACCGCCAAGGGAAGAGAGCTATACCGATCGCTGCTCGCTCTGCTTGAGAGGACGCTGAGAATTGGATTTTGAGCGCTCCTAAATGGAGTGGTATTCTGGGCGGGCCAGCATCGTATCGGTTTCATATACAAATCTATATTAACTAGACACGATGAATATCATCATAGTAATTGGATTTAGTATCCAGCACCGGGGTCCGGGATGCTCCCTGGGTGCAATAGCGATTACGAAGATCTCCTCCTAAACATAGGCCGCGCCTTTAGCGGCCGCTCCCCTTTTTCAATGTGTTGCAGAGAGCGCATAGCTGTAAACAACGCCGAGGCCGCTGCCGCCCCCGCCACTGGCTACTCCAAATAGCATTCCATTCTTCTCATCCAGCGCCATCCCTCCAGTCGGCATGGCCCCCAGGGCACCAGTGAAGTCGAACAGTACCTTGAAACCGCCCTTCGCGTCCATCTGGAACAGGGTGCCCTGCCCATACTTGCCACCTTGGTTGGCCGTTCCGTACAGTGAGTGCGTCGAATTGCTGTAGGCAAGAGTCGCCAAGGGACTGCTGCCGTCGCTGCCGGTGAAGGAATGCACCGTGGTGAAATTACCTCCATCCGTCAGCAGCGAGAATACCGTACCGTAGCCGTTGAGGCCCCCCTGGGACGTCATGCCGTAGAGAACGTCGTGCGGATCCTGGCATAGGCCACCTAGCCGCGGCAAGGCGCCGTCGTACCCGGAGAAGGAATGGATCACGGCATAGCCCGCTCCGTCCAGGCCCAGGCGGTAGACGGTGCCGTAGCCGTTGCCCCCGGCCAACGTCATGCCGAAGAGGGTCGCGCCGTCCGCCCCGATCAGCAGTGGCGAATAGGGTGACGCCCCGTCCGTTCCACCCTGGAACTGGTGCAGCACCTTCAACTCGCCAGTGGCGGTGTTGATCGAGAAAACGGTTCCGAGGCCATTATCGCCTGACTGCGTCGCGGTGCCGTAGAGGGTGGCGCCGTCCGCGGACAGGACCGGCTGCGACATGGGTGAGCTACCGTTCCTTCCTCCCAGTGAGGCCAGGATGCCGAGTTCGGTGCCGTTCGCGGCCACAACGAAGACCATCCCGGCCCCCAGTGCACCGCCCTGGGCAGTGAGACCGTAGAGCTTCGGGCCGTTCGGCGCGGACACCACGCCCTGCGAAGGCAGGGAGCCATTGACGCCGTCAAAGCTGCGCAGCAACACAAAAGCGCTGCCTGAGACGTCCAGATCGTACAGTGTACCGATCCCATGGGTGCCACCGCCGAAGGCCGTGCCATAGAGGAGAGTTCCATTGCTGGATAGCAGGGGAGTGCCTCCGGGATTGGCCCCATCCGCGCCTTGGAAATGATGCAGAACGCGATAGTTACCGCTGCCTTCCTCCGGAATGACGAAGATCACCACGGCCGCCACGAGCATGATGGCGACGATGATGACGAACACTATCATGGTGGGCGCCTTGATGGGCGCCGCTTTGCCGGGGGACACGCCATGAGATGGGCGTGGGAATAGAAAAGACTGAGGTGGTCGCGGCACGGTCACTTCTTGGTGTGCGGCACCTTCTCTGCGCCGCAGATGCGTTGGAAGTGGCGCCGCAGGTTCATTCTTAGTGGATCGGTCCCTCAGAGCGACTGAACTTATCGACCAGACCTGCAGCCGATCGGCAACTCCGCCACGCCGAACCAATATTCAAAGAGGGTCTCCATCCTACGGGTCAATTTGTCCAGGCCGACCGGCTTCACGATGTAACTGTTGGCATAGGCGCGGTACGCCTCGATGACATCGGCGGGGGCGTCGGAACCAGTGAAGACGATGATGGGCGTCATCCTCAATTCCGGGTCGCCTTTGATCTTCTGCAGTACTGTCTCTCCCTGGAGGCGCGGCAGCGACATGTCCATCATGATCAGGTCCGGTTCCGAGGCGGTCGCGAACTTGCCTGCGCGCTTGAGGAAATCGAGCGCGTCCTTTCCGTTGCTCACGACGTGCAAAGTCACCTGGTATTTGGAGGACTTGAGAACTTCCTCCAGGAACATCACATCCGCCGGGTTGTCCTCTAGAAGCAGGATGCTGTGGGCGGATCTCCTCTCTGACGTCATGACGACCCACGATTGTGAGCGTCTATTCTTTAATCTTTCGAGCACGGTTGGTCGGAATGGATGTATGAGGCGGGAGGTCCAGCAGCAGCCGGCAAAGGCCAGGGATGAGTCCCTGACATTGCTGGCCCTAGGATCGGTGGCAGCAATGATGAGATGCCAGAGGACCCGGAGGGGCTGGTTCTTTGGTGCCCGTGGTTTCTACTTAAACTATACTTTCACTATTATTTACTCAAAATTGATATATACTTATAAGACGCCACGACATTGTTCTCTTAGGTCGGTAAAAGCGCCGGCAAACACCGGGAGGAAAATTAGATGGATATCGTCATGGGCAAAATGTATCTCTTCGTCGAGCGCGTCCCCTTGAGGACGCACATACTCCTAAGAAAGGAGATGGCCAAGGGGCGCAAGGTGTTGTACCTCACCAAGAACTCACCCCTTGTACTGAAATCACAACTCGCGGATGAGATGGACCTTCTAGAGATCAAGTGGCTTTCCCCGCGGCCCAACGGCGAATGCCTTTCCCCGGTCAACCTGGAAGCCATGGAAGCGAGCATCACCGCCTTCATGCAGAAGAATCCGGATGGAATCGTGGTCCTGAACGGATTAGAAGTGCTGGAGATGTGGAACGGGTTCACCCCGGTGGCCGCCTGTCTGAAGCGGGCCCAGAATAAATTGTGGGAGAACAACAACTCCTTCATGATCAGCGTGGACCCGAAGAATCTCTTCACGGGCAATATTACGCCCCTAACAAAGATCTCCGATGAGGTCATCTCTAGTGCCCCCTAGGCCTCATCGGCCCTCCTTTATCTTGCGATCGTTCCCGGCCCGATAGCAAGTTTCATTTCATGGCCCGGCAGTTAGACTTAACCGTTACCGCGGAGTTGGTCCAACATGCCTGGAATCGCCGGTCCCGCCCCATTCTTCCTCGACCTGAACAAGGAAGTGATCGAGGCGGACCCCTGCCTCACCGCCCTCCTGGGCATTGCCGGCTCGGATGACGGTATCCCACTGGGGTCGTTCCTCGAAGTAGTCGAGCCAGAGGAGGGCGAGTTGCTCGGATTGGTGGTCGCAAATGAGGGGCCGGTTCTAAGGAAGTTGCGCATCCGTCGCGTCGCGGAGGGCCCCATTCTGCTTCTGGGGGCAGCCCGGCGGGAGGCGGGAATCATGCAGCTCCGCGGTGTCCTGACCGCAAATGATCTGGCCCTCTTCCGCAACGCGGAGCTCGAGGGAAGCAAGGAAGTGGATGCCCTGGCTCATATCATCTCTCATGATCTGAGGGCCCCGCTGCGCGGCGTGATCGGCTTCGGCCATATGCTCAAGGAATGTGAAGGTAAGGAGTTGAGTGAGAAGGGCCAGGACCTTCTAGACCGCATGATCAGTGAGACCGAGCGCATGAATCAAATGCTGATCGCCCTGGCACGGCTCTCCCGCATTGCCGCGCAGCCGCTGGCCACGGAGCAGTTCGATCTCGCCGCCGAGTGCAAGGCCATCTGGAAGGAGCTGGCCCCCGACAACGCCGGCGATCTGGAAGTGGTCTCCTCAGAACTGGTGCAGGCGGATGCCGAGCTGATGCGGGCGCTGCTGAAGGAACTGCTCTCCAATTCCCTCAAGTTTCATCAAGAAGGAAAGGAGCCAAGGGTCTCGTTCCTCACCACTGAGGTGGAAGGAGGCATCATATGCGCCGTCGTGGACGATGGCGTGGGCTTCGACATGAGCTGTGCCTCCAAACTATTCTCGCCATTCCAGAGGATGCATCCCGCCGGCGCATTCCCGGGTCAAGGAATAGGGTTGGCCATTGTTTCCAAGGTCGCGCAGAAGCACGGCGGCAGGACCTGGATCGCATCTCGGGAGGGGGGCGGTACGGTCGTCATCTTCACGCTCAGGACGGGGGTGCGATCGGGACTCAATGCGGCCGGGTTCTGATACTGAAACTATACTTTACGCATATTTTATATGTTATTGAATCTCATTGATCGCCGAGGCGCCCGGTCGGGTCCACCTCGATGGGGACATCAATCCGCCCAAGAAAGAGGAAATTCATATGACGGATGAGATAGAGATCCTACTGATCGAGGATTCAGAGAACGACGCCATGCTCCTGGAGTGGGAACTCAAGCGAGGCGGGCTTAGGACCCGCTTGAAGCGAGTCTATACCTTGAAGGCGTTGAAGGAGGAGATATCCAATAACCACTATGACATGGTCATTTCTGACTACGTCCTACCCTCCTTCACGGGGATGTCCGCGCTGCAGCTGGTGCGCGACAACGACGAGACGATACCATTCATCCTAATGTCGGGCAAGATCGGAGAGGAGACGGCGGTGGAGGCGATCCGCAACGGAGCCAACGACTACATCATGAAGGATAACATGGCCCGCCTGCCGACCGCGGTCACGCGCGCCTTGGAAGAGGCGGCGGTGAAGAATGAGCGTTCCAAGGCCAAAGAGGAGCTCACCACGTCCTTGGAGGAATTGAAGCGCCGCAGCGCGCAGCTGGAAGATTCCAACTTGCTGCTGCAGTCGGAGGTCGAGATCCGCAAGAGAGCACAGCTGGCAGCGGCCGAGGCCAGCGACTACCGCCTCAACATCATCGACAGCGCCTCCGAATTGGTGTTCTCGATCGACAATAACCACCGGGTCACCACTTGGAATCGCAGCATCAAGACCCTCACCGGCATCGACGACCGTGAGGTCATCAACCGCGGACTGGAGCACCTCCCCGCCTTCCCCGGCGCGAAGATGATGATGGACGAGGTCAACGAGGCCGTGCTGGTGGGAAGAACGACCGTGGAATTCCCGCTGGTCACCAAGGAGGGGTCGAAGAAGATCGTGCGCGCCATCGCCTCTGTCATCAAAGGACCGAAGGACATCAGCCTAGGCATCCTCTTCGTGGGCAAGGACATCACGCCAGACCTGGAGGCGCATGGCAAGCTGATCGAAGGATTCGGCTACCTGGTGAAGGAACGGGAGATGGGGCCGGCCATGACGCTCTTTGCCAATCTTTGCCGTCTCGGTCACGAAGGCTTGGTCATCACGAGGGCGAACCCGGACCTGCTCGGCAGCTGGATCGACCCGAGCGACCCGGTCAGGGTGGTGCCGCTGAATGCCCGCGCCCATGGGGCACAGGACCCTCTGCATATGGTGCTCACTCAGGTGGAGGCGTTCTGTTCCCGAGAGGGAAGAGGGGTGATCCTCCTGGATGGCACCCACTACCTGATCGCACAGACCTCCTTTGCACGCTTCCTACAGGCGCTGTTCGCCATCAGCGACCTGGTGGCCCGCTCCCGTCCTATCCTGTTGGTCCGCATCGACCCGCTGACCCTGGACGCCCGGGAACTTGCCCTCATGGAGAACGAGCTGCTGCCACTGCCCAGCCAGCGGCTCGGCGACGTGCGCATCGCCGATGAAGAGTATGAGCTGCTGCGGTACATCCACGAGCAGAACCAGAACAACGGCATCGTCACGCTCAAGAAGGCCATGGTCAAGCTCGCGGTGTCGCACGTGACCGTGGCCAAGAGGATCGAGGTGCTCGAATCCAGCGGCCTCATCTACGTCAAGAAACAGGGCCGCTACCGGACGCCGTTCCTCACGGAAAAGGGGAAGGCACTGCTCGGTTCCAGAAAGGCCGCCTGAGTTCGTAGGTGCGGGCGGAGGCGGCCGCGCTCGAGGCAACTATTATTACCGAGCGGTTCAAGTCCTTCTATAGCAGGGATCGGAACCTTGGATCAGAAGGGCGAAGTGAACCAGCCGCGGTCCAAAGCGAAGGGTGAAGCGGCGCGGGAACGCAACATCATGCTGGAGGACCCGGAGGGAGTATATCGTGCCATCACCCAGTTCGCCCCGTGGGGCCTACATTTCTATGAGAAGAGGGGAGAGGAGCTCATCTTCAGCGGCTGCAACCCCGCCGGCGATCGTCTGCTGGGAGTCGACTGCTCGCAGATGGTCGGCAAACGCATCGAAGAGGCATTCCCTGCCCCGGACATCGCCAAGATCAAGGGCAACTACATGCGCGTGATGGAAACTGGAGAGGTCTGGGTCAACGAGGAGATGGTCTACCAGGACGATCGCATCGAAGGAGTGTTCGAGGTCCGCGCCTTCCGCCTCAGCCCGAGGAGCATGGCCGCATCCTTCATGGATGTCACCGATCGCAGGCAGGCGGAGGCGGCGTTGCAGGCATCGGAGGAGAAACTGCGCGACCTGCACGACACCATGCTGCAGGGCGTCGTCTATCAGAATAGGGACGGAAAGATCGCCTCCATCAATCCCGCCGCCATGAATATCCTGGGCAAGAGCGCGGCGGAGCTCATGGGCGCTACCTCCGAGGACCTGGAGCACGTCACTTTGCGAGAGGATGGGACGCAGTTCCCGAGTGAGGAGCATCCCTCCATGATGGCGCTGGTGACCGGCAAGCCACAGAAGAATGTCATCATGGGGATCTACAACCCGCGCAAGCGCGAGTACCGCTGGATCTCCATCGATGCCCATCCCATCTTCCGTCCGGGCGAGGCGAGACCGTACCGCGCCTACACCATCTTCACGGACATCACCGATCTGCGCCGAACGCAATTGGAGAGGGAGCGGGAAAGGGAACAGCTGCAACTTATCATCGATTCCGTGCCGGCGGCGATAGCGATCGCCAACGAGGAGGGCGGCCTGATGCACAGGAATCGTCTCACCGACGAGATCTGGAGGGGCAGTGTCCCCATGGTCGGGTCGATCGAGGAGTATTCCAAATACCAGGGCTTCTGGCCGGAGACGGGCAAGGAGATCGCCCCGGAGGAGTGGCCCTTGGCCACCGCGCTGCGAGAGAAGAGACCGGTGCTGAACCAGGAGCTCAACATTGTCCGTTTGGACGACACCGTGGGAACCGTCCTATGCTCCTGCGTGCCCATGTTCGACGTGAACGGAGATCTGACCGGAGGTCTGGCCGCCTACATGGACATCACCCGGCAGAAGGAGACGGAAAGAGAGTTGTCCACGACCAAGATCCTCCTGGAGACCATCATAGACTCCGTGCCAGTGGGCGTACGCATCGCCGACGCCGGGGGCCGCCAGATCGACATGAACCGGACGCTGCGGCGCATCTGGCATGAGGAGGTTCCGGTCACCGAGGAACTTATGGACGTGGAGCGGCAGGAGGTGTGGTGGGTCGACAGCGACATCGCCGTGCAGCCGCGCGATTGGCCGCTGCATGAGGCGATGGGCACCGGGAAATCGGCCGCCGCGCGCACCTTCGACATCCGGCGCTTGGATGGCAGCCGAGGCACCATCTTGGCAAGCGCCGCGCCGCTCTTCGATGACAAGGACCGTCTGGTGGGCGGCATGGCCTTCACGCAGGACATCACTGAGATCAAGGCGAACGAGAGGGAGCTGAAGCGGTCCAACGTGGAGCTGCAGCACTTTGCCTACTTGGCGTCCCACGATCTGCAGGAACCGCTGCGCATGGTGGTCGGTTTCCTCAGCCTCCTGCAGAAGAAGTACGGGGAGAAGCTGGACCCGGTCGGGCGGGAGTACATCGCCTACGCCATCGAAGGCGGGGAGAGGATGAGGGCGCTGATCAACGACCTGCTGGCGTATTCAAGGATAGATGCCAGGCGCGAGCCCTTCCAGGGCGTGGACCTGAACGAGGTGGCCGAGCAGACGCTGGAGCTGCTGCAGGTGTCGATCCAGGAGCATGCCGCCATCATATCCATCGATCCGCTTCCCACGGTCCCGGCGGACGAGGCCCAGATGCAGCAGGTGTTCCTCAACTTGGTGAGCAACTCGCTCAAGTTCCGCGGAGCACAGGCACCGATCATCCACATCGCCGCCAAGGAGGCGCAGCATGAATGGGTGGTCTCGGTGCAGGACAACGGCATCGGCATGGAGCCGGAGCACACGGAGAAGATCTTCCTGATGTTCCAGCGCCTGCACGATCGGGCGGAGTACCCGGGCACCGGCGTGGGACTGGCGATCGCTAAGAAGATCGTGGAAAGGCACGGGGGCAGGATCTGGGTGTCCTCCCGCCCCGGCGAGGGAGCGACCTTCTACTTCTCCCTGCCCAAAGTGGGGGTGCGCTGATGCTGCGGCCGACGACGATGCTGCTGGTGGAAGACAACCCAGGAGACGTTTTGCTGACGGCGGAGATGATCGAAGAGATGGAGCTGTCCGTGGCACTGTCCAGCATCAAGGACGGCGCGGAGGCGATGGAGTTCATGCGCCGCTGCCAGAAGGGGGAGGAGGAGGTCCCGGACATCATCCTCCTCGATATCAATCTGCAGCGCGGCTCCGGGCTCGACGTCCTGCGCGCCGCGAGGGAGCATGAGCGCACGGCGCAGGCCTACATCGCCATCTACAGCGGCTCCAATTCGCCGCAGGACATGCAGCGGGCGGAGCAGTTCGGCGCTGATGCATATCTGCTTAAACCGATGACGATGGACGAGATCGAGCGGACCTCGGACCTGGTGCGCGCCATCATCCTTGAGCGGCGAAACTAGCCTCGTTGTCGACGAAGGAAGCATCATCATTAGATGATAGAAGAGGCCATCCCCCTCCGGTGAGCGGATGTCCCTGCCTTCGAAGAGCGACATGGAAGAGCTGCGCGAGCACGCCGGCGATGAGGAGCACAAGCGGGGCAGCGCCATCCTGCGCAAGGGCGGGGTACGCCAGGCGATGCTGTTTGATGATAGTGCCCGCGGCATGGTCACGGAGATGGGCGGGGCGAGCTTCACCGCCTTCGTGCACTGGGCGGCAGGCATGGAGACGGACTGCACCTGTGACGATACGAAGCCGTGCCGGCACGTGATCGCGCTGGCGCTGCAGGTGACGAAGCACCCGGAAGGCTGTCTGGACTCCCGCTGGATCGAGGCGGGGGTGCGGTCGCTGACGGAAGAGGAGGCGAAACGCCTGCTGCTGCGGTCGCTGCAGGTGGACCCGGCCCTGTGGAATAGGCTGAACGCCCCCATTGCCGATAGGGACGGCAGCATGAAGAGCCGCGTCGCCTCCGCCTGGATAGCGGGGGACGCGGCCGGGGCGGTGTGGAAATTGCAGCGCCTTTTAGAGGATGCTAGACAATGGCACCTGCCCGGGGGCGGCCGCGCCCGCATGGACCTGGTGTTGGAGATGGCCTCATCCGTCCTGGAGGCGTGCGAGAACGGCGTCAAGGACGCCGCCATCGAAGGCGCGGAGCTGCTGCAGGACTGCTCCTTCACGTTGTGCGAGGAGATGGAGAGGGTCGGGGACGAGGCTGCCTACGACGGTCTGAGCAAGGCGATCGACCTGCTGCAACGCGATTCATACGGGCTCAGCATGTACGCCATGGTGCTGCCCTTCTCCTTGGCGCTCGGTGCCAAGAGTCTTCTGGCAGTGGTATGGCCGCTGATCGAACTGGGCCGGGTGCCGGTGGCGCAGGGCGGCGGAGAGGAGTGGGCCGCGGCCTTCAAGGAGGCGGCGCTGCGCTTGGCGGCCTCCACGTGGCCGGGCGGCGACCGGCTGGAGGCGGTGGACGGCGCGGAGCGACGGTTGGCCGTTCTCGCTTCATCCGGCTTGGCGAGGAAGGAGGAGGTCGACGCGGCGCAGGAGGCGGTGGCCGTGCTGCCCACCTGGAAGATAGCACCGCACCTGGAGGTCATGAGGCAGGACCGCCGCAGCCGCGGCCGCTGGTTCCACGTGCTGTGCGCGCGGGACGCGGGGCTCGCCATTACGTTCCTGCAACAGGGACCGGCCGACCTGGAGGTCGATATGGTCATCTCTTTGATGCAGTCGCTGCCCAAGGAGAGCGCGGCCACGCTCGGCGCGGAATGGGCGGAGATGCGGCTCGGTTCGGATGCGACGAAGGTAACGGAGATCGCTCAGGTGCTGGCGCACGTGCATTCTCTGTTGACGAAGGATGAGTGGAGCGAGCTGCGGGCGACGATGATGGCGAGGGCGGTGGACGGAGAGAAAGTGGACGCGGCCCTTTCCGCGGCCGAGGAATCGAGGGTCTAGACCTCGCACGATATCCGAACCGTACCAATGCGCTATATCCCAATATTCGTATTACGTTATCGCTGAATAAAAAGGATATCGTACTATGAATGTTGGAGGCATATCCGCCAATGAAGCTTATCTGCGGTCCATCGTAGGCGAAGCTGACATGGCCGTCTTCGGAGCTATGGAGCTATTTCGCATCAGCGGTTGGGACAAGAAGCGGATCCACAGCACATTAGCCTCTCTGGAAAGGAAAGGCATCATCACCAGGCTCAAGAGGGGCTCCTATGCACAGACCGAAGGATTGAATGAGCATCTCTTCAGGATTGCGACCGAACTCGTCAAGCCATCCTACATCAGCTTCTGGACAGCGCTGTCGCGCTACGGATTCACTGAGCAACAGGTGATGACGGTCCAGCTGGCGTCTCCAAGACAGGCGCGGCCTTTCTCCGCGGGCGATTTCGCGATTGAGGTAGCGACGCTCAAGCCATATCGATTCTACGGCTATCAGAAGATGAACGGCGCAGTCATTGCTGAAGCGGAGAAGGCGCTCATCGACGCGCTGTTCCGACCGGACCTGTGCGGCGGCATCGAAGAGGTGGCGGCCTGCCTCAAGAGAGCCTGGCACGAAGTGAACCACGACACATTGATCGAGTACGCCCTGGGCTTCAGGAATCGTTCCCTGGTCTCAAGGCTTGGGCATCTCATAGAATCCCTTGGATTGGAGATGGATGGCATCGAGCGGCTGCTGGAAGCCCGAGCCCCTATCTTTGTGCTGCTGGACAGCAAGGGGGAAAAGGAGGGCGAGCAGGATCGGAAATGGCGGGTGCTCGTGAACCACAGGATCGTCTTGGAGGATATGCTATGATCTCCGTGCGTCAGCTGCGGGAGATATCCAGGAAGACGGGATTGAACCTATGCCAGCAGGAGAAGGATTATTTCCTGAAGATGTTCCTCTTCACCTACTACCGGACGCACCAGGGCGCTGTGTTCAAAGGAGGCACGTGCCTCCGATACCTGTTCGGCATCGAACGCTTCAGCGAGGATCTGGATTTCAACCTGATCGCCTCCCCCGAATTGTTCGCTGCTCAGGTGAAGAAGGTCCTGAAAGATCTCGAGCTGATCGGAATAGCATCCAGATTCACTAGAGAAGAGTCGCTCGAGCAGGCCTTCAGCTGCGAGATAGGCTTCGCGGGCCCGCTCTTCATGGAGGATGGAAAGACGAAGAACAAGATCAGGATTGATGCCGGGACGCGGACCGGAATGCGGCGGGAGCCGAATTGGAGGCTCATCCCCTCCGAGTACCCGGAGACGAAGGACCAGTTCCTCCTCCTCGCCATGGGTGAGGAAGAGATGTTGGTCGAGAAGGCCATCGCCCTAATGGAAAGAAAGAAAGGCCGGGACCTGTACGATGTCTGGTTCCTGTTGAAAAGAGGACTGCAGTTCGACAGACAGTTGTTCATCGAGAAGAGCCGCCGCGTATTCCGGCCGGAGAATATCATCTCCAAGGAAGGCTACGAGAGGGACATGAAGCCCCTGATGAGGAGGGTCATCCCCTACGAGCAAGTAGCGAGAGAAGTGATAGAGGGTTTGGCCCCTCTTCAGTCGTTGTGAGAAGGTCAGCGCGCCTGTGCGCGCTGCGCCGAGCGACATCGAGATATTGGAGCCCCCATGCGGCGAGCGACGCGGGCCGGCCGGGCCTGGGAGAGATCATGGCGTGATCGTCAGCATGGAGGCTATTTCATTCTCATTTCGGTCTCGCTGCCTCGGAGGCAGTAGTAGTAATGACTCAGGTCGAGGGCCGCGGTCACCGGGCAGGTGGCGCAGGAGCAGCCCTCGTCCGAAGTGATGCAACTCTTGCTCTTGCCGATTGCACAGAACAGCAGCTCGTGCCTGGTGGTGGCGCACTCGTTGTAGGTCGGGCATATGGCGCAGTCGCACTTCTTCTTCAGACCTTCGATGGTCGACGCGACCTCCGTGGACGTCATGGCGGCCCATTTGCTCAGGATCTCGTCGAACTTGTCCATGGGAACCACCTACGAAATTTTCATTTGAGATTCGGGTAGTTGAAACTATGCCCGCGCAGAAAGAGCAGGGAGAGGCGAGTGCTGAGACCCGCTTGGCGCTTCTAGAAGTGAGAAGAAAAGATGATCGTCCGCGGCCTGGCCAGGGACGGCGTTCTATCTGTTGGGC
>CAZCNG010000052.1:0-13456 GCA_964500045.1 uncultured Methanomassiliicoccaceae archaeon
TGTTCTTCGGGTCGATGATGACCAACGGAACGCCCGCCAACAGCGCCTTGTAGGCTATGAACCGACGGAGTTGCGAGAACGCCCACTTCGACCGCGAATCCCGTTGCGCCTTCGCAACCGTTGACCGGACGTTGATGTGCGTTAGTTCCTCCAACGCAATTCCACGTCCGGCGTTATCGGCGCCTCCTCCGGCACATCTACTATAGCGCACAGGTAGAACTGACGATCAACGTAGATCAGGTCCGCCTGTCCCTTGACGCGGGACATTTCCAGCGGGGCGTACTTGCCTCTGACTACGGCGGGGATGATCAGCCGACCATCCAGCGCCGTGATGGATACGTTATCCAGTCCCTTCCAGGACAGGATACGTTGGTCGTACACCATGGCGCTGTGCGGACGGAATGTGTGTACGGTCAGTTCCTCCTTCGGCATGTCGGGCGCCTTGCGCTGGTTGCGTTCACGAATGTTCGTGATGTCGGCCTGGTACGACTCGACCACTTTGCTGATGCTCAATGCCACGGTCCAGGACCCATCGATCTACTTCTTGGGTCCCTTGTTCGGCGCGTACAGGTGGGAGGGATCGAACTGATCCACCACGGCGGCATTCCTATCTCTCAGTGCTTTCTTCTTCTTGGATCGGAGGACGAGGAAGACGACGAGGATCGCGATCACTATCACACTAATGATGGCGATCAGGAAGTACAAGTTGGCGTTGCTCGGCGTGGTCGAGGCCATGAAGACCTCTGCTGTGATGGAGCCCGCCCCATTGGCGTTGTTGGCTTGGACATAATAGGCGTAGGTTACCCCGATCTCGCCGGTGGTGTCCGTGTAGTCCAAGGCATAGGAGGCCACTTTGGCCAGTTCAACGGGAACGCCGTTCTGGACCCGGAAGATGCTGTATCCAGTGATGTCGCTACCGCTGTCGTCGGCAGGTTTCAACCAGAATAGGGTGACCTTATTGTCGCTGGCAGTGGCATTGAAGGAACGGGGGGCGGTTGGCGTACCAGGAATTGCCGACACCGGGCCGGCTTCCGGTCCGATGCCGTTGGCGTTGATGGCCGCCACCTTGTACCAGCATAGGACCCCGTTCTGAAGTCCATAATCGTAGAGTATCCGCTCGACCGGTGATCCTATCAGGGTATAGTTGCCGCCGATGGTGAAGGAGCGAAGGACGCTGTATTCTGTGATGTTGCTCCCGCCATCGTAGGCGGGCGCAGACCAGTTGAGTACGACGAAGGTGTTACCGGGCGTGGCCACGAGCGATAGTGGGGCCCCTGGTTCGGATGGGATCGCGACCCCCATGGTGAGATCGTTGAACGCCTTTCCTGGGGAGGGGAAATCGGACGCAGACAGCGCATGTCCTCTCAGCCCCATGCTGGTTCCTAGGATCCAATGCGAACCTACCGTGCGCGGGGCTATGATGCCCAGGAAGGTCATCGAGGATATCGAGGTGCAATAGGCGAAGGCTTGCTCGCCCACCTCGGAGAAGCTGCGACCGAAGCGCAGCGTGGTCAGAGAAATGGAATAGCTGAACGCCCCGCTGCCGATCGAGCTCAGGGAATCCGGAAATATGAAGGAGCTCAGGGCGGTGCAGTGGGAGAACGCATCATTGCCGATGCTCCTCACATTGTTTCCCGGGTTGACCGAGGTCAGGGCGGTGCAGGAGGCGAACGCTCCATTTCCGATCGAAGTGACGCCCGTCCCCATGACCGCAGAGGTCAGGGAAGTGCAGTGGCTGAATGCTTCAGTTCCAATGTCTGCGACACTGTCGGGAATGTCGATGGCGGTCAGGCTGGTGCAATAGTAGAACGAGTTCTGGTTGATGCTGAGGATGTGGCTTCCCAGTGATACGGAGGTGAGCGAGATGCAGTATTGGAAGGCGCCGCTTCCGAGGCGCACGACACTATCAGGGATCTCAATGGAGGTCAATCCGCTGCAATATCCGAAGGCCCTATCCCCTATGCTGAGCAGGGTCTCCGGCATGGTGACCGAATTGATGCTCGTAAAGGATTGGAACGCCTCATTGCCGATGGCCGTGACATCATAGCCACCCAGGGTGGCCGGTATGGCTATGTCGCCGCCTGAGCCCGCATATCCGGTGACGATGGCATGCGCGCCGTCGATCTGGTAGAGGAAATCGCTGTCCTGTTCCGCAGCCGCCTGGTTGGGGTCCAGGAAGATCAGGGATGAGCTGAAGAGCATGAGCAGAATGATAGCTAGGGTACCTGTCTTCATTCCGCTCGGGTTCGTCATATTCACACCTGAATTTCTTTTCTTGACCTCGCTTGGGAGGGTAGCATCTGAGAAGATGATCCCCGTGTCTTTTAACGGTATCCGACACATTATCAACCGTGAGTTTCTCGGCCGCAACACTGGCTCGGAGAACGATCTTGATAGCATCCCGATCCGATGAGCTGCGTCATCCCGTGCAGAAGTCGACCCTCTATTTGCCTAGGGATGGGAAAAGAATGAACGGGAAGTTCGGGAGGCATCAGTTTAACATTAGGTTAGGGAAGGGCGGCCCCATTTCATGCCCGTTCCCGTCGACTCCTTCTGGACCTCGGTCTTGGCGAAGGTCTCCGCCACCATCTGTGCGAGGAACGTGGCGACCTGTGGGGGTAGCGCCGTTGCACCACGACCTCCGTTGCCCGGGCCAGCGGACTGACCTTCATCACGCCAGCGAGCCCGCGACCGTCCAAAGGACGCGGAAGCGGTAGCCCTTGTAGAGGTCGATGCGTTCTCAGTAGACTATGGATTCTGGCATGGGAACCACGGCCTCCGCTTCCGGCGGCGTACCTAACTATCCTCCACCGTCGGTTGACGGAAGGCGCCGTAGGGCACCTTGAGCTCGAACCGGACCCCGTGGCCGAACTTGCCCACTTCGGTGATGCTGATGTGCGTCAGGTCGAGTATCTCCCGGGAGAAGAATAGGCCCAGGCCGCTGTTGGTGCCGAAGCCGTGCGTGAAAATGAGCTCCTTGTGCTCTTCCGGGATGCCGATGCCGTCGTCTTCGTAGAGGATGATGAGGGCGTCGTCCTCGCGCCGATCGGAGATGCGTAGGCTGTGGACGCGCTGCCCATGCCTAAGGCTGTTCTCCATGAGCGTGTAGAACACCTTCTCCAACATGGGGTCGGCGAACACTTCCACATCCCGAACTCGATTCTGCAGCGTCCCCCCCTCCAGGTTCAGGTTGGCGGCGGCCCGTTGCACGACCTGCGCCAGCTGCTGCCATTCGGGGGCTTGCACGCCCATGTCCTGGTAGTCGCTGGTGAAGCTGACCTGGCGGCGTATGTTCTCCACCGCCTTGGCGATCTTTTCCAGGCGCTGACGCGAATCCTGGTCGCGGGCCTGGACGCGCTCCCTTTCCACGTTCATCTTGAGGATCATCACCTGGTTCAGGATATCATGGCGGGTGATGGAATTGAGCAAGTTCAGCTTGGTGTTGGCCAGATGCAGCGCATCCTCGGACAGGTGGCGTTCGGTGTTGTCGACCACGATGACGCCCATCATCATCCCCGTCTCAGTTCGGATGGGGAACGGTTTCAGGGTGAGGTTCATCTTCCTCTCGTCTGGATTCAGGAATTCCACTTCGAAGGATTCGGACATTCGCGCAGAGGCTGACCCCTGGAGCATAGCGGTGACCAGCTCCACCATCCTATCGTTCGCGCCCTTCTCCGGCATATTGATGGTCATCCGCTGCTGGATATCGAAGATTGTGGACCCTATGAGCGTTCCCCGGCTCATGCCAGTGATCCTTTCGAAGGCACCGTTCACCAGGACCAGCTTCCCGCTCGTGCCGACGAGCACAACGCCATCGGTGGACTGCTCCACCAGGCTGTGGAACTTGTCCTCCTCGCGGCGCAGCGCCTCCTCCATGAGCTTGCGTCTGGTTATGTCCATGTGGGTGCCGACCATGCGCTTCGGCGTCCCATCCGGCAGTCGTTCGATCACTACGCCACGGTCCAGCACCCAGCGGTAGTTGCCGTCGCGGCAAAGTAGGCGATGTTCTGAGGAATAGAGATGGCAGCCATCCGCCACAAAACGCTGGTAATCCTCGCGTACCATCTCCAGGTCCTCCGGATGCACCAATGCCTGCCAGCCTGCCCGATTGCTCCCGATCTCGCCCGGAACGTAGCCCAGCATTTCCTCCAAGCGTTTGGAGTAGGCCACCTGGTTGCTGACCATGTCCATGTCCCAAATGCCGTCGCCGATGCCTTCCACCGCCAGGGAGAGGCGCATCTCTCCCGCCGCCGCCTCCTGCAGTGCTCCGCGCAGTTCCGTGATATCATAGATGGTGACGGCCAGTCGGTCCACGTTCCCCGAGATATTGCGCACCGGATGGATATTGAACTCATATTCTCTGCCCTGCAGCAGGTCTTCGAACACCTCCCCCTGTCCGGTTCGCATGACCCTCGTCCCGATGACCTGGTATCGTTCCCAGGTCTCCTGGTCGACGATATCGGTAACCTTCAGGCGGCGCATCTCTTCCAGATCCTTACCCAGCTTCCGACAGGCGGTCCGGTTGGCGACCAGGATGGTCCCGTCCGGTCGGAGCAGGAAGGTCATCTCCTTCTGGGCGTCCAGGAGCGCCCTGATGACCTCGTTCAGTTCCTGCAGCGAACTCTCCAATGTCTTGATGTCCGTGATGTCGAAGAATGCCGTGGCGAAGAACCCCTTGTGCGATGAGATGGCCGATATGATCAGATGCTTACCCAGCGGAGCGTAGAATGCCTCGAACCTATAGGGCTCGCCGCTGCTAGCCACCTTGGCATATTCCTGCAGGTAGGGAGCTACGCCCACACCGTACAATTCCGAGGCCAATTGGCCTACGACCTCGGTACGTTTCAATCCGATCAGTCTCTCGAAGCCTCGGTTCACCTCGAGGACCTCGTAGTCGACCGCTTCCCCACTGGCATCGAGGACCATGCGGTGCAGGGCGACCCCTTCCTCCATGTTGTCGAAGAGCTCACGGAAGCGCCTTTCAGAAGCGTCGGCGCGATACCGGTCGGTGAGCTCGTTGAATATGACATAGTACTGCTCTGCTGCTCCCGTCTCCACCGGGGCGGGGATGCAGCTCACTTCGAAGACGCCTCGGTCGCGACCCTGGACCATCATGACGACCTCAGACTTGATCGTGCGGTTTTCGCGCATGGCCTTGGCCCACGGCGTCTCCTCGCTGGTGATGGGGGCACCGCCCAGGTCGGTGAGCAAGGGTTTGCCTTGATTGCTGAACAATCCTTCAAGCTCCTCAGGCTTGGCGCCCAGGAAGGCGAGGGCGGCCGGGTTGGCGGCCAGGACCTTGCCTCGGTCGTCAAGATAGATGACCCCCTGGTTCATGGTCTCGAAGAGACTGCGGTGCCTCTCCTCCGATTCCTTGAAGGCTTTGGTGGCCGTGCGCCTTTCGTTCACGAGGCGGACCTTATGACGCAGTTCGGCGAACTGCGCCTTGGTGTCCGTTCCCTTCTGCACGTAATAATCGGCACCATCATCAAGTGCCTTCACGACCACATCCTCGCGGCCTTTGCCCGTGAAGAGAATGAAGGGCACATTGTTGCCGGAGGAACGCAACCAGCGCAGGAACTCCAGCCCGTCCATGCCCGGCATCTGGTAGTCGGAGATGACCACATCGTAGGTCTGCCGCTGCAAGGTGCCGATGGCTTCTGCGGCCGAGGCCACGATCTCGACGCTCAGACCTGGATCCATCTCCAAGAATTCCTTGGTCAGGTCTAGCATCATCGGTTCGTCGTCCGCATAGAGTATCCTTATCATCAGGAACCTCCAGCGGTCCCATCCGCTGGTCCGCTTGCCCCCCTATCGACGATGGCTGGTTTAATATTACGTCTAAAATAGGGTCAAAAAATGATAACTGAGGAAGTGGTTTTCAACGCAGCTGGCCGGCGCTGCGCAGTTCGATGGTGATCTTATTGACCGCATCCTCCACGTCCTGGGGCTTGCGGGCGCCGGTGCATACCAGCTTGCCGCTGCCGAAGAGCAGCAGGACGACCTTCGGCTCATCGAGGCGGTAGACGAGGCCGGGGAACTGCTCCGGTTCGTACTCCACCCTCTCCAGTCCGAGGGAGATGGCGATGGCGTTGAGGTTGATGCTCTGCTCCAGGTCACTGCTGGCTACGATGTTCTGTACCTCGATCTTCGGTTCGTTCTTGATGATGATGCCGGCCTTCTCGATCTGCTTGACCACCTTGTCGATGGCCATCTTGACCTGGTCGAGGCTTTTGGCGCCTGTGCAGACGACCTTGCCGCTGCGAAATAGGAGGGTCGCCGTCTTCGGCTCCTTGAGGCGATAGATGAGGCCGGGGAACTGCTCTGGCTCATACTCAGCGCCGTCGAGGGCAAGGGCGATCGCGGGGAGGTCAAGCTCCTTGCCGAGCGAAGTGGAAGCTACCACGTTTTCAATCTTGTACTTGGGAATAAGAACACCTGCAAGCCTGATTTATATAGGGCTTTATAAACCTATTTATCTGGCTTCGCCAGCAATAAGCAGTTCCAGGCACTGATATGGAGCCGTGCAGCTCCTAGTGTGGGAAATGCCAGGAATGACCTCTCATTTCCGGCCTACTTCTTCCTCCTCATCAGCACGACCGCGATGGCGATGACCGCAATGATGGCGATGACGACGCCCGCATAGAGCATGGTGTTGTCCACGATGGCGCTCTGCGGAGTGGCACTGACCTGGGTGGAGTTCGCTCCCGCTCCGACGGCGTTGGTTGCCGCGACATAGTAGGTGTAGGTGGTGCCGACGGTCCCATTGGTGTGCGCGTAGCCGAGGGTCGATGCATTTACGCTGGTCAGGAGCTGGGACCCGCCCGCCAGGGCCAAGTACACTTTGTACCCGGTGATGGAGCTGCCGCCACTGGAGGCCGGAGCGGTCCAATTGAGGTACACCTGCGCCTTACCAGATACCCCCGTCAGGCCGGTCGGTGCGCCGGGGATGGTAACTGGTGTGGTAATATTGGACGCGGACTGAGGTCCGGTGCCCACCGCATTGTGCGCTGCCACGGTGAATGTGTATGACTGTCCGTTGATGAGGCCAGTGATGGTGGCGTTCCTCATAGTGGGGTGCGCTATGTCCACCCCATCTCGGAAGATGATGTAGTGGTCGATCGCGCTGCCCCCATCGCTGACCGGGGCCGTCCATGCGAGAGCGATCTCGGCATTGCCCGGGGCGGCGGAAAGGAGGAGCGGAATTCCCGGGACAAATGGTATGATGGTGCCCATCAGCAGACCATGGAAGCTGCTTCCGGGAGGGGGGAAATCAGATGCCACGAAGGCGTGGCCTACGATCCCGGTCGGCGTATCTCTGATCCAATCAGATCCTATGCGGATAGGTGCTTCCGCTCCCCTGAAGGAGATGGAGGTCAGGTTGGAGCATTGGTCGAACGCACAGTTCCCGATGCTGGTGACATTGCCGCCGATGGTCGTGGAGGTCAGGGCAGAGCATCCGGCCAACGCATAGTTCGCTATGATCAGGACGCCTTCAGGCAGGTCGAACGGACCTGCTTTGGCGCCTGGACATTGCAGGAGCGCGGTCATCGTCTTGTTGTAGAGCACGCCCTCGACGCTGCAGTAATTTGCGTTGAAGGGGTCCACATCGATCGCAGTGAGCGCGGGGCAATAGGCGAAGGCAGAACCGCCGATGCTGGTGACGCTATTGGGAACGTTCGCCGTGGTCAATGCGGTGCAGTCAACGAACGCGCTCTCCCCTATGGCCGTCACGCTGTCCGGGATGCTCACCGAGGTCAGCGCCGCGCACCACGCGAAGGCGTAATCTCCTAGGGAAGTGACGCTTCCCGGTATGGTGATCGAGTCGATGGTAGCATCTCCGTAGAATGCACCGGTCCCAATGCTCATGACGCCATCAGGTATGGAGAACGCGCCCACCTTTCCACCGGGACATGTGATGAGGGTCGTACCATTCTTGTTGTAGAGCACGCCTGCCACGCTGCAATAGTTCGGATTGGCCTCATCCACCTCGATGGTGGTGAGGTTAACGCATTCAGCAAAGGCGTAGTTACCGATATTTGTGACCTTGCTGCCAATGTTGGCCGATGTCAGGCCTGTGCAGTAGCCGAAGGTCCCATACCCTAGGCTGGTGATGTTGGACAGATCCACCGAGGTCAGATTGGTGTATTTGAAGAATCCGTAGTCCCCGATGTTGCTCACCTCGACGCCCATGGTGACCGATGCCAGCACCGATCTGCAGAACGCATAGGTCCCTATGCTGGTCACGCTGTCCGGGATGGTGAACGAGCCTGTTTTCGCCCCAGGAAACTGGATCAGGGTCGACCTCGCCTTGTCGTACAGCACGCCGTTCTCGCTGCTGTAGTTCTGATTGCTCGCGTCAACCTCGATCGCGGTGAGGGCGGCGCAGAAGCCGAACGCCACTGCCCCTATGTTCCTCGTGTTGCCGGGAATTGACACCGAGTTCAGGGCGTTGCATTCATAGAACGCCCAATCGCCGATGCTCTGCATGCTCTCCGGCATGGTCACCACGGCCAGCGCGGTGCATTCGGAGAACGCGCTGACTCCGATGCTGACCACGCCTTCTGGGATCGTCACCGAAGTGATCGATGTCTTCTGCTCGAACGCCTGCGCCCCTATGGCCACCGTCGGATGTCCGTCCAGGGTGGATGGTATGGTGATCACCCCGCCAGTGCCGTTGTACCCAATGATCGTGGCGTTACCTTCGTCGATTGAATAGAAGTAGTCGCCGGAATGGGCTGCGGCCACCTCACTGGGAGCGACGACGGTGAACGCCCCCATCAACAACAATATCACAAACGCTATGGAACCGAAACGACCCGAACCCTGCTTCATGTGAATCCTTCCCTTCGACGCCAGGCAGATTCCGAGGCGACGGCATAGCCAGTTCTTTCGAAGGTTTAATGGTATGCTGACATGCTCGAAGGACTATCTCTACCAGTCCGACCCATTGGTTTCACCGCAAGCCAAGTTCTTGGATCGGGCTGGTCCGCTCCCCGTTTGGAGGAGATGATAAGGTCCATTCGACCTTCGCTCGTAGCATCCACTCATCAGATCGCCTCATTATCATATTCACCAACCACATCGGCGACATTATTTAGGAGCGCATTCCCATCACCAGAACGGTGGGCCCAGGAGACAGCCCTCCGAGACGGGTAGGTGCTGAAGTGGAGTACGAAGTGCCGAGTCTACTGAGTGTTGAAGGTCAGGCGGTTCCAGAAGCGGAAACCTATGGTCTCCTCTACGACCTATTGGTAAATCGTGAGAGTGACTTCCTCCGGGCATCCAAGAGTATGATCCTGGGTGGAGTGGTGCTCCTCATTCTGGGGGTCGTAGACCTCCTATTGATGCCGCAACCCTTTTCGTTCCTGGGCATGATCCCCATCGCGCTGGGGGCCATTCTCCTGGTCATGGCATTGCTGCGTCGACCCAAGGGCTTGACGGGAATGTCCAAGGTCAACTGGCCGCTGTTCGTTTGCACCGTCGGCAGCGAAGGCCGCTGCCTGGGCTTCGACGGTACCGCGGTACGTTGGAAGTTCCAGACCCGTTCCGGGAGCATCTCCGAGGGAGTGCTCACTTCCCAGATGGACGGCCTGCCGCCGGCCATCGGTGTCTTCGAGGATGAGGTGGCAGCCGTGCGCTCATTGACGCAGATGGGCGCTTCCATGGAGACCGCCCGCCACGAAGAGAGCATCGTTCCTCCTGTCATACTGGATCGCATCATGGCTCTGGCGGTGGAGGGCAAGGATGTCCGCAGCAACGTCCTTTTCGGTGAGGACCTGATAGCATACCAGCAACGTGCGGCCCAGGCGGGCACGCGCCTGCAGCGCTGCCGTTCCTCCAGAGAGTACATGGCCAAGGCCAAGGTCCGGCTCAACGGTCAGATCGACGCCTATCAGTTGACGCTCCGCTCCATCTACGAGGCGGAAGGGGACAAGGTGGCAGGGATGCAGGCGGCCTTCGCCGCAGAGGTATCCACGCTGCCCAGCTTCTTTGTGGACGTCATATCCGACATGGCCGGGGACATCGAACAGGACCTGGGCATGATCGCCGTCGTCTCGGGCCGCGAGAGCGAGATGGCCATGGAGCGCATGCGCACCAGCATAGCGTCCATCACATCTTCCCTCGATTCGCTCAAAGGCCGGGTGCTGCAGGAGCGGCTTCTGATACAGAAGCGCAACCGTCTACGGGATGCCTCCCTGGAAGTGATCGAAGCGCTGGAGGGCGACATCTCCCTGGCGCGCGACGGAGTGCTGAAGGTGGAGATCGCTCCGAGGGCATCACCGTACCGCGGTCAGAGCATAGACCTCGCGCAGGACATCCGCGGAGATATGATGAGACGCTACGCTGCTGAACGAGGTTTCGGCATCTTCCTCGAGCAGGGCAAGGCCGCCCCCTATCTTCTGGGCGGCGAGGCGAGTTCGGACCCTGGCTTCCGCGCCTGGTCGATGGAGGGATTGGACCAGATGGAGGCGGCCATCAGGGACGCGCTGACCCTCCTGGAAGCGGAAGTGGAGAAGCAGATCTTTGCCATGGATGCCTCCCTGGCCCGCGTCAAGGCGGAACTGGGCGTGCTCGCCGACGATATGGAGAGGATAGTTTCCGAAGTGCTTCTCACCATACGCCGCCTCATGGACGAGACGAAGGCGTGGGTGGCCCGCTCCGACGTCTCGCGCAAGGACGATGTGCGCCGCGTGCGCGCCTCGCTGGAACGAGTAATGGCCTCAAGGGACGCCATGCTGCGCAGCGTCATGGAATCGAGCGACCTCCTCGTGCAGGAGATGCGCCGCCATCTGCGTCCCCTGGGTGAGAGGGCAGCGATCTTCGAGAGGGAAAGGCTCCGACTCAATGGCCTGCTCGACGACACCGTTCTCGCCTGCGGCGAATACGAGCAGGCGATCGGGACCCGCATGGTCGCGGCGCAGCGCTCCGGGCGCTTCCTGGTACCCTACATGATCTTTGTCTACGAGGGCCGGTGGCATATCTACTCGCCATCGGAGATGGATTCCGGGGCGGTGCTCACGCCGCGCGTGGCCGAGCTGATCCCCCCCACCGAAGAGATGATGGCCGCATTGCGCAGCGGCCCGCCCGCGGCGGTGGACCGTTCCCTTCTGGCCGGCAGCAAGCAGGCCCGCAAGGCGTTGGCGGCCAAGAGGCAGCTCAAGGGCATGGACGCTTTCCTCGTCGATCAGGCTGCAAGGAGGCTGAGCAAGAATGGCTGAGCGCAAGTCGCTGGTCGAGTTCCGCAAGGACACGGTCATGGTCGCACCCGGGGCCGCCTACCTGGTCCCCATCATGCCCTTCAGCAAGCACGATCTCGACCGGGCGGTCAAGATCGGCGCAGGTGCCTACGTGGAAGGAGACATCTGGGGCGTCACTGTGGAGATCGGCTCGGGCGCCGAGGTCAAGGGCCGCGTCTTCGGGGAGAGGAGCCTCAACATTGCTTCAGGCGCACTCATCCACGGCGACATCATGACCCGGGGCATCCTGGAATGTGCCGAGGGCGTGCGCGTTGGTTCTGGACGGGCCGCTAACGTGTATGCGTCGGACCTTCGCATGGGGCAGGGATGCCAGATCGACGGCAACATCATCTGTTCCGGAGAGGTCAGTCTAGCTACCGGCTGCGTCATCAGCGGCAATGTGATGGCGAGGGGTTCGCTCTCCATGGGCAAAGGATGTGAGGCAAGGGACATTATTTCCCTGGGAGCGATCTTCCTTGCAGAAGGCGTGCGCATCCAGGATGACGTTATTTGGGCGCGCGGGGACATCACCGCGCTGAATCCGGAACTGGCAGGCCGCAATCCCCAGGAATCGCAGCGCGTGGCTGCCGCCGGCTGGGAGATCAATCTCAACCAGGACAAGGTGAGGGCCACGTCCTCGGCCGCACCGGAGGACGAGTTCCTCCTCTCCCTGCGGGAGATGCTGCGTGCGCGACCCGGCGAAGGGGGAAAGTGAACTGATAGAAGCGGTCGGCCTGAGCAGGCGTTTCGGTGCCATCATGGCGGTCGAGGACCTGAGCCTCTCCATCCCCGAAGGGGAGGTCTTCGGATTCCTGGGGCCGAACGGCGCCGGCAAGACGACCACCATCCGCATGCTGTGCGGCCTCATCTCCTGCACGTCCGGTCAGGCGAGCATCGCCGGCCACGATGTCGGCACCCGAGAGGGGAGGATCAAGGCGCTGGAGATCATCGGCCTCCTGCCGGAGGCGCCCGGCCTCTACGAGTCGTTGAGCGCGGAAGCCAACCTTGACTTCTTCGGCAAGCTGCATTCCATGCCGGCCCAGCGCCGCGCCGAGCGCATCGAGGAGCTGCTGCGACGCCTGGACATCTGGGAGAGAAGGACGGAGGCGGTCTCCGGCTTCTCCAAGGGCATGAAGCAGAAGATCGCCATCGCGCGTGCCCTCATCCACGATCCCAGCTACCTATTCCTGGACGAGCCGACCTCCGGGCTGGACCCGGCGGCGGCGCACACGGTCCGCGCCTACCTCATGGAATTGAAGACGGAAGGGCGGACCATCTTCATCAACACCCACAACCTCGATGACGCGGAGAGGCTGTGCGACCGCATCGGCATCATGCGCACTCGTTTATTGGCGGTGGGTGCCCCGCAGCAGCTGATGCGTTCCTATTTTGGTGAAGCGACCTCCTTCGAAGGGAGCGGCTTGGAAACGGCGCTGCCCCTCGTCCGTGCTATCCCTGGCGTCCTGGACGCGCGCATGGAGGGAGGATCCCTTCTGGTCGTCAGCGCTGAACCGATCAACATCAATCCTGAGGTGACCCAGGTCCTGGTGAGCGCCGGGGCAAGGGTCGCCTACGCCCATGAGGTGAAGCGCAACCTCGAGGACCTTTACATGAAGGTCATCGGGGGCAAAGCATGAGGTGGGACAAGGCGTGGGTCATCGCCCGCAAGGAATTCTCCGAGTACCGCCGCAACAAGTACATCATCTACTCGCTGGTGGTCATGCCCATCGTCATGGCCATCATCATGCCGATGATCTATCTGCTGCCGGTGTCCATGGTCGGTCACAGCTCGCAGCAGCCCCTCGACCTGCACTTCAATATCTTCCAGGAACTCAACAATACCACCTTGGAGAACACCGCCGGGCAGGATCTGCGTTTGGTCAACGTCACCATCATCGGAGGCAGCTTCTACGGCTGCGAGCTCATCAATTGCCAGGTGCGCAATTCCGTGCTCACCAATTGCTCCTTCGATCGCTATTCCATCAGCTACAGCGCCATCAACGTATGCAACGTGTACAACACGACCGTGGACGGGACCGTGATCCTCACGAATTCCGTGGTGGTGGGGCAACAGGGCACGGCCCAGCAGCTCTATGGATTCCTGATCAACATCCTGCTCATCTTCTTCGCGCTCATGCCGACCGTGATCCCCACCATCATTGCCTCCTACACCATCGTGGGGGAGAAGGTCAGCCGCAGCCTGGAGCCGCTGCTGG
>CAZCNG010000053.1:0-4442 GCA_964500045.1 uncultured Methanomassiliicoccaceae archaeon
ACCTTCTCCTGGCGGTCCCGTTCGCGCCGGTTCTTCTCCGCTTCGATGCGCTGCCGCTCATGGTCAAGCCTCTTCTTCTCCACGAACATCGAGTAGTTGCCCTTGTACTGGATCAGCTTGCCCCACTCGATCTCGGCCACCTTCTTGACCACGCGGTCCAGGAAGTAGCGGTCGTGCGAGACGACGAGCACCGCCCCCGGGTACTTCAGTAGGTAGTTCTCCAACCACTCCACCGTCTGCATGTCCAAGTGGTTCGTCGGCTCGTCCATGATGAGCACGTCCGCTTCCTCGGCGGTCATCAGCAGGCGCGCGATCATGACCTTGGAGCGTTCACCGCCGCTCAATTGGGTGACCTTTTTGCGCATGCAGGCATCGTCGAGCCCAACGGAAAGGAGGAGCTCCATGGCCTTGTCCGCCTGTTCCTCACCGCCCAATTCATGCGTCGACTGCTCCAGGTCGGCGTATTCTTGTGCCAGCACGTTCATGTCGTCGTCGGGTTCGGGGCAGCCCATCCTCTCCTCGATGGCGAGCAGCTTCTCCTGGATGTCGGCGCGGCGCCGATCGCAGCTGAGGACCACGTTCATCGCCGTGTCCTCTTCTAGAGAATGCAGCTGCGGAAGGTATGCCACCTTCTTCGTCCTGCGCTCCATGTCCCCGGTGTCTGGCTTCAGCTGACCGTTGAGGATCGCCAGCAGCGTGGTCTTACCGGTACCGTTCGGTCCGACCAGTCCGATGCGGTCACCTTCGTCGATCTGTAGATCGACGCCTTTGAGCACCTGTTTCGGTCCGAATGCCTTGGTGATCCCCGAGGCCTTGAGGAGCATACAGGGCAGCGATGGCCTGCCAAGATTTATGGATTGGCCTCCGGCCGCTGCTGGCGTCGTACTCGTATTTCGATCGGCCATGGCGCGTTCAGACGAAACCGTCGTTCGCGTCCTCATTGAATTGGCGTAGAGCGTTCAGCAGCCCCTTCTTCTTGCGCGGCGGTTCCAGGCGGTGCCCGCACTGGGAACAGGCCGTTGCATCCTCCGCCTTGGGGGACCAGACGTGTCCACATTTCGGACATGCCCCAGGTACGGATGCGGGTTTGGAGGCTGGGTCCTGCGCGCTGCCCACGGAAGCACTCATGCAGGCCGATATCTCCCTAGGGATATTCATCGATTGCCATGGCCGCCGCTGTTCCCTCGGTACCGCCGCCTGAGGCACTGCCTATGGTGCCGCTCAGAACACATAGATCGTGAGGGCGAAATAGAGTGCCAACAGCGGCGGGAAGGTGAGCGCCCAGGCCCAGAAGTTCCATTTCATGACTATCTTGCCGTCCATGGGTTTGAACGGCATCATGCTGTAGACCGCCGTCAGCAGGTTCATCGAGCAGGCCAGCAGTCCGATGGTCAGGGCAAGCCCACCCAAGGGCAAGAGCAGGGCGAAGGCCAGGAACACCACGAAACTGACCAAAGGTCCTGAACCATAGACGAAGGCCTCCTGGCGGGGAGTGAGCTTGGTGGAGCTGTCTATCCGCAGCCGGGCGGGCATGGCATAGACCACGGAGAACAATCCCGCGGTCAAGAACATGATGGCCGTTCCTAGCCACCAGAACTGGTATTCGGTGACGGCGTGGTACCTCCAGGCCATGTAGCGGTGCGTGAGATCGTGCACGATGATGGCGAAACCGGCGACGACGATGTAGATGAGCAGATTGCTCGGATCCAGCAGTTCCATCTTGTTCGCGATCAGGTAGGTGAGCCCGAGGACCACGGAGGTGAAGATGATGACGACGAACTCGCGCATGGAGAATCCCGCCATGAACGCCTCCCGTTTCACCGCCACCCCCTTCTCCGGTTCGACCTTGTTCAGCAACTTGAAGATATAGGAAGTGAAGCGCCCCTTGACATAGCCGAAGGAGAAGTCGAAGATCTTGTCCACCGGGGAGAACAGATTCTTCAGCCAGGTGGCTAAATTGCCGATGGCCGAACCGGAGGCCGAGCCGCCGATTCCCGCCAGGGCGACCCCGATGACCGCGAGCCCTGTCCCCATGACCACTGCCGCGGCTGGTAGCAGCACCTCCCCTTCCTTGTTCTCGTTCGGCGAAGGACTCGAAGAGATCGCCGCGCTCTGGCTTCCCAGCCCCGCGGCGTTGTGCGCCGCCACGGCGAAGGAGTAGTTCACTCCGTTGTTCAGACCGGTTATCGTCACGGTCAATCCGGTCGGATGGAGGTTGAGGGCACTGCCGTTCTGATAGATCACATAGTAGTCGATGGCGCTGCCGCCGTTGCTGGGGGCGGTCCAGCGCAGTGCTATCTGGACATTCCCTCCGGTGGCCACCAGTCCCGCCGGTGCCGATGGCAAGGTGAAAGGTGTCGTTGAAAGGGCAGAAGCATTCGCCCCTTCTCCCGCGGCATTCACCGCGCTGACCTGGTACCAATAGTTCTGACCGTTGGTCAAGCCCGCATCCGTGTAGGTGAGCGCGGTGGGCGAGGCTATCCGCGCATAGTTCCCACTGGAGGAGGTGGAGCGGTACAGTCC
The DNA here is from genome assembly GCA_964500045.1 of uncultured Methanomassiliicoccaceae archaeon. Taxonomy (GTDB): domain Archaea; phylum Thermoplasmatota; class Thermoplasmata; order Methanomassiliicoccales; family UBA472; genus CAZCNG01. The sequence continues at coordinate 2,524 of CAZCNG010000053.1, forward strand.
GTAGCTGGTGACCGGCGAACCCCCCTCATTGACGGGGGCGGTCCATGTCAACGTCACCTGCGCGTTGCCGGGGCTGGCCGAGAAGTTGCTGGGGATACCAGGAACCACGATGGAAATGGCCGTTCCCATGGTCAATCCATTCCATACATCCCCGTAGGTGGGGAAGTTCGAGGCGATATAGGCGTGGCCTTTCAATCCCGCTCCAGTGTTTGCGATCCAATTCGTACCAACGTAGGTCGGTGCCACGAGCCCTAGAAATGTTATTGAGGTCAGACCGGTGCAGTATTGGAACGTATTATTGCCGATGGAGGTGACGTTGCTGCCCATGGTGACGGAGGTCATGAAATTGCTGTACTGGAACGCGTTATCGCCGATGAAGGTGACGCCGCTGCCGATGGTCATGGAAATCAGGTAGCTGCATTGCACGAATGCGCTCTTCCCGATGGAGGTGACGCCGCTGCCCATGCTCACGGAACGAAGTGAGGGGCAGTACTGGAACGCCGCTTCACCGATGGAGGTGACGCTGTCCGGTATCGTCACGGAGGGCAGGGAGGTGCACCAGTAGAAGGTGTAGTTCCCGATGGCGGCAACGCTATGGCCAATGGTGATGGAGTTCAGGGCAGTGCAGGAGGTGAAGGCCCACTCTCCCAGGAAGGTGACGCTGTCCGGAATCGTGACGGAGGTCAGAGAGGTGCAGTGGCCGAACGCCAGACTTCCGATGTAGGTGACGCCTTCGGGAATGGTGACATTGGTCAATGAGGAGCAGGAGAGGAAGGCCTGGGTTCCGATGGATGTGACGCCGTAGGGAATGATCACCGACGCGAGCAAATGTCCTTTGACGCTGTCGAAGGCAAATTCTCCGATGGCAATTACCGGATATCCGCCCAAGGTCGATGGTATGGTGATCGCTCCGCCCGTGCCAATATACCCGGTGATGGTGGCTAGGTTTCCGCTCACCGAATAGGAGAAGTCCTCCGCCGGAGGGTCGATGACCGCCCCCATGGTCAATCCATTCCAGACGCTCCCGGGCGCAGGGAAGTTCGAGGCGCTGTAGGCGTGGCCTCTTATTCCCACGTTCGTGCCAACGATCCAACTGGGAGTGACGGCGTTCGGAGCATTCAGTCCCAGGAAGGTTATCGAGGTCAGCAGGGCGCAGCCATCGAACGACCGGTCCGCAATGGAGGTCATGCCACTTCCCATCGTGACCGAGGTCAAGGAGGTGCAGTTGAAGAAGGCCCCGACCTCGATGAACGCAACGCTGTTGGCTATGCTCACGGAGGTCAGCGAGGTGCAGTTGTAGAAGGCCCCGATGGCGATGGAAGTGACGCCGCTCGGTACCGTGAACGCGCCCACCATGCCGCTGGGGCACTGGAGCAAAGCGGTCTTGGTCTTGTTGTAGAGCACGCCAGCAACGCTGGCATATTCCAAGTTGGATGCATCCACATCGATGGCGAGCAGCGCGGTGCAACCGGCGAACGCCCCGGCGCCGATGGTCGTGACACCGCTCGGTATGATCACCGAGGTCCAGGAGGAGCACTCCATGAACGCCATGCTCCCGATGGTCGTGACACCGCTCGGTATGATCACCGAGGTCAAGGCGGTGCAGGAGAAGAACGCCTCGGACCCGATGCTGGTGACGCCGCTGCCGATGCTCACGGTGGTCATCGAGGTGCAGGAGGAGAACGATCGATTTCCCAGGGAGGTGACCCCATTTCCGATGATGACCGAGGTCAAGGCGGTGCAGCCCTCGAAGGCCGAGTTCCCAAGGAAGGTGACGCTGTTAGGAATGGTCACAGAGGTCAAGGAGCCACAATTGAAGAACGCCTTGAAGCCGATCGACGTGACCGCATTGCCGATGGTCAGAGAGGTCAAGGCGGTGCAGCCCTCGAAGGCCGAGTTCCCAAGGAAGGTGACGCTGT
>CAZCNG010000053.1:4542-13135 GCA_964500045.1 uncultured Methanomassiliicoccaceae archaeon
TGGGAATGGTCACCGCGGTCAAGCTGGTACAATTCAAGAACGCCATGGACCAGATGGTGGTGACCGGTTTCCCCTCCATGGTCTCCGGTATCGAGATGCTGCCGCCGGGACCGTGATATCCCGTGATCTCGACCTCCGAGCCGTTCTTGATCAGAATGTAATCATAGTCTGAGGTCGGGGTTGCGCTTGCTGCCAGGCACTGGTCCCCCTCTCCCATGGAGTTGACGGCACTGACCTTATACCAGTAGGTCTGCCCATTGATCAGGTTCGTGTCCGTGTAGTTCAAGGTGGTGGGCGAGTTGATCGGAATATAGTTCCCATTGATGGTGTTGGAACGATACACCTTGTAGCTGGTGACCGGCGAACCACCATTATCGATGGGTGCGGACCAGGATAGAGATACTTGGGCGTTGCCTGGTGTGCCCTGTAGGTTCTGCGGAATCCCTGGCGTGGTTGCGGGTGTGGAAAACATGGGCGCTGTCTGGAGTCCCTCACCCACGGCGTTCACCGCGCTGACCTTGTACCAATATGTCTCACCATTAGTCAATCCGATGTTCGTGTAGGTCAACCCTGAGGGCGAGGCGATCAATGCATAGGTCCCGCCGGAGGCCGTGGACCTGTACAGTCTGTAGCCGGTGATGGGTGAACCTCCATCGCTGGTCGGGGCGGCCCAGGCCACAATCACCTGTGCATTGCCGCCGGTCGCGACTAGGTTCTGCGGAATGCCGGGAATCGTCGCGCTCGATGAAGGAGTCCCCGATATGGGCGAAGTCTGAGCGCCCTCTCCCACAGCGTTCACGGCGCTGACCTTATACCAATATGTCTGCCCATTGACCAGGTTCGTGTCCATGTAGTTCAGGGTGGTGGGCGAGTTGATCATCTGGTAATTCCCAAATGAGGTGTCGGACCGATACACATTATAGCTGGTGACCGGCGCACCGCCATCGCTGGCCGGCGCTGTCCAGTTCAAAACGACCTGGTTGTTACCCGGGGTGGCAACGAGATACGTAGGAGCGCCCGGCACTACCGGTATAACTGCACCCATGGTCAATCCGTTCCAAACACTCCCGGGAGCGGGGAAATTAGAGGCCAAGTAGGCATGTCCCCTGAGCGTCGAGGGTGCACTGAAGGTCCAAGTCGTGGCCACAGTGGTCGGAGCCACCAATCCTAGGAATGTGATCGATGTCAAGGAGGGACAGGAGCCGAAGGCGTAATCTCCGATGGTAGTGACACCGCTCGCCATGGTGACCGATGTCACCGCGGCGCAGCTTTCGAACGCACCCTTCCCGATCACGCAGTTAGGGATGTTCAAGGAGGTCAGTGCGCTGCACCCATAGAATGCCCAATCCCCGATGCTCGTTACGCTGCTGGGAATGGTGATGGAAGTTATCCCGGTGCAGTCATAGAATGATTGGCCTAGGATGGAGGTCACCGTCGTGGGAAGCACAACTGCACCAGTCTTTGCCATGGGGCATTGGATGGCGGTGGTGACGGCCTTGTCGTACAGGATGCCATCGAGGCTGGTGTAGGATGGATTGTTCACTGCCACGATGATCTGATCCAAGGAGGAGCACAGATTGAAAGCGCCCGTCCCCACCGAGGTGACGCTGCTGGGTATGGTGAATGTTGTCAACAACGTGCAGCCGAAGAACGCGTAGTTGCCGATCGAAGTGACGCTGCTGGGAATGACCACGGAGGTGACCAGATTACCGGTCGTGCTGCTGAAGGCGTTGTCCCCGATCGCCACTACCGGATAGACGATGGGAGGTGTGCCAAAAAATGAAGGAATGCTGATCGCACCGCCGGTGCCGGTATAGTCGATGATGGTGGCCTGTCCGCCGTTCAAGGTATATGTATAGTCACCAAACTGATCTCCGGACGCTGTGCCCGTGGCAATGACTGAGAATCCACCCAGTATCAATAGCAGCGCAAAGATGATGGTCCTGATTCCAGTCTTCTTTCTCACTGAAGCACCCACTCTAGTCTCACGGTACACTAACAAATGAAAGAATTGAGTCTGATTAGCGAGATACGCGTCCTGAGATTTCCTCAACGCTTTCGCCATTCAAAATGGTTCTCTTCAATAAGGCAAGTTGAGGAAACACTTTCGTCCTCTCTCTACCTCTGTTTCTTCGCGGGCATACTACAGGGCGAACCATCCATCTGCTCTTCATAAACGACCTGGTCTCCGTCGAGGATCTTCACCACCACAGTATGCGCCTCTTCCACGGAACCCACCTCCTCTCCCGTGCAGTCGTAGGCGTGGGCGACCAAGACCCGTTCTTTCTTGGCATCCATGATCCGCCGCATTTCGCTCGTGGGCAGGAAGCCCATTGGTGCTTCCATCCTCTGATCGCCGCTCTGTTTCATTCTGATCCTCAATGAGCGCACCGGTCTCACGGAAAAAAGAGATGTCGGTGTCCAAGCCACCGCTTCCTATGAATACTTGTTCCGGACATGCTTTTTACGATAGCATGCCCGACTTCGACCTGGTCATGATGGAAGCGCCGGTGGTGAAGTTTAAGAACGCGAAGGAGAAGAAGAACCGGGAGCGTCACAAAGAAAGGCCAAGGGCTGAGAGCATGAAGCAGCCCGCTATGAATTTGCGAAGACAGTGAGATCCTGAAGATTCCTTGGACAAGGATGCGGCGGAAGGATCGTGCCCGCTCTCCAGGCGTAGCTTTTCCAATTCTCATTCTCCCACGCGGCCCAATGGTGGATGACGCGTCTTTTGGAGAGGGACGAACCGCTATGGATCGCCCGCATCCTTCCCATGGGTTGAGGGGCACTTTCCGTAGTAAGAGATCCTGACCAAATGGAAATGCAGGTGATGTTCTAGATGATCTTGTACTGCTTAGCTATCGCTGCCGTGACGACGATGATCACGATGATAATGATAGCAATTCTCTTCTTTGTATAGAACATCTGCCCGCCATCTGACATGGTTAGTATTTCATTCTTCGCCGAAGGAATGTGGCGGGGTAGAATTGACACACGGGGGTCTTCTCGCAAACCGAGTGGGTAGACGATCGCCTGTTTCAAACGTGCTTTGTCCGTTGTCGGCTATCATGCGGTGCCATCTTAGCGCTAGACGACTGCGAGAAGAGCTTTGTTGAGGATATCCAGATGCCATGGGTCTAGGCTCCATAGGAGATCGATCAGCACATCTCGCTCTCCAGCACAAGAGTCGATTCAAGGCGATATGTTGATCGCCATCATCATTGATGGTCCGTAGTTCACCCAATCTAACCGAGAGAGAACCCTAAGTTTGAATGGTCGGTTCAAGGTGGAGCCGCGCTTTTCTGTCGTCGGCAGCGACCTCAGGAAAATGATCACGATGATAATGATAGCAATTCTCTTCTTTGTATAGAACATCTGCCCGCCATCTGACATGGTTAGTATTTCATTCTTCGCCGAAGGAATGTGGCGGGGTAGAATTGACACACGGGGGTCTTCTCGCAAACCGAGTGGGTAGACGATCGCCTGTTTCAAACGTGCTTTGTCCGTTGTCGGCTATCATGCGGTGCCATCTTAGCGCTAGACGACTGCGAGAAGAGCTTTGTTGAGGATATCCAGATGCCATGGGTCTAGGCTCCATAGGAGATCGATCAGCACATCTCGCTCTCCAGCACAAGAGTCGATTCAAGGCGATATGTTGATCGCCATCATCATTGATGGTCCGTAGTTCACCCAATCTAACCGAGAGAGAACCCTAAGTTTGAATGGTCGGTTCAAGGTGGAGCCGCGCTTTTCTGTCGTCGGCAGCGACCTCAGGAAAATGCGCGGTAGTCCAGGGAAAGCGGTGGGAAAATGTCAGGGAACTGCTGAGTTTTCGACGGTAAACGGAGGTCTTCCAGCGGGATTTCAAGTGTATTCTTGACGAAATTCCTTCGGGCTGCAGCTTGAAAACATATTTGCCACATAGGCTCCTTACTGCGTTCAGCATGATTGTAATTGGTAGAAAATATGGTCAGCTCGGAAATCGACTTTTCCTATATGCTCATTTTATTGCCAATGCCAAAGATCACAAGTACATTGTTTTCAATCCAGCATTTGATGAATACGCGTCCTTCTTCGAAGGGACCGCAAAGAACATCTTCATTAGATACAAACCCACTTATTCGGCTCCCAAAGTTCATTCCAGTGAGAAATTGAACGCGACTAGGGGAACGATCCGGTCCGTCGTTTGGAAGATATTCGTGAAGATCACGGAAGTCCTTGCGCATCTTGGGCAGGAAGAATCAGTATTTCATAGGATCATGTGGCTGAATCCGGATTCATCCTTCGACCTTGCTGACAAGCAGTGCTACGAACTCCTTGGAGGCAAGAGCATTGTCGTGCTGGGGGGTTGGCGCTTCGAGAATCACGAAGAGCTAAGACATAGCCGAAGCGAAATATGCAATTACTTCACGCCAGTTAGATCATTAATGAAGAATATAAATAATACAGTGAATGGGGCGAGATATGGCCATGATATGCTCGTGGGGGTGCACATCCGCCGGGGGGATTATGCCGAATGGAACCATGGTAGATATTACTTTGAAATGAAGATCTATAGGAAATTGATGAGCGCCATGGTCGATCTCCTGCCCAATAGGCGAGTGTGCTTTTTGATATGCTCCAACGACCATGCGGATTCTGCAAACTGGGAAGGACTGGATGTTTCATACGGCTCCGGACACCCTGTAGAGGATATGTACTCCTTGGCGGAATGCGACTATATAATCGGCCCCCCCAGCACTTTCAGCATCTGGGCCTCATTCTACGGCCAGAAGCCACTATACACCATTGAAGATCCTGAACAAATACTCCAGATCACCGACTTTAGAATACATGATGATCTCGTTCCCCCCTAGAGTCGTGATGGAATGCAAACTCTGGGCTGCAGGTAGGTGCATGGCATCGAGGGCCGGATGGAGAACTGCCCCTGCAACAAGGGCGGCCTCCCACTAAGATATCGACTTGTTTTGTCCTCGAATCCTTCTCGGTCGTGCAGTAACAGCCTGACTTCGACAGTTGATTGCCCTCGTTTTCACTGTTTTAATAATTTGACAGGGCCTGATCCGGCCGTCGGATCGGGGTGAAATTGCCCCGTTTTTTGGGCAGTTTCTCTACGTTTCCGCAAGGTATTCGGCCAAAATGGCCGAATTGAGCGGCTCGAAGTTGGAATAGCATCGCTTCTTTCGTCCGTCCCCGTCGAAAACCTGCGTTTCTGTCAACTTTTGCAGCGAAGCAACGATGAATTTCCTTGACACGGTCCGCGCTGGCTTGACGAAATGTCGCGTCAAACAGATCATCAATTGTGCAATGAATCCGAGCAGGAGGACGCCGTAGACGGTGTCCTCCGACCAGACGCGCACTGGTTTCACTTCGATCTCGCTCTTCAACGAATGGAAGAGCTTCTCGACCGCGTCCATGCTGCGGTAGATCGTCCGCGCTTCCAGCGCTAGCATATCGCGGCTGGAGGTGATGCAGAAACAACCTTCATCGCCGTCGATGACCTGGTCGAGGAGGGGGCGGAGGGCGTCCGCCTCCTCCATCTCCACCAACTTGGTCTGGTAGTCGTACTTGAAGTCCACCAAAGGATTGTTGATGCGGAAGCGTTTGGGCAGCTTCCTGCCCTTATCCAGGCTGGCCTTGGCCTCCGCCAGCAGTCGTTCCGCCTTGCGGCGGCACGACTTCAGGTGGTCCTTCTTCAGCTTCTTGGAGAGGACGTAGTAGTGAACCCGGGACGGGAATATGTGCTTTAGCGCATAGACGCCGTCGCCGGCGTCCACGCACTCCCACGACTCTTCGGAGAAGCCGGCCAGTATCTTCTCATCGGATGTATTCAGGCGTTTGGCGCTGAGATAGTCGTTGCCGTCCAGTTCGATGCGCTCCAGGTTCTTCTTGTCGTTGGCGCCTCGGTCGAAGACGACCAGCGACCCTTCCCGCAGGAAGGAGCGCACCTGGCCGTAGGTAGCCCTCATATGCGCCTGGTCGTTGATGTTACCTGCTTCCACGGTCATGCCGAAGGGGACGTTGTAGGGCGGCGCCAGCAGCGCCACCCCCAGCGTGATCTGCCTTTCCCCTGGTTGGTGGTCGCGGGAATAGCCGAACTTGGCCATATCGCCATAGTAGACCAGTGAGGTCCAGTCCAGCAGAACATCTGTCTTGGGATGCCCAAGCAGCTGCAGGACACGATCCTGCAGCGCGTAGAGGATCCTGTTGCGATTCTTGCCGACCAGCTCGACCATGCGGTAGAGCGTCTTGGGATCGAACGCCTCCAGTTCGTAGCTCTCGAGGATCTCCGGTCGGTTCAGCCATTCGCTGGCCTGCAGGACGCTAATGTTCTCGCCCAGCTTGTAGGCGAGCATCCCGCGGACGAGGGCATCGGCCGCGATGCCCTTGGACTTGAACGGTCCGATGACCGCTTCCAACCCCAGTTTCTGATACCAATCATCGACCATCAGCTTGGTGCCGATGGGAAACGATTCATTCACGTTTGGCGTAAGTCGCCTGTCCCTAGTTTCTGCTGTCCTGACGTCACAATCTAGACAGGGCTAAGGACACCTCATATTATTATCGGATAATCGTCTCGCTGGCTGAAGCCAGCGATTATTATGAAAATCAGGATCGGATTCAATCCGGTTGGTCATGTGTCAAAGTCAGGTAACAGGAGAGAGGGGCGGAAGGACCGTCGCGATCCTCTAGGCGTGGTCGCCGCCGCAATAATGGTTTCGATCGTCCTTGATCCGCGGCCCCTGATCTCTCTAATCTGAGGGTACGGCATCTCAAAGGGGATGAAGTATTGAACGCGCCGTATCTCAGACCGCGGGATCGACCTCGAGAAACCGTTCGCTTCAATGTAAGTCCGTTCGCATCTCTACGGGCGAGACAGCATGGCGCTCCCCATAGGTAGTGAGGTGGGAGGGATATTCCGTCCAGGATCTATATCCCATATCCCTCAATATTTGTTCAACCCGCGCGCAACTTCTATCCCCGTCAACGATGTGATAGCTAGCAATCGCCAACTTGACGTCGTTCTTCTCCAGGATTTCAGAACTGCCGATCAAGCAGCGACACTCGCTTCCCTCGACATCTAATTTTATGAAATCGACCTTGTCAATTCCTCGGCGCTTGATCTCATTGTCGAGGCTTACGACTTGAATCTCGATCATACTTCCCTCGATGGCAGAATCTACTTGCAGAGTAGATCCCATATCACCATTGGCTTTCAGGAGAGAGATGGAATCCCCATCTAGCAATCCCGCCTTGATCGGAATGACATTGTCAATGCCATTCAACCTGATGTTCTCCAAAAGCTCCTCGAAATTGCTCGGGTCTGGTTCAAATGCCAGCACCCTGCCGGTCGGCCCGACCAGCTTCGCCGCGATCACGGTGAAGAAGCCCACGTAGGCTCCACCGTCTACAACGATGTCTCCTTTTTTTGGAGTATGATGTCCCACATAGCCCAATATTGGAGTGAATCCTTCCAGGAAGAAGTTGGTCCCAACGAACAACAGCTCATGACCAAGAAAATCAAGGTGAACGATATCCCTGTGATTCAACCTCTGGATCCTCAGATTCTCACCTTGCATTGCAACTATTCGGATGGCCCCTTCTTTGTATTCATTCACAAAATGGTCTCTGAGAATGATCTTGAGCGCGATCACTATGGAGCCCATCCGAGGTGGAGCTTTGGGCACCAGCTCCGCATAGAAGAAACGAGCGATCCTCTTGAACATCGGGAGTATATCGTGGATGCACTAGAAATGATTCTCTTTGACATGGCAACTAGATGATGCGGACCGGCATCGCTCTGAGAACTTCCGACTCAAGGATTTCAGAATCATGTTGACGAACTTGGTGTGCGACAGTGATCCGAAATTCCCTCCTGCTGGGAGTCTCCAACTAAGGCACGAAAGCACGGAAACAACGGGGCGGTCCTATGCCGACATGACCGAGGGAGCTTCTCGAAACTCATTGATCGCGGGATCGAGAGCAACCCCTGTCAGAAGTCAATGCTTAACACCAGCGGCGGGTGAGCCGAAATGTACGGGCCCCCCCTTTATTAAAGTTCAGAAAATGGGAGCCTGGATATGGATAAGAAGTGGACAGCGGGGAATTCATCCCGCGTCCTAGCCAGACAATTATATAAATAATCTAATAGACGGGTATCCGAAGCATTTCGAGCCAGCTGGCAAACCCTTTGATTTCTTTCTTTGAATCGAGCTCTTTCAGGAGACTGAATTCATTTCGCGTTTAGGCGTTCATAGGGCTTCAATATGGATGAGAAAGGTGTCATAACATCGTAACATCCGATCGCACTATCGAATGCTGGCTTGTGTGTTAGGATGCGATTGGTGAATTGCACCGTGGTCCTATCATCATAACACCGGTGTTCTTCTCATCCAACATCATGATCAGGAATTGGGATGAACCTCATGCAACTCAGTATTCAAATTGATGGACGTAGCCAAGATTAATGATATTCTTTCGATACCGTATTGCGTCGAATAATACTGGATTTCGTAGTCATTGATTTATTTGACAATGGAGCCTGTGTCGCAAACCACTTGATTCTTGATCGGTGATCCGATCCCTTTGTCAT
>CAZCNG010000054.1:0-12804 GCA_964500045.1 uncultured Methanomassiliicoccaceae archaeon
AGTAGGCCGGCTGTGGGAGATCGGAAAGATCGATATCGGTCAGGAGCACTATTGCACCGCCGCGACCCAGATGATCATGTCCCATCTGTACCCTCAGCTTTGGGCGAACCGAAGAGAACGGTCGCGACATCCTAGAGCCGTGGTGGCCTGTGTCGAAGGCGAATTGCACGAGTTCGGAGCGAGGATGGTGGCCGACATGTTCGAACTGGACGGATGGGACCTGATATACCTCGGGGCCAACACGCCGGCGGAGAACATCGTCAAGATCGTGGAGGACAAGAGGCCTGAAATCATCCTTCTCTCGGCCACGATCATCTATCAGTTGCGGGTGATAGTCGATATCATCGACAGGATCAACGACATGGGCCGGCCCGGTGGCATCAGGATCATGGTCGGAGGTTACCCGTTCAACCAGGATGTGAACCTGTGGAGCAAGATAGGGGCAGATGGCTATGCTCCGGATGCCAAGGCCACCCTCGCCATCGCCAACCAGTGGTCTGAGGGCACGAGCAAGTGCTAGTCAAGCCTCCTCGTCCATGGGCCACTGGCGTAGGAGGGGTCTTCTCGTCATATATTTATTAAAATAACATATATACAGTCGAATAGTTACCTTGAGCGGACAGCTGCTTCGGCCACGTTACAGAATGGTCGGAGATGAGAGTTATCAACGCAGGGAGTATCGCGCCCTGCTGGAATACGCTCCGGCACGATTCATTTATGCCACTATTTATTAATACGAAGAAATTGTCCAAGACCACTGGGAGTGACAAGGGATGAAAGACAACTGCATTGCCGCAGTCCGGATCAACCAGGATCTTTGCAGCCGTTGCGGGGTATGCTATTCCCTTTGCCCTTTTGACGCGGTCGACCACCAACCGTTCGGCGGCATCGTCGAGATCGACATGCAGAAATGTCAAGTGTGTGGCATTTGCTCCAGCGCCTGTCCCGTGACCGCGATCGAGATGGCCTACTACGATTACGATGACCTGCTGGATACGGTGCGCTCGGCCGTCAGGAAAGCAGGAACGGAAACGTTGGTGATGATGTGCAGAGGCAACTCGCCGAGCAACAACGAGGTCAAGGACCTCCTCTCTGCCAACAAACTGGGCACATCCAGATACATCCCCATCCGCGTTCCCTGCGCCGGACGCATTCCCACTGATTTCATCTTCCACGCCCTCCGCTCCGGCGTGGAGAACATCGTCTCCATCCAATGCCAGGACAAGTTCTGCCGCATGAAGGAGGGCGCCGGCATCGAGACCAGGCGCCTCATGCTCGGCAACGCGGTGCTGCAGCAATTGGGCTACCCGGAGAATGCGCTGACCGTCGTCAAATATTCCCGCAAGGCCGTGTGGATCAGCAAGGAATGCGTCGGCTGCGGTAAGTGCTCCTTCATCTGCCCGTATGACGCCATCCAGGTCGGACCGTTCTCCTCGCCCACCGTGATAGCGGAGAACTGCGTGGCCTGCGGCGCCTGCCAATTGGTCTGCCCACACCAGGCGATCCAGGTGCAGGGCTACGAGTTCGACACCGTGTTGAGATCCTACGGCAATGCGTTGAAGGCGATGAAGGCCAAACGCGACGCGCCTGCCATCCTCGTCCTCAGCTGCCAATGGTCCGAGTACTCTGCTTTGGACTACCCCGAAGAGATGTTGAAGGGCAAGAACGCTGTGATCATGGAAGTGCCCTGCTTCAAGGGCATGGACCCGCTGCATGTGGCCAACGCCTTTAGATGCGGATTCGACGGGGTCATGGCGGTCGTCTGCGCGGAGAAGGACTGCAAACTGCCCAAGGGACGAGACTCCTCGGAAAGGCAGGTCGGCGTACTGCAGGACTACCTTAGAAAGGAGGGTCTGCTGGAGCGTTTCCATCTGCACGAGCATTCGCCCCGCTGCAAAGGCGAGTTCGTCGACGTTTTCGAGGAATTCCATACCAAGATAGCTACGATCCCGTTCACCGCCGCTTCTGCGCAAAGGGAGGCTCGAGATGACCTATAGGATACTCTCCAAGAAGGAGCTGGCCCATAAGATGACCCTCCTGCAGATAGAGGCGCCAGAGATCGCAGCCAAGGCCGAACCGGGACAATTCCTCATGGTCGTGCCGAGGAAGGGCGGGGAGCGCGTTCCGTTGACCATTTGCGACTACGACGCAGAGAGGGGCACGGTGTCCTTCGCCTTCCACGAGGTCGGCAAGACCACCAAGGAACTGGGCACCTTTGAGGAGGGCGACTCCCTCATGGATGTGGCCGGACCGCTCGGCCAGGCATCCGAGATCAAGAACTTCGGCCGCGTGCTGTGCATCGGCGGTGGCATCATGATAGCGCCGGTGCTGCTCCAGGCCAAGGCGATGAAGGCCGCCGGGAATCACGTGACCATCGTGTTGGGCGGGCGCAGCGAGGGATCCCTCATAATGAAGGCGGAAGCACTTACCATCAGCCACGACCTGCACGTGGCCTCGGACGACGGCACAATCGGCGCGCAGGGTATCGAATTCCTGGACGGCCTGCTGCAGCGGGAGAAGTTCGACCGCTGCGTCGTGATGGGTCCCGTGGTCATGATGAAGCGGGTCTGCGAGATCACCAGAGAATACGGGCTCAAGACCATGGTGACGCTCACGCCCATCATGATCGACGGCATGGGCATGTGCGGCGCCTGCCGCGTCACGGTCGGCGGAAAGAGGCTCTTCGGTTGCGTGGACGGGCCGGAGTTCGACGGGCATCAGACCGATTTCGAAGAACTGATCAAGAGGCAACGGACCATGCTTCCTGAAGAGCGTTTGAGTTCGATGCTGTGGGAATCGGGAGGCTGCCAGCATGACAGATAAGAAAGCAGAGCAACCGACGTCCCGCTCCCTTTCCGTCGAGGCCGTAGAGATGCCGAAGCAGGAGCCGAGAGAGCGGGTGAAGAACTTCCAAGAGGTCGCGCTCGGCTACACCGAGGAGATGGCGAAGGAAGAGGCCGGTCGGTGCTTGCAGTGCAAGGACCCCAAGTGCATCAAGGGGTGTCCGGTCGAAGTACCGATCCCGGAGTTCATCGAGTGCATTCGCAACGGCCAGTACGCCGAAGGCATCACTAGGATCAAGTCCAAGAATACGCTGCCCGCGATCTGCGGCCGCGTCTGCCCTCAGGAAGAGCAGTGCCAGAAGCGGTGCGTGCTCGGAAGGAAAGGTCAACCGGTCAGCATCGGCCGCCTGGAGCGGTATCTGGCCGATTGGGAGCGGGAGCACGGCGTCCACATCCCCGAAAGGGCGCCCCCGACCGGTATGAAGGTCGCGGTCATCGGCGCCGGTCCGGCCGGTCTCACGGCCGCGGCCGACCTCGTCAAGTTGGGACATGAGGTGACGCTCTTCGAAGCGCTCCATGTGGCCGGCGGCGTCCTGAGCTACGGCATACCGGAGTTCCGCCTGCCCAAGGCCATCGTCCAGAGCGAGGTCGACTACGTGCAGAAGCTGGGCGTGGATCTGCGCCTGGACAATCTCATCGGCCGCATCCACACCATCCCGGAGCTGATGGCCAACGGTTACGATGCGGTGTTCATCGGCAGCGGCGCTGGCCTGCCGCAGTACATCGACTGCCCCGGCGAGAACCTGGGCGGCATCTATTCGGCCAACGAGTTCCTCATCCGCGTCAATCTGATGAAGGCCTACGCCTTCCCCGAGCACGACACCCCCATCCGATTGGGAAAGCACGTCATCGTCATCGGTGGCGGCAACGTGGCCATCGACTGCGCGCGCATCTCCATGCGGCTGGGCGCTAAGGTGTGCCTCAACTACCGCCGCTCCCGCACCGAGCTGCCAGCGCGGAAGGAAGAGATCGAGAACGCCGAGGAGGAGGGCATGATGTGCCAATTCCTGAACGCCCCGGCCGAGTTCCACGGAGACGATAAGGGCTGGGTCAAGGAGATGAGCTGCTACTCCATGGAGCTCACCGAGCCGGACGAGAAAGGTAGGCGAGGCGTGAAACCGGTGATCGATTCGGACTTCACCATGCCGGCCGACACCGTCATCGTCGCCATCGGGCAGACGCCGAATCCCATAATCCAACGGACGACCGAAGGCCTCGTGACCGACCCCAAGAAAGGCACCATCGTGGTCGACGAGCATGGAAGGACGAGCCTAGAGGGCGTCTATGCCGGCGGGGACATAGCCACCGGCGCGGCCACGGTCATCAGCGCCATGGGCGCCGGCAAGAGGGCGGCCAAGGATATCGACGCCTATCTCAAGAGCAAGAAAGCCAAGGGGGTGTGAACATCGACAGAAAGCTGAGGATAGCATTCTACTGGGCCGCCAGCTGCGGTGGCTGCGAAATTGCGGTTCTCGATCAGAACGAGGGCATCCTCGACGTGCTCTCCTTCGCCGACATAGTCTTCTGGCCGGTGGCCCTGGACGTCAAGTACAGTGCCGTGGAGGCAATGCCGGACGGCTACATCGACGTCACCTTCTTCAACGGCTCGGTGCGCAACAGCGAGCAGGAGAAGATGGCCAAACTGCTCCGGGCCAAGTCCGAGACGCTGATCGCTTTCGGCTCCTGCGCCCACGAGGGGTCGGTCCCAGGACTGGCGAACCTGAGCGACGCCAAGGGGATCTTTGAGACCGTTTATCTAGAGAAGAACCAAGGACCCACCGCGGGCACCGTGCCGAAGACGGAGACCCGGGTCAAAGAGGGAGATCTCACCCTGCCCCGCTTCTACGACACCGTCAAGACGCTGGCGCAGACGGTGGACGTGGACTATTATCTACCGGGTTGCCCGCCCCCGGTCGCCCTCATCCGCAGGGCGATGGACGCCATCGCCAAGGACGAACTGCCGCCCCGAGGCGCCGTTCTCGCCCCTCTGCCGGCCGTATGCACGGAATGTCCGCGCAAGCGGGAGAACAAGAAGATCACGGCCATCTACCGCGTGCATGAGATCACGCCGGAACCGGACCGGTGCCTGATGGAACAGGGCATCATCTGCATGGGCATGGCGACGCGCAGCGGCTGCGGCGCGCAGTGCCTCAAGGTGGACATGCCCTGCACGGGCTGCGGCGGCGCCGCTCCCAATCAGCCGGAGGTCGGCGCGGGCATGATAACCGCACTGGCAGCAATCCTGAGCCTGGACAAGGCACCAGGTACTTACACGGACGAGGAGGTCGCGGAACTGATCTCCCAGATAAAGGATCCAGTGGGGACCTTCTACATGTACAGCTTGCCCGCTTCAATTCTACAAAGGAGGGTGAAGAAATGAGAGAGATCACCATCGACCCGATCACCCGCCTGGAAGGCCATGGCAACGTCTCCATCTTCTTGAACGACGCGGGCGAAGTGGAGAACGCCTACCTGAAGATCCCGGAGCTGCGCGGGTTCGAAGCGTTCTGCGTCGGCCGCCGCGCCGAGCAGATGCCGGTGCTGACCACCAGGATCTGCGGCGTCTGCCCGGTCGCCCACCACCTGGCCTCCGTCAAAGCACTGGATGCCGCATTTCATGTCACGCCGCCCAAGACCGCGAAGAAGCTGCGCGAGCTGCAATACATGGGCTACATCATCTACGACCACACGCTGCACTTCTACTATCTCGGAGGTCCGGACTTCATCGTCGGACCGGACGCCCCGCCCGGCAAGCGG
The DNA here is from genome assembly GCA_964500045.1 of uncultured Methanomassiliicoccaceae archaeon. Classification (GTDB taxonomy): domain Archaea; phylum Thermoplasmatota; class Thermoplasmata; order Methanomassiliicoccales; family UBA472; genus CAZCNG01. Next base: position 5,601 of record CAZCNG010000054.1, read on the forward strand.
AACATCCTCGGCGTCATCGAGAAGGCGGGCATGGACGTGGCCAAGGAAGTGATCAAGCACCGCGCCTACGGGCAGAGGATCACCGAGATCATCGGCGGCAAGGCGACGCATCCGGTGAACGGACTTCCAGGCGGCAACAGCCAGGCGCTCAGCGAAGAGCATCGGCTCGCCATCCTCGAGATGGCCAGATCGTCCGTGGAATTCGCCAAGTTCACGCTGCAGCTGTTCCACCAGATCGTACTGGAGGATCCAAAGTACGTGGACATGATCAAGAGCGACGCCTACACCATGAAGACCTATTACATGGGCATGGTCGACGGCAAGAACCGCGTCAATTTCTATGATGGCGACGTCCGCGTCGTGGACCCCTCGGGCAAGGAGTTCGACCGGTTCGAGGCGCAGCATTACGCGGACCATATCGAAGAACGCGTGGAGCAGTGGACCTATTCCAAGTTCCCCTTCCTGAAGAAGGTCGGCTGGCACGGATTCAATGACGGTGCCCAGAGCGGCGTGTATCGTGTGGGGCCGTTGGGCCGCCTGAACGCGGCCGACGGCATGGCCACGCCCCTGGCGAACGCGGAATACCACCGCCTCTTCGAGATGCTGGGCAAGCCGGCGCACGGAACCCTGGTGTTCCACTGGGCCCGGTTGATCGAACTGCTCTATGCCGCCGAGCACGCGGTCGCACTGGCCAGTGACGAGGACATCACCGGCAAGCACGTGCGCAACCCACCGGGAGAGCCGGGCGAAGGCGTCGGCATAGTGGAGGCGGCCCGCGGCACGCTCATCCACCACTACCGGCTGGACAAGGACGCTTTGATCAAGAACGTCAATATGATCGTCGCCACCACCAATAATTACCCTGCCATCTGCATGAGCATCCGCGACGCGGCCAAGGGACTGATCCACGAAGGCAAGGTGGACGAAAGGATCCTGAACAAGGTCGAGATGGCGTTCCGTGCGTACGACCCGTGCTTCGGGTGCGCCACGCACTTTGCGGTCGGGGAGATGCCGATGGTACTATCGATCTATGATGGATCGGGCATTCTGATAGAGAAGGTGACGCGCTAGCGTGGCGCAGATCCCATTCCTTCGAGGGGACATCAATAGCAGGCGGTTGAATCCTTGAACGCTCCCACCGTCCGCCTGGAGGAAGAGCTGCGTACCTGGCTCCAGGGAGCGAAGGGCGTCGTGGTGGCCGGGATCGGCAACGCCATACGCAGGGACGACGGCGTCGGCGTCAGGATAGTCGAGGATCTGCGCAACAAAGTGTCGCAGGCCGTTACGCTCATTGCATGCGAGACCGCCCCGGAGAGCTTCGTGGACGAGATCATCTCCATCCAGCCGACGCATGTGCTGCTGATCGATGCGGCCATGCGGGGCCTCAAGCCCGGCGAGGTCCGGCTCTGCTCTCCCGAGGAGGTATTGAACATGCGGGCCATCTCCACGCACGCTTTACCAGTACGGGTCTTCTGCGAATACGTCGTGAAGTTGACCGGAGCCAAGATCGCCCTGTTGCTCATCGAGCCGAAGTACACGGACTTCGGGGAAGGATTGAGCGATGTGCTGGAAGCGGTCACGGTCGACGTGGAGAGGGCACTCCTCGACGCGCTTCCTTGAACGCTCGCCACGAGGAATGGACCGCTCTAGGCTGGTCTGACCTCCATCTTCCAATGATAGATCGCGTTCATGGCCAGATCGACGCTCGCTCCCTCGCAGACGATCGCCGGGAACTGATAGATGGAGGTGAACTGGACACTGTCCCCGATGGACGGCTCGGCCGCCAGGTCATTGTCGACCTGGATCACGAAGCGATAGGGGTCCAGATTTCCGAGGAAGAAGGCCTTGAAGACCTCCTTCTGCTCAGGAGTGGCGTTGTACGACCAGTCGGCCGTCTCCGCGGCCGTGACGTCCACCGGAACCCATCCATAGTTAGGTAGGTAGAACTCCGCCCAGACGTGCGTACCCGATGCGGGCGGGAAGACCTGATAGCCACCGGTGGCCCGGGCCGGTACTCCTAACGCCCTCATGAGCGCAGCGAAGTACATGCTCTGCGCCCCGCAATCGCCGAACCTGTTGATACGGACGTATTCGGATTCGGGGATGCCGCGGGCGCTCAAGGATCCGTGCGGCGTGTAGCTGTAGGTGATGTTGCCCAGCACATGCTCGTACACCAGCTTGGCCTGGAGATAGGGATTCCTTTCTTCGCCTACGATGGAATTGGCCAAAGCCTGTATCTCGGGCGTGACCAGGATGCTGTCATGGGAAGCGGTGAACTCCAGGTACAACGGGCTGGTCTTGTCGTAATCGCCGACAATGTTCGGGTCCACCTCGAACTTGATCTGATATTCGCTGTAGGTGTAGTTCATCACGACCTTCACGTCCTCTGTCACCCCGCTCAGATCGATCTCCACGTAGATCAGCCCCAGCTCGGAATCCGGGGCGGAACTGGAAACGACGCGGCCGGGAGAGGTCACGTTCAAGGTGATGTTGCACTGACTCGCTGTATTGATCGGTGCGGGCAGCCAGATCTTCAGTGTGCCGCTGCTCGGCAGAGTGTTCCTGGCGATGGTCAGATTTCCGGTGACCTTGAAGTCGGTGAGATTGAAATAGGTGCGATGCTCGCCCTGGCTGGCCAGCACCAACGGCATCAGTTCGTCGAAGATCGGCGTCTGCCCCATCGATTCGAACTTCTGGTGCAGGAGCGTGCTGTTGCGGAAGGCCATGTTGGTGGCCACGTCGGAGAAGTAGAGCGCCTCTCCATCGGTCACGACGCGTTCCGCCTTCAGGTCGTCCAACATCTTCTCTATCGTCTCATTGCTGAGGGAGGGGAACCCCAGTTTGACCTGCCGCACCGCCTCGCTCCGGGTATAGGGAAATTCGTTTAGGGCGCGGTCCGCGATGAACTTCTGGTGCAGGGCGGCAGAGGCATTGACCGCATCGCTCTTCCCGTTGAAGCCTTCATAGGATTGCCAGAAGAGGCTCGATGCCGTGCGGTAGTTGCCCTTTCCCAGTTCCGCCATCCCGTCGCTGTAGTACGACGCCGCCGTCTTTCCCTGAATCGGGTTCAGAACAACGATGGCGGCAGTAATGAGGATGACGACCACCGCCACGCTCAGGAGGGCAAGGCCGATCTTCTTGGAGATCATAGTCCGGGATTGTTCCTCGAGATTATAGATAAATCGAGTACGAAGCACGATAATGGAAGGATCGCCAGCGAGCCTTCGAACTCAGGATCGATCAAAAATGATGGTGGGCGTCGGGCCGGACCTGTCTCGCCCGACGCAAGATTCGATCTCACTCCTGCTTGGGGCCCTCCGCGGTCTTCTTGGCGGCCTCATCCCAGCTGGGTTTCTTCAGTTTCATGAAGATCAGCGGCGGCACGACCAGGATGGCGGTTCCGACCAGCATGGCGAAGACGAAGACGATATCGCCACCGGCGGAGGCGCTGGAACCCGTCGGCAACAGCGCGCAGAAGAAGGCGAAGGCGGTACCGCCGATGCCCATGCCAGCGATGATCCACATGCCCATCTTTCCGCCCGGGATCTTGAACGGACGCGGTGTATCAGGCTGAGAATAGCGCAGCTTGATGGCGGCGGCGAAGATCAATATATACGCAATGCACAGGACGGTGGACGTCAGTTCCGACAACGCTTCGAACGCGTTGTTGGCGTTGGCCGTGATGAGGAAGATGGACGATATGCCCGTCCCGATCACCGCCTGCACCACCAGCACCCCGACCGGGGAGCCGTGCTTGTTGGTCTTGTTGAAGAACGGCGGCATGTCGCCGCTCTGAGCGACCACCCCAAGACCCTTGGCAGGACCGATCAACCAGGCCGTCAGCAGCGCCACGCCGCCGATGGCGACGAGGATGCCGATGATGCCCAGCGCCCAGCCGATGCCGAAGTCGTTGAGGAAGTATTGCAGCGCTTGCATGATGCCGGAATTGAACTGCAGCTGGGACTGGGGAACGACCATGGCAATGGCGATCGTGCCCAGCGTCGACAGCGTGAAGATGATGAAGGCGGAGATGAAGATGGCACGGGGGAAATCCTTCTTCGGATTCCTCGTCTCCAGGGCGTGGTAGCCGGCCATCTCCATGCCGGCGAACATCAAGATGACCGTTGAGAAGAAAGGCAGGGTTTCTAGGTTGACCGCTGGCACTACCTGGTCGAGGGAGAACGCGGGCAGCTGCCCGGTCCTTCCGCTGCCCAGGAAGGCTACGGCCATGCCCACGATCAAGATTACTGGCAGGATCGACCCCAATATGGCACCGACGTTGCCGAACTTGGTGGAGACGCTCTCCCCTAGGAACGCCACCGCGGTGGTGCCCCAGAGAACGGCCATCATCAGTACGAAGGTGGCCACGTTGTTCCCAGTGACCAGGAAGAGGAAGGTGCCGGCGACGAACGACAGCACGGTCGGGAACCAGACCAGATTGTTGGACCATTCGCAGAATATTGCGATGAAACCGCCCTTGTGGCCGAAAGCCTCCTTGACCCAGGCGTAGACACCACCTCCCTTCGGCCAGCCGGTAGCGAGCTCAGCACCGATCAACGAGATCGGGATGAGGAAGAAGGCCAGGCCGATGATGTACCAGCCAATGCTCTGCCATCCGTACACGGACATCTGAGGGAAGTTCCTCACGCTCAGCACGGCGGCCACGTTGATCATGGCCAACGTGAAGACGCCGATCAGTTTCTTTTTCTCCAAATTGATCACTCCTTCAGGACGTAGAGACAGTAGTCCCCATCTTCCGCCTCGATGCCGTGGATATCGTGTCCGAAGCCAGGGAACTCACGGTCGAACACCTGCAGCGCCTTGAGATAGGCGAGGTAGGCGCTCTTCTTCTCTACCTGCTCTCCAGGCATGAGCAGGGGGATGCCCGGCGGGTACGGCACGATGCCGGTGGCGACCGTCCTGCCGCCGAGGTCGTCGAGCTTGATCCGCTCCACCTCATCATGCACCAGCTTGCGGTACGCCTGCGCAGGCGTCATCGTCTGGGGCGGGAAACTGCCGTAGGCTTCCGCGAGCACCTTCATCTGTCCGCTCTTCTTCATGCGGGCGAACATCTGCTCGCACAGGGTCTTCAGTCCCATCCCCTTGTACTTCTTCGGGAAGGCGTCCACGAGCGCGGGAATGCACTCCTTGAGCGGCGCGTTGCGGTCGTAATCCCTCTTGAAACCGAGCAGCGCGTTCACCAGCGTGCCCCACTTTCCCTTCGTGATCCCGATACTGAAGAGGAAGAGGATCGTGAAGTCGGTGGTCTTCTCCACCACGATGCCTTTTCCGTCCAGGTATGATGTGAGGACCATGGCCGGGATGCCCCACTTTTCCATGCCGTCGACGCCCATGCCCGGGGTGACCACGCTCACTTTGATCGGGTCGAGCATGCAGTAGTCGTCCTCCAGGTCCTTGAAGCCGTGCCAATCGTCTCCGGGATGCAGCACCCAGCAGGACGGATCGCGCACGAGGCGCTCCTCGTCGACGAGATGGAACGGTATCATTCCCCCGGCGTCCGGGTCCCTGACCTCGCGCGGTTGCCAGCAGTTGAAGAACCATTCGCCCTCATCCTCGAGCCGGCACCGTATCGAGGCTATGTCCTGGCGGAAGGCGACCGCTTCCTCGATGGCCTCGGTCGTCAGCATCAGGCCGCCGGCCCCTTCCATCATCGCGGCCGAGACTTCGTTGGACGCGATGATGCAGTAGAGCGGGGACGTCGACGAATGCATCATGAAGGACTCGTTGAAGAGCGCGTGCGGTATCGGTCGTCTTCCTTCACGCAGGTGGATGAACGACGCTTGGGACAACGCCGCCAAAAGCTTGTGCGTCGACTGCGTCGCGAAGAGCGTCGGTCCTTCGTAGCCTTCCGGTGAACCGCTCATGGCATACCGGCCGTGGTAGAGGGGATTGAAACGCGCGTATCCGTACCACGCCTCATCGAAATGAAGTCTATCGACGCTCTTGCCCAGCAGCTCTTTCACCCTCTCCACGTTATAGCAAAGACCGTCGTAGGTGGAGTTGGTCAGGATGGCGTACACCGCCTTCGCGGATGCCATATCCCCTTTCAGGTCGCTGCCGGCTATCGCCTTCTGGATGGCCTTGGGGTCCATGGCTTCCGGGTGGATCGGACCGATGAGGCCAAGATGATTGCGCGATGGCATCATGTAAACGGGCACGGCGCCTGTGAGCGTCAGGCCGTGCTCACTGGACTTGTGGCAGTTGCGATCGACCAGGGCAACTTCCTTGTCGGCAACGCAGGCCATCCAGACCATGCGGTTGCTGGTGGAGGTGCCGTTGGTCACGGTGTACGATCGGTCGGCCCCAAAGACGCGGGCCGCGTACTCCTCGCTCTGTCCGATCGGTCCGGAGTGGTCTAGCAGAGACCCCAGTTCACCGACGGAGATGGAAAGGTCCGAGCGGAACAAAGGCTCCCCGTAGGCATCGTGGAACGCCTTGCCCACGGGCGACTTGAGGAAGGCCGTACCGCCGGTGTGGCCAGGAGTATGCCAAGAGTATTCGTAGACCTGAGAGAACTCGGCCAGCGCCTTCGTGAACGGAGGATATAGTTGAGCCCGATAGCGGACGATGGCCGCCTCCACGCGTCCGGCGACGAAGCGCGTCGTGTCTTCGAGCAACCATATGAAGTCATCCACCCTCTCCATCACCTCCAGGGGAATGGAGGAGGCGTCTCTTCGTTCCGCGAGAAGGAAGATCGGCATCTTTTCGTTGCGCGTGCGGGCGTGGAAGACCAGGGCCTGTGCTTGAGCGTGCTCCTCATCCCCGCCCATGTCCCAATCGAGGATGAGGCAGTCGATGCTTGGCTCGGAGCTTAGAAGTGACTCAGCGTCGCAGCAGTCGACCGAATCGATGGCAGCGGCGCCTTTGCTCTCCAATACGTCGAGAAGGGCTCTGGTGGCCCTCCCCATGGCATTCACAGAATTGAGTTCATCGGATACGATCAGAATGAGATGCTTGCTGGGTGGCCTATTCTCGATCATAATTATCCCCCGGGGGATAGTCTCCCTGTGTGCTTATTATAACTACCCAATGAATCCCAATGATCATTTCTTGACATGGAGCCGTGACCGCATCCAATATCTAGGGAAGGATGCCATCCATCCCCAGCCGAAAGGGAGCGTGTCACAAATGAAGATCGTCGCCATCAATGGAAGCCCGCGCAAGGAAGGCAACACCGCCAAGA
>CAZCNG010000055.1:0-9780 GCA_964500045.1 uncultured Methanomassiliicoccaceae archaeon
GGTAGCCGCGGCCGCCGCTGAAGCAGACCAGGACCTCGTCCTCGCTGAAGCCGAGATCGCCGAGAATGAAATCGTCGAGGAGGTGGTGCATCTCCTTCTTGACCTGTGCTAGCATCTCTTGGTAGGTCATACCTTCCGCGCCTTTGAGGTGGTCCGCGTCCAGATCGAAGATGAGGTCCGCGCCCCTCCATTCCTTGAGGTCCATCGTGGCCGCCCCTGGCTTCACGTAGTAGGCGGTGGAATGGTAGGCATGCGCCGGCACTTGATTGACGAGAAACCGGTGCAGATCCTGCTCGCTCGTGAAGCCGATGTGGCGGCGTACGAAACCCTTGTCGAAGAACATGAAGCCGAACTCACGCTCGGTAAGACGGGAAGGCACCGAAGTGCCGACCTTCTGATAGTAAGCGCGGAAATGCGCCTGCACCAGTTCCTCGACGCTCATCTGCATGAGCACATCGCGCTCATCGGTATCTCTATTTTCTGAAGGCAGCCTCGACCCGTTGGGTCTATGATCGCGTCAGTTCCTCTCCGATTTGGAGGGCACTTCTGACCATTTCATCGATGTCCCGAACCACTAGGTCATAGTCTGATTGGTTGCGCAGGCGCCGCAGCGCATGCAAGCGCCGCGACGCATCATGTCTGCCCGCCCTTTCCAAATGATCTTGCAGCCGCCAATGGTCACTGGCGGAACCGCCTCTTTGCATCCGGCCGCCTTCACATTCCTCTTCCATTATCAGATTGAATGTGGCGTAATACGTGCGACCGATTGCCGTTCTTTGTATGGCCTCCAATAGCATCTGGTCATTGGATTCGATCATCTTTCTTGCCAGAATGAGGAAATCGTTCCAGCCGAACGCCATGCCGATCCTACTCCGCGTTGATGAGCACGGGCGCACCCGCTGAATACCCTCTCCGGTAGAATCCATCCGCGATTCTCTCCACTAGGTCGAACACCTGTCCGAATGACCGACTACGGCTTCGCACGGACAGAACCAGTATCTGGTAGTGATCGTCCCCATCGCAAGAGCGCTTCAGCTCTGCATCTGGAATCAAATGCAGTACTTCTTGTTCAGCCTCTTTCAGCAACTCCATCAGGCCGGGGTGTTTGCTCAACAGCTCTTCGACTTTGACGTCGTCGTGAGACCGCACCCCAGCAAGGCCTTCGCCCTTAACCTCGGAGCGCTTGGATGATGTTGATGATGACATGCTCTCTTGCGTCATATTGACAGGGGATTAGATAGAGGTCTGCAATACATGTAACACTTGCAGCCGGGGCCGTCGCTCCTTTGCTGCCCATGAGATCTCTTGGGGATGTCCTGGCAGCGGAATGAATTGACAATGAATTCCCGCCTCCTTTTTATAGAAGTACGCGCAAAGCCATTATATAGAGTCGGTCACATCAGACGGCCCTAAGGTGAAACCATGCGAGCACAGGCCACATTGAGGGTCTTATTGATGTTCGCGGTGTTGATGGGGATCTTCGCCCTGGTCGGATGGGTGGTAGGTTCCTACTTCATCGGGAACTGGATGCTAGGATTCGTGATATTCCTAGGAATTGCCGTCGCTATCAACGTAGTTTCTTACTTCTATTCCTCGAAGATCATCCTCTGGACCTACAAGGTCAAGATCGTGACCGAGGCCGAGTCGCCCCGGCTGTACCGCATCGTCCGGGGCATATCCCAGAAGGCGGGGCTGCCGATGCCGCGCGTCGGCATCATTCCCACGCAGAATCCGAACGCGTTCGCCACGGGGCGCAACCCGAAGAACGCCGTGGTCTGCGCCACCGAGGGCATCATGCGCCTCCTGGACGACAGCGAGCTGGAAGGAGTGATGGCGCACGAGATGGCCCACGTCAAGGACCGGGACATCCTGGTCATGACCGTGGCCGCCACGGTGGCCGGCGCTATTTCCTTCGCCGCGCGCTTCGCGTTCTGGGGCAGCCTCATGGACCGCCGCGACAACGGCAACATGATCCTTCTCCTGCTGGTCGCCATCACCGCGCCGCTGGCGGCGATGCTGGTGCAGCTAGCCATCAGCCGCAGCCGCGAGTACAAGGCCGATTACGAAGGCGCCATGTTCATCGGCAGGCCGCTCGCTCTGGCCAAGGCCTTGGAGAAGTTGGAAGTAGGCAACAAGGCCAACCCCATCAAGTTCGGCAGCCCGACCTCCTCCAGCCTGTTCATAGTGAACCCGTTCAACGGGGGCACGATGGTCTCGCTCTTCTCGACGCACCCTCCCATGAAGGAGAGGATCCGCCGGCTCAAGGAGCAGGCCAAGCAGATGGGCCAGTACGCGTAAAACCATTCCCGGGGCGCATCGCCCCAGCTATCTCTTTTCCGCTTCTGAAGAAATGAACACCACCGGTTCGCCTTACTTCTTCGGCGTCTCGCGCGCCTTCTCGACGGCGCGCAGGATCTTCTTCGACAGCTCATCGAAAAAGAACTTGCCGTCCTGCCCTTTATGAACGAAGGCATTGGCGCCGGCGTTGATGGCCTCGGCGGAAACGCCCATGTCCGTGCCAGTGAGCAGAATGAACGGGATGTGCGCGTCCACCAGGCGCACCCTCTTGAGGAGGTTGATGCCGTCCAGGTCCGGCATGACGTAATCGGAGACGACGACGTCGTAGGTTTTGGAAAGCAGCAGGTTCATAGCGAAGCGACCGTTGCGAACGGTGTCCACCCTCATGGACTTCGACTCCAGCGACAGCTTGGCCACCTGGCAGAAGCTCTCGTTGTCGTCTACGAAAAGCACGCGGATCGGCTCGCTTGAAGCCATTGTAATGGGGAACATGCGGCTTCCCTGTCAAATACCTTGTTCACCGACACGGCCGCCTCGGGGCGGGGGCGTCGTTCTGCGCCTATCGTTCAGATCACGAGCTGGTCCAGCAGCCCCAGGCGCTCTACGAATTCGACGCCGCGGCCGATGTTGCCCACCTCGCTCAAGCGGCGGTGCGAATCCGTGCCGATGGACACCTTGACCTGGCCGCGGAAGGCGTGGAAGAACCTCTCCCCCAGCTCGTAGAAATGAAGGCCTTCGCGCGTGTAATAATCGGAAGTGCTGACCTCCACGAACAGATCGAGCGCGTGCAGCGTTTCCGCCAATGCTTCGGGGGCGGCGTCCTGGAATATGCGGTCCATGTCCCAGTGGCATAGGCCGCACGGTGCGCTGATCTTCCGGCGGATGGCGCCCAGCTCCCGCAGGGAAATGCCGTTCTGGCTGGGATCTTCTGCATATTCGAATAGAACGAAATCCAGTTGGTCGAGCATTTCGAACGGTAGCTCGTCCAGCCGCCCGCGCTGGCGGTTGGCATCTATCTCCACGCCGGCCAGCACGCGCATCTTCCCTTCGTACATCGCCCCCAGGGAACGGAGGTGGCGCAGGTAACGGGGAAACTCCTCCTTCGTCAGCGGCGAAGGCACCTTGCTGGTCATGAAGTGGTCCGAGATGCCTACTGCTCTCAATCCCGCGGAGTACGCGGAACGCACCACGTCGTCGGGCAGGTGGTCCCCGTCCGAATACCTGGTGTGCGTGTGCAGGTTGATCAGCGCACTTGCTCCCATCTCTCTAACTCCAGTACCGAGGACAGCGGCCTGCCTTTCTTGATCTCCTCGCGGATGCGGTTCTCCCGCTCCATCACGTCCACGGCGCGGTTGGCGACCTCGACCGCCTGCTCCTGCGGCACCACGACTATGCCGCTCTCGTCGCCGATGATCCAGTCCCCCGTGTGCACCAGCTGTCCGCCCACCGTTATCTCCAAGCCGATGCCGCCGTAGCCCTTCGGCTCGCCGGCGTGGGGCGTCACGTGCCTGGAGAACAGGGGCAGCTGCATGTCGATGATGCCGTCCAGGTCGCGCACGGCACCGTCGATGACCACGCCGGCCACGCCGCGGACCTTGGCGCTGAAACCCGCCAGCTCTCCCCAGCAGGCCAGCTCGCCCTCGCCTGCGTCGATGACGATGACATCGCCGGGGTTTGCTCTCTCCGTGGCCTCCACCGGTTTGGCCCAGTCGCCCTTGGCCGTCTGCACGGTGAGCGCGGGCCCGCACATCTTCACCCCGTGCCCGTTGCGCAGGGAGAGGCCGAGCATGACGCCTTTCTTGTGCTGCGCGTCCGCCACGTTGGGCGCGGACACCTTGGAGAACGCCTCGCGCAAAGTGGCGGCGGAGAACTTCCTGGCGTCCGTGCTGGGGATGGCGACGCCGCTGTCGATGGCCTTTCTCACCGACTGCGTCGCAGAGCGCACATCCTTGGCTTTGATGATGGCGCCGCCGACGATGAGAATGCTGGCGCCGGCCTGCATGGCCGCCACCACTGTTTCTGTGGTCAGTCCGCCGGCCGCGGCTATGGGCAATCCGCACGCCCCCGCCGCCCGCTTGATCCTTTCCAAAGGCGCACCGTGCCCGTGCATCTGTTCGTCGATGCCCATGTGCACGCAGATGTAGCTGGCGCCCAGGGCCTGCGCCTCCTGACAACGCTTCTCTAAAGCGTCCACGGACATCATGTCGACCATGATCTTGGCGCCGTACCGCTTGGCTGTGGCCACCGCTTCGGCGATGGTGCCGTCATCGGCCATGCCCATGATGGTGATGACGTCCGCGCCGGCCTTGGCGGCGATCTCCACTTCGAATCCACCGACGTCCATGGTCTTCATGTCAGCGACGATGACGTGGCCGGGGAACGCCTTGCGCAGGACGCGCAGCGTTTCTGCGCCCTCGCTCTTGAGGAGCGGGGTGCCCGCCTCGATCCAATCCGCGCCACCCTCGACCGCCTCCCGGGCGATCTCCTCCGCACGGCGGAGATGCATTAGGTCCAAAGCCACCTGGAGCACCGGTCGCATGACCTTTGCTATGACCGCCTTGATTATTAGGGTTTCCTAGGAGGTGCTCCAAGTGTATCGAACCTGATATATCCTTGAGGGCGCTTTTCCAGGCGATGGTCAGGGAGAAGGAGAGGTGCGTCACCGGCATCGAAGGCCTGGACGCCATCACCGGAGGCGGCCTGCCCAAGGGCGGCATGGTCCTGGTCGTGGGAGAATGCGGCAGCGGCAAGTCTGCGCTGCTGGCGGAATTCCTCATGCGCGGTGCTTCCAGCGGCGAAAGGGGCCTCCTGCTCTCCACGACGCTCAGGCCGGACAAGGCCATTTCCTCTTTGCCAGATCTGGATTTCTTCGATGAGATGATGATCAAGGACGGCCGCCTGCTGGTCATGGACCTGGAGCAGTTGGCCGAGATCATTCCCGAAGGCGAAGGCAAGCAGGCGGAGAAGATCGTGAAGGCGATCGACGGCATGGTGCAGAAGACCGGGGCCACGCGCCTCGGGATCGATTCCTTCCTGCCGCTGCAAAGAGAGCTCCCCGAGGCGGACCAGAGGCATCTGTTGAAAGCACTTTCCGGCATGGCCATGGACCGGGGCTGCACAACGGTGCTGGCCTACGACGCCAGAGAAGTCGAAGGATACTCTTCGGTCGTGGCCGACGGCGTGATCATGTTGCGCACCGTGGAGCGGCACGGAGATATGCTGCGCACGCTGCAGGTGGTGAAGATGGCGGGGACCTATCATTCCCGTTCCCGCTATGTGTTCGAGTTGACGCCGATCGGCACGCTCATGACGCCGATGCTGAGAGGTGTTTGAGATGGATAGCGCATCGACACAGGCCTTGGCCGAAGTGGAGAACATAGCGGACGGCGGGTCGATCATGCTCTCCACCGACGCTGAGTCGTACCTGGACGTCGTGATGAGCGTGCTGGACCGCTACTGCGCCGCCAAGAAGATGCCCTGCGTCTACCTGGCCGCCTCCATTCCCGCTTCGACGTTGGACGAGGCGATGCGGTCCATGGAGATCGACATGAGCGGCGTCCGCTTCATCGACTGCATTTCCTACTCTCTATCGTACAAGAGGCAGGAGCACGTGCAGATGGTGGAGAGCCCCACCATGCTGGAAGGCATGCTCCTGAAGATGGAGTACCTCTACCGTCTTTTCGGTAAGAAGGGTGGCGTGGTCATCGTCGATTCGGTGAACGCGCTGGCACTGCACAACGAAGTGAGAATGATGTCCGAGTTCGCCCATCTGATCGTCGCCTCGGGAAAAGCGCGCGGATTGCGAGTGATATTCTTGGGCGTAGAAGAACAGACCCGGCCAGAGTACATGGACGTCATGGCCATGGTGTGCGACAAGGTCGTGAGCGTCAAAGGGGCGAAGAACATCTGATATGACTTCGGTCATTTCTCAATGTCAATAATGATGCGGAGAATTGATATGACCAGGGACTGCGCCTTATCAACCCGTTGCTCTGATTCTCAACGGAGATAGTGATTATAAATATCGCTTAATGTGATAATCTTAGGGCCGGCGGTTCCGCAAGGGCCGTCTAGGAGAGACTGTAAAATGAAGAGAATGTGGAACATTAAGAAAAAGTCCGGTGTATCGCCGGTCATTGCCACCATCTTGATGGTCGCGATCACTGTCGTCCTGGCGGCCGTGCTTTATGTCATGGTTATGAACATGAGCGGAAACCAGGGCACCAGCACCCCGCAGGGGTCGTTTGCCTCAACTACGACTGATGGCAGGTATGTGAATATCACATTCGGCTCCTTCTCGACTAACGTTGGGGTTAGCGCTATCAAGTTCGTTGTGGAGAATGTAACATCGGGACAATCTGCTACATTCACCGCCACACTGAATAGCAATTTGGCTCCCCTAACTGGTGTTGCTGGGGCTTCATCCATAGCAGGCGGAATAACGCTGATTGGCCAGGCTACCCCGACACGTGCAGGTATCATATATGTTGATGTAGCCAACAATGGACACATCAACGTCGGCGATTCCTTGTCGATATTGAACAACGGAGTAGGCAGCGGCAACAACCTGAAGATCACCATGATCTACATCTCCTCGGGCGATGTGATCAACTACCTGAACTTCTCCTATTAGAGAAGCCAGAAGGTGAAACCAAGGGTCGAAAGGCCCTCCTAAATCCCTTCATCATTTCTTTTTTTCTAATGTATGAACTTTGTTTCCTGGAATAAGTACACCACTCAGCTCGCCCGTCTTTCCTCATTGAAGGTCAGTGCTGGGTTTGTCATCACGGTGGCGATGCTCAATCTCCGCTCCCCCAATTAAACCTTGCCGAGTACAATTCGCTCAGCAATGACCGCGCCCGCGTTCGCGCACCTTCTTCCCGACCTCAACAGATAGTTATATGATACTTACCCGGATAACATAACACCAGCAAGCGCAAGGGATGGGACCCATGCCAAGGAAGAAGGAAACCGTACTGTTCATATGCACCAGCAATTCCGCCATATCTCAGATGGCGGAAGGCCTGGTCAATTCACTCATGAAGGAGAGGTATGAGGCCAAGAGCGCCGGCACCGTCGCGCGCAAGCTCGACGAGCGCACGGTCAAGGTCATGAAGGAGATCAACATCGACATCTCCAAGCAGACCTCGAACCCGGTCAACGATTACTTCGGCATGACCTTCGACCTCGTCATCACGCTGTGCGATGATGCCGAGGAGGAGTGCCCCTTCCTCATCAATGGCAATGACTACATTCACAAGAACTTCAAGGACCCCTCCAAGCTGAAGGGCGATGATGAGAAGGTCATGCAGGAGTTCCGCGCCGCACGGGACGCCCTGCGTGCCTGGCTCAACGGAGCACTGGGCTAATGTCGTTAACTCTATTCCTCTACGATCGCCACGAGTGCGATCCGAAGAAATGCACCGGACACAAGATGGCCAAGTTCAAGCTCGTGCACGAGCTGAACACGCCGGCGCAGGCGCCGCGCGGCGTGGTCGTCCTCGATCCCAGTTCCGAGAAGGCTTTGTCCATGGAGGACCGCGCGGCCGCCAAGCAGCACGGCATCATGGTCATGGACCTCTCCTGGGAGAACATCGAAAACTTTCCGAGGATGCCCCGGGACCCGCGCCGCCGCGCTCTACCGTACCTGCTAGCGGCGAACCCGGTCAACTGGGGCAAGCCGATGCGGCTCACGAGCGTCGAAGCGCTGGCTGCCACGCTGTACATCCTCAACGAGAAGGAGCAGGCGCTCGAGGTGCTGTCTCTCTTCAAATGGGGCCCCGGCTTCCTCGATCTCAACCGTGAGCCGTTGGAAGCGTACTCCAAGGCGGCGACGAGCGCCGAGGTCGTGGCGGTCATGCACGAATTCCTTCCCGCGGGCGGCGACGAAGAGTAAGCGCTTATTAGGCTCCAGCGCCCTCCATGGCCGATTCAATGGCGGAAAAGGCGAAGTTATCCTCCAAGGACCGTTTGCTGCTCGCGGTCGTTTGCATCGGCGCCTTCATGGGTACCCTCGACGTGAGCATAGTCAACATCGCCATTCCCACCATCTCGCGCGAGTGGGACGTTTCCACGTCCATCGCCATGTGGGTCATCTTCGCCTACAGCCTTTCCTTCTGTGCTTTGCTGCCGACCTTCGGCAAGCTCGGCGATCGCATCGGCTTCAAGAAGCTCTACTTCGCAGGATTCCTCATCTTCGCCCTCGGGTCTCTTCTTTCTGGTCTGTCCGGCGATATCGAATCGCTCATCCTGTACCGTTTCATCCAGGGGGCCGGCTCCGCCATGATGGGCGCGCTGGCCTTCGCCGCCGTGATGCGTTACCTCCCGTCCCACAGCATCGGCAAAGGCCTGGGCCTCGTGGCCACGGCCAGTGCTCTCGGCGCCGCCATCGGTCCGGTCGTCGGCGGCGCCATCACCGAATTCGCCAACTTCCACTGGATATTCCTGATCAACGTCCCCATCGGCATCGTCGGCGCCTTGTTGGCCGTGCGCTTCATGCCCAATGATTGCTGCCCTACGCGCAAGAAGTTCGATCTACCGGGCGCTGGACTTATCTTCCTGACCCTGTTCTGCGTCATCTATGGGCTGAATCTAGGCCAGGAGCTGGGCTGGACCTCCCCCAGCATCGTCACCGCCCTGGTCGCCGCCGTCGTCTTCTTCATTCTGTTCCTGCATGCCGAGAAAAAGGCCGCGGACCCGCTCATTCCCGTGGCGCTCATCGCGCAGAAGGAGATCCTGCGGCCGGTGATCGCCACCGCCCTCATCATGGCCTCCTTCGGAGGGGCGTTCGTCCTGCTGCCCTACTATCTTGAGTATGTGGTCGGCCTCAGCACCGGTTCGGCCGGAGTCCTCCTCATGGCCGCATCCGTCACCATGCTGTTCTCCGGACTCTGGGGCGGCACCGCCTCGGACAAGGGCAGTCTGAGGAAATTGGGGCTGCTGGCGGCCAGCATCGCCCTGCTGTCCTACGTGCTGATGAGCACCTTCGGCGTCGGCACCGGCGTGGTCCTCATCATATTGGCCCTCATCCTGCTCGGCTGGGGTACCGGTTCTTTCCTGCCCGTGAACAACCGCCAGGTGCTGGCGAGGGTGCCCATGGACATGCAGGGTGTGGGTTCCAGCACGGTCAGTACCATCCGCGTCGTCGGTCAGACCATGGGCGTAGCTATGATGGCCACGGTCTTCCAGTCCTTCCTGGTCGGGCACCCCAATGTAGGGGACGTGGCCTCCGGTTTCGCCGCCGCCATGCTCTTGGGCGTGGTCATGGTCGCCATCGCCCTGATCCTCGTTTGGTTCACCTCCGATCCGGAGCGGAAGGAAGGGGAGAAGCTGCCCGTCCTGTGAGCACGGCTGCAGTGGAAATCTCTGTAGCAGCCAAATGAGCAGCCAGTATGCACCGGATGCAGTGGAAACAAAGGGGCCGGTGGGAGAGACCACCTCGAGTTGTAAATATTACATGCCGAGAGAAAGCCTTAAGCCGGC
>CAZCNG010000055.1:9880-12739 GCA_964500045.1 uncultured Methanomassiliicoccaceae archaeon
GAGAGACCACCTCGAGTTGTAAATATTACATGCCGAGAGAAAGCCTTAAGCCGGCCAGTCGATGCCTAATGTCCTCGCCTAGTGCGAGTCCATTTCACCCGGTGACACAATGCCTCTCGAGTACACAGATGAAGACCTGACCTCCCGCTGGGAGGAATTCTTTGAAGCCAGTGAGAACCGCGTCAAGGTCACTGAAGTGGCCGACCGTTATCCGGAACTGAGGAGCGTCTTCATCCCGTACGGCGACCTGGACCGCTTCGATCCCGACCTGGCCTCCTTCGTTCTCGCCAACCCGGACCGGGCGCTCCTGCTCGGAGAGCAGGCCATCCGCAAGATGGCGCAGCAGGGCAAGGGCGATGCCGAGCTGCACCTGCGGCTCAAGGAACTACCGAAGGACAATATGGTCGACATCCGCATGCTGCGTTCCGACCATCTGGGCAAGTTGATCACCGTCGAAGGGCTGGTGCGCAAGGCGACCGAGGTGCGGCCGAAGATCACGGAAGCGTACTTCCGCTGCTTCCGCTGCAACGCCACCGTCATCGAGGTGCAGGAAAGTCTCGTTTTCAAAGAGCCTTTGGAATGCTACAAGGACCAGAACGGCTGCGGGCGCACTTCCTCCTCCACAAAATTCTCGCTGCTGGCGGAGGAATCCCGCTACGTCGATACGCAAAAGATCGAGATGCAGGAGAACCCCGAAGGATTGCGCGGCGGCGCGCAGCCGGAACGGCTAGCAGGATTCCTGGAGGACGACATGGCCGGGAAGGTCTCCCCGGGCGACCGCGTGCAGCTGAACGGCATCCTGCGCTCCGTGCAGAAGGGGCGGGAGAACGCCAAGTCGACGCTCTTCGACATCAACCTCGACGTGCTCAGCGTCGAATTCAAGGACCAGGAGTACGAGGAGGTAGAGATCACCGTTGAGGACGAGGAAGCGATCATCCGGGAGGCGCACTCACCGGACATTTTCACCAAGATCGTAGGCAGCATATCTCCGACCATCTACGGCTACGGTGAAGTGAAGGAAGCGATCGCGCTGCAATTGTTCGGAGGGTCGCACAAGAAGCTGGATGACGGCACCAAGGTCAGGGGCGACATCCACATCCTGCTGGTCGGTGACCCCGGCGTAGCCAAGTGCGTCGTGGGCAGCACTTTGGTGAGCCTGGGCGACGGCAGCTGCCGCGACATACGCAGCATCGTGGACGCGGCGCTGGCCTGCGGCCCGGTGGAGGAGGTGGAGGACGGCGTCTTCGCTCCGCTGGACCTGGACGTGATGACCTTCTCGAGGCGAGGGGCGATCGAAGGCGGCAAGGCCGTGCGCGCCTGGAAGAGGACGTCGCCGCAGAAGCTGCTGCGCTTCACGACCGAGGGCGGCCGGACGGTAACGGTCACGCCGACCCACCCCCTCTTCATCGCCAACGGTCAGTGGATCATGGCGCGGCACGCCTGTCGCATAGTGATGGGTCAGGCCGTGGCCATTGCCGCGCACCAGGGCGTATGCGGTCCCAGCGAGGATGTCGGCTACAGCCGCGGTCTCGATTGGGACAAGGTGATCTCCATCGAGGAGGTCGCGGGCGAGGAATTTGTTTACGATATAGAGGTCGACGACTCGCACATCTTCGTGGCCAACGGCATCTTGTCGCACAATTCGCAATTGCTGCGCTACATGGCCGAGGCCGCTCCGAGGGGCATCTACGCCTCCGGCAAGAGCTCTTCGGCGGCGGGGCTGTGCGTCGACCCGGCGTCTGTCATATCGGTAGACGGCAACGGAGTATGCATCGGCGAGTTCGTGGAGAAGCAGATGCTGGCTCCAACGGAAGTTGAAAAAGGCGTCCAGATGCAGAGTATTTATATCAACGGAGTGGAAACCCTGTCTGACGCAGGCGTCATCGTCGACAGGCCAGTAACCGCCGTCTACCGGCTTTCCACCCCTTCATTTCTAGTGGAACTCAAAACCGCCTCTGGCTCTTCCCTGCGGCTCACCGCCGAGACCAAGGTTTTGGCGGTCGAGGCAGGCGTCGGAGTATGGAAACCCGCGTCCGACGTGACGACCGACGACCTCCTCGTCACTCTGCACGGGGAAGGCGCGGACAGAAAGGCACTGTGGTCCAAGGTTCTCTCGCACGAGAAAGTGGAGAAGGATCTTCCCCCACACGTCTATGATCTTACAGTAGAGGGGGCGCACGCGTTCGTGGCGAACGGTATCCTCGTCCACAACACCGCTGCCGCAGTCAAAGACGACTTCGGCGAGGGAAGATGGACCCTGGAGGCGGGCGCGTTGGTCTTGGCGGACAGAGGTCTCGCTTGCATAGCCGAAGAAGAAAAGGTGGTTACGGCCGAAGGGTTGCGCATGATCCGCGACATCCGTCCCGGGATGGAAGTATTCCAAATGGGCAAGGATGGACTGGCGCTGGCGCCGGTGCAGAGGGTCATATACAACGGATGGAAGGAGACCATCATCGTCAAGAGAGCCGATGGGCAAAGCATCGAATGCACTTCCGACCACAGAGTGATGACGCAACGGGGCTGGGTCGAAGCCGCATCCCTCACATCGATTGATTGTTTGATGGAACCTATCGGCCACTGTGAGGTCCCTGTCGTTTGCTCATCGATGAGAAACCTGGCTGCGGACGTATCTGCGGTTGCCGGGGTCTACGGGCTCCGTGCCTCAGCAAAAAGTCAAATTACCACCTCATCGAATGGAATGATAAGCTTCCCCATCGCCGGCATTGAGAAGGGAAGTTTGCGCAGGGTCTACGACCTTACGATCGAAGGCGAACCTAATTTCCTGTTGACAGGTGGTCTCGTGCACAACTGTATCGATGAACTGGACAAGATGACGGATCAGGACCGCAGCTCGATGCA
>CAZCNG010000056.1:0-7883 GCA_964500045.1 uncultured Methanomassiliicoccaceae archaeon
AGCCGATCCTGCCCCTGCTGATCATGGCCCCCAAGAAGTAAGGCCATACAGGGTCAAAACGCCTTCAACAAATCCTTTCCAATATTCTTATTTTATATCTTCAAATGATTAGGCCTCCGTCGGTCCGATCGGAACGCTGGCCAGAGATAGGATCAATACCGGGCAGAGGCGATCATTGCACCATGACGGACGTGCTCACCCTCGCTGTCGTTTTCCTGGCGTCCATCATACCGCCGATCATCTACCTCGTCTGGGTGAGGAACGCCGAAACCTGCCAGCGCGAATCCTTCGGCTCGGTCCTACGCGCCTTCATGATCGGAGCGAGCCTCTCCGTCGGCATCGCCCTGGTGCTGGAAGTACTGATACTGCAGCTGCTCTTTGGTTCAGGCCCGCTCTCCCCATTGAATCCTTCCGACGTGACATTGGTGACCTTTGTCAGTGCGGTCATCGTGGCACCGATCGTGGAGGAGCTATCCAAAGCGATAGGCATCATGGGAATGCGCCAGTACGTCCATGAGCTGGAGGACGGCCTTGTCTACGGCGTCTCCGTAGGCCTGGGCTTCGCCGCGGCGGAGAACATGATCTACGCCGGCGATGCGGCCATCAATGGGATAGTGGCGATATTGAGCATTGCTACCATCCGCGCGGTCTCCTCAACCTTGCTGCATGCCAGCGCGACCGCCAGCAGCGGGTACGGGCTCGGACGCCAGTGGCTCATGGCACGGGTGGGAGCCCAAGGGAGCTGGATAGGATTCTACCTGCTGGCGGTTCTGTTGCATGCGACCTATAATTTCCTGGCGATCCTGGGCGTCATCTTCACAGATTCCGCGGAGACGGCTTCGCTCATCGGCCTTGGTGGCGCGGTGCTGTTGGTGGTGGTGTGCTTCGTCCTCATAAGGGGGCGCATCGAATCGCTGGACCGGGCCAACTGTCGACCGCCTAGCTCTTTTTGACGCGGACCACTAGGTCCCTGCCCGCCTCGTAGGCCTCGCGCATGGCGTCGGCCCGGGCTGCGGCATCGCCCTTCTTGTCGACGCCACCCACCAGGACCTCACCGGTGTACTCGACACCGATGGAATTGAAGAGCGCCCGGATCTCAGAAATGGAATTACGGAAATTGGCATTGACCTGGGCCGCGGTGCTGATGAACTTGCCCATGCGCACCCTGCTGCTCTTCGGAGCTTTCGTCAGGAAACGCTCCGCCCAGAGCGGGTTGGTGCGATCGATGAAGCTCTTGAAAGGGCCTGGAAGTCCGGAAAAGTAGAGCGGCGAGGCGACGATGAGACCATCGCACTTCCTCAACTCCGTCAGCAGCATCTGCATGTCATCCGTCTGCTGGCACTGTTCGCCCTCGTGGCACTTGTTGCAGGCCATGCAGGGGTTGATCTTCAGCTCGGAAACATTGACCTTGCGCACAGTGACGCCAGCCTCCTGAGCGCCCTTCAACGCCTGGTCCAGTAGGGTCTCGGAATTGCCCTGCCGGCGTGGACTACCGCAGATGCCGAGGAAATAGAGCACCGGGCCGCCCTCTTGGACGGGCATCTTGCACTCCTCGATGTTCTCGACGACCCGGTCCCGCAGCGTCTCGTAGTACTGGAAGGTCTTGACGATATGGTCACAGGCCCCTTCGCGCAGCGTCTTCAGGGAGAGGTCGGGACTGTCGACGGAAGTTACGATCGCCACCGGGACGAAGGGCTTGGTCCTTTTCATCTCACGCAGGACGGTCAGACCATCGGTATCGGGAAGGAGGTAATCGAGCAACACGATGTCGTAGTCGCGGGCCTCGAACTTGGAGAGGCCGAGGGCACCGGTCCCTGCCTCATCGATCTCGAACTCGTCCTCGGAAAGGTGGACACGGTTGAGCTCCATGTGGTCGGCATTGTCCTCGACCATCAGGATCCTGAGCCGGTGCTTAGCCTCGTCCATGAATTAACCCCCTCGAATATGAGTGAATGATTGGCATTAGCGTCTGGGGACTTAATTCATTTTCCCTATGGGATCGAAATCGTCGAACCTGCCCCGGCGCTGCATATATTTAGATTCCAATAAAACATTAACAACATGAACAGCCTCGATATTTCTTCCGACATATGACATCTATCCAGATACACATTATTGACATTGGACAAGACTCAGAATATCGAAAAATATGATTCGTTTTAGATTCGTTTCGTATAAATATAAGTTCTTCAATAGCGCAAAACAGAGCGCCGGGGCAAGGCACACCCCCCTATTCTCCTCCTAAGAATAGCATATTTCCACCTTGCATTCGCCTTGCCCCCGCTCATTTCTCCAGTTCCCATTACCGCGCAAGCGCTTTATCTCCGCGAAGCGGTCCTGGTCCTATGCCCGCACCAGACCGCTTCGGGGTCATGGCCACCCTTGACGACATCGAGGTCATGGCCCGGCTGCCCGTGGATTTCCTCGAGCTGCTGGTAAGGGCTAACGACACACCTGCTCAGATCGACCGGCTGCTCTCCGCCTTCGATGGGGAGATCATCCTGCATGCACCTGAGCTCATCACCTGGCACGGCGGCACCAGCCTCCTCGACCTCGCTGCGGAGGAGGGTCTGAGAGACGCGAGCGTGGCCCGCCTGCAGGAAGTGGCCGACGCCGCGCGCGACCACGCCGTACCGATGGTCGTCCACCCCGGCGGCGTGCTAGAACGTGCTGTGCCGCCGGGACCGCTGCTGGAACGGCTGGAAAGAAGTCTGGGCGAGCTGGATGGATTCTTCTGGCTGGAGAACATGCCCCGCGGCTATCATCGCGGGCACGAGTTGTGGATCGCCAATCTCATGGTGGGGGCGGAGCAGATGCTCCAGGTCCAGAATCTTGTGGACGGCTTCGTCCTGGATACCGCGCACGCCTACCTCTCCCGGGAAGAGGACGGCAATGGGGCGCTGCAGGAGATGTTCACCATGCTCGGCGACAATGTCCGGCATGTCCACCTCAGCGACGCGGCCTACCCGCACCAGGAAGGCCTGCCGCTCGGATGGGGCGAGGTGGATCTCACCCGGGTACCACGAGGTCGCGGCCTACCCATCCTGCTGGAGATACAGGGCGGCCATGAGAACGCCGGGGAAGGATTCCGAGCGGCGTTGCGCTTCATCGGCCGGAAGGCCTAGTCGTGAAAAGCATGTGATCCACGCGCCCAGCCCGTGGCCAGCTTCCCTGCTGGGCATCAATATGTTTTATAACGATGACCTGCATATGAGATGACCTCTAGGTGCTGGAATGGACGAGGGTGATTTCACCAAAGCTCGTGCGATGATTTTTCCCAGGCAGGTTCTCGCCGGTCATGGGGTCATCGAAGCCATCCCCGCGGTGTGCAAGGAATTCGGCCTGGCCGGAACCGCAGTGATCATCGCAGGGGAGAAGACGAGCAGAGTGGCCGGGGACCTGGTGTCAGATCTTCTGACACATAGTGGATACGATGTCCACACCCTCATCGCCGGTGATGCCACCGAAGACAATCTCAAGGTTCTCGTCAAACAGGCCAAGGAAGTGAGCCCGGACTTCTTCCTGGCCGTGGGCGGGGGAAGCAAGATAGACCTCACCAAGATGGTCGCCAAAGAGCTGGGGAAGGAATTCATCAGCGTACCCACCTCCGCCTCGCACGACGGCATCGCCTCCGGAAGAGCGTCCATCAAGGGCAACAAGGGACAACTGTCCCTGGACGCCAAGGTGCCTCTGGGCATCATCGCCGATACCGCCGTCATCATCAAATCACCTTACCGGCTGCTGGCCGCTGGCTGCGCCGATGTCATCTCCAACTCAACCGCTCTAATGGACTGGGAGTTCGCCAGACGCCTGCGTTCGGAAGCCTTCAGCCGCTCCGCCTACGCACTGGCGCACCATACCGCCCAGACGATAATTGAGAATGCAGACCTGATCCGCCCCAACCTCGAAGAGAGCGTATGGATAGCGATCAGGCCGATCATTATTTCCGGGATCTCGATGAGCGTGGCAGGGAGCTCGCGCCCGACCAGCGGCTCGGAGCACATGTTCTCCCACGCCCTTGACCAGATAGCACCCGGGAAGGCGCTGCATGGGGAGCAATGCGGCGTTGGCTGTATCATGATGATGTACCTGCATGGCGGCGACTGGCTGCGCATCAGGAATGCTTTAATGAAGATCGGGGCGCCCACCTCCGCCAGGGAGCTGGGCGTGACCAAGGAACAAGTGATCCAAGCCTTGGTAACGGCTCACAAGATACGGAAGGACCGCTTCACTATCTTGGGGATGGGCCTGACCCCCGAAGCCGCTGAACGGATCGCGACCATAACAAAAGTGATCTAAAGGAGGAATCGCGATGGTAGTGGTTACGCTCATCGGGGAGCGGCAAGCAAAGGTAGGTACGGAGTTCGTCTACCGCGGGCCGCTCACGGAATGCAAGGAGTGCAAATTGAAAGCTATCTGCTTCAATCTAGAGGCAGGAGGTCGTTACCGCATCAAAGGGCGGAGGGACGTCCACCACGAGTGCCGCATCCACGAGGACGGGGTACGCGTGGTCGAGGTGGAGAAGGTGCCTGTGAAGGGGGCGGCAAGCAAGAAGTATGCGCTCGAAGGCAGCATGGTCACCATCGAGGAGATCCGCTGCCGCAACCTGGGCTGCGAAAAGTACCGCATCTGCCATCCGCTTGGCGTGGAGAAGGGCAGCAAGGCCAAGATCGCCAAGATCATCGGCGACGTCAACTGTTCCGAGGGCAACAAGATGGTCGAGGTCGTCTTTGAGTGACCTTCACAGAGGTCATGACATTTCGCCTTGACCGGGTGCGGGCGGCGATCTAATGCTTCTCTTCCCGGGTAACTGGATTGAAGGTCACCGTATCGCCATCTAGAAGCAGTGTATCGGAGCGTACAAACTCATGCCCCATGGCAGCTTTGGTGCGGTCGCTGCTCACGTCCAGGTCCGGGCGCTTCTTGAGAAGGGCTTTGCGCAGGTCGTTGACGGTGGCGCCCGCCCATAGTTCGAGCTTCTCGTCGACCATCTCCACTCGATTGGTATGTGAAGTGATGTAACGCGCCGTGACGAGCATCTTGCACCGGAGTGAAAGATGGACCTGCAATTATTTACAAGAGGCGGGTCGGAGCCCTTCTCCCGGCCTTCGCGGAACCACCTCCGTCCCACAGATGCAACGCACTGACCTAGCCCCATCGTGCTGACCTAGGAAGATAAATAGTGCGCATTCCGCTCCCATCTGCATGGACCCCACGGTCTGCAAGGTCACCGAAGCCAGGGCGAAGGTGGCCTGCACCGAGGTGCACAAGGTATTCCCAGAAGCGGAGTGCAAGGTCGAATATGATCGGGAGGGCCGCGGGGTCATCAAGTTCATCGTCGACCGCTGCCTGGTGGACATGGAGTTCGTAGAGACACAGGAATCGTGGCATCATCCGCGCCGATTGAAGGAATACGAGAACATCATCGGCAGCAAGTGCCGTGTGGTCGTCCTCATTCCCGAGCCGCACGCGCTCAAGGCAAGGCTGCGCATGCTGGACCTCAACATGAAGTACCTGTTCTACTACCAGGTGTACGCGTATGACGCGGAAGGGAGGACGACCCACATCTCCACCGTCCACCAGATGGGCGGCCATGATTCGTCCCGCGACAAGGTGCGCGGTTACGCCTAGGATTCAGCGGAACTTCTCGCCGGTCATCCTCTCGAAGAGCGCGATGTACAGCTGGCTCACTTCTTCCGCCTTCGCCTTGGGCAGCGGCGGTATGTCCGGTTCGGGCAGCTTCATCTTGCGCATCTTGTACAGCTGCTCGTGATAGCCGATGTCGCGGTAGTACTGACGCACCACCTCCTTGGACAGCTCCACGGTCTTCCCCTTGGCATATTCGGCCGCATCCCACCAGCGATCCTCATCGAGGGTTCCGAAGGTGTCGAGGATCATCAGCCGCCTCTCTTCGTCGTAGCCGAACTCCTTCTTGCCGTCGACGTGGATCAATCCGCTCTTCGCGACCTGCTTCTCCATGATGCCGTCGATCTTCATGATGGTGGCGAAGACCTCGTCGTACTCCTGCTGAGATAGTCCGGAGATCTTCTTCGCCTCCTCGTCGCTGAGGTTGCGGTCGATCGGCTCCAGCTTGGTGGTGCACTCAAAATAAGGCCTCGGTAGGCGCTGCCCGTAGGTCGGGACCACGCCGGGGGCATACCCGAGCTTCTCCGGCGCGATCTCCCCCTCCTTGACACGGTCGTTGAGGCTGCCGGCGTTGTAGTGCCTGGCGATGAACTCCAGCGGAATGAGGTAATCGGTGGTGTTGCCGTCAAGTTGCGAGTAGTCGGATATGACGCGTACTTTCTTGACCAGCATGCGATTGCAGCCCTTCAAGGACTTGAAGTGAGTGCGGATGCCCTCCGCTTCCAGCTTGTGAAACCAGAAGGCCGCGGTGCGGCACAGGACCTCGCCTTTGTAAGGGATGTCCGTCGGAATGATCTTGTCGAAGACGGAGATGTGATTGGTGAACTCGAACTCCAAGGTGTGGTCGTCCACATCGTAGACCTTCTTGACCTTGCCCACACGGATCGGCTGCATGGGCCCTCCATCGAAGGGGCGGTAAATATTCTTAACGCAGGCTGTGGCAGGGCGAACCTGAGCGATCCCTCCCCATGCAACGGTCGCTCAACAGGAGCAGGGGACCGGAACGTTTATTCCATCACGCGGGAAATGCGCCTCATCATGAAACATGGCGCTGCATGGGCTGCCCTCGCCCTGGTATTGATCACCGTGGCCGCCGGCATCCCCACCAGCGCGCTCGCAGCAGAGAGCGGCATGCCGCTCAGCGTCGACCCTCCCCTGCGGAAGTGGCAGGTGCAGGAGTGGCTCTTCGCCGGAGACCCGGTGGTGTCGCCGAACGGGACCACCTATATTCTCGTCGGCCGCGGGGGGGACCCGGGCTCCGGGGGAGACCCCATGATGAGAGCCTACGCCAGCGACGGCACGCTACTGTGGGAGAGACAGATGCATGGGCGGGTCAGCGTGCTATCCCCAGAGGCGGATGGCCACGTATTCATCTTGGAAAAGGAGACCAAGGCGGTCGGCGATGAGCCCCACCGCATAGCAAGATTGATACGCCTGGACGGGTCAGGCGCGTCGGAGTGGAGCTGGGAAAATGAGGTGCTCTGGATGGGCACGGAGGTCCAGGAGGCGTGCATCGTCGATGGCAGGGCATATGTGATCGCCACTTCCTGGTACAATACGAGCCTGCCTTCGCGCGTCTACGCCCTGGAACGCAATGGCAGCCTGCGGTGGACGGTGGATATCGCTGCCAACTTGGCCACCATCAGTCACGAGCCGAGGCTGGGCGGTCTTCTCATATCCTCTCTTTCCGCCGTCTTCCGGATGCAGGAGAACGGATCCTATGAGAAGATAGTGAATATGGACGGACACTGGTTCAGCTGCAGTCCCATGGTGGGCCCGGAGAACATCATCTATGTGGCTGCCGAGAGGGGCACCTTCCCGCATCTCCCCCATGACTCCCCGACTGAGATCAGGGCCTACGGTCTCGACGGCGTGCTTCAATGGAACTTCACAATGCCGCTCAATCAGACGGCAATTGCCAAGACGTGGGTCCGGCAGTTGATCTGCCTGGAGGACGGGCGGCTCCTGGTGGTGGGATATGGCGGGGAGTGGCTCGACAGCGCCCAACGCTTCGGCCCCTTCGTAATGTGCCTGGATGGCAACGGCACCATGCAATGGAGGACGGAGATGGGCCATCCCTATTCGGACGCGGTGCTCTCCGCGGACCGCCTCTACGTCTGCTCGGAACATGACCTGCTGGAAATGGACCTCGGTGGGCATGTCCTACGGCGCTACACTTCGATGTGGCTGGCCGACATCCAAGGCCTGGCGATCGGCAGCGACGGCAGCTTCCATTT
>CAZCNG010000056.1:7983-12628 GCA_964500045.1 uncultured Methanomassiliicoccaceae archaeon
CCCATCACGACGATGGTGTGCCCCTTCGGAAAGCCACCCTGCAGCATCTCGTCCAGCCCTTCCACGCCGCTGTGGACCCTCTCCAGCAGTTCCGCCATTTGCATCACACGATCCTTTCCGTGTCTATGACCACGAGGCCGTACTGCGCCGTCACCATGGTGGCGAAGCGCGCGATCCTCTCCTTATCCAGGTGAGGGAGTATGGACATGAACTTTTCGACGTGCATGTACCTCTGCCGCTTCGAGGAGCTGTGGAACTTGCTCCAATCGAACGACAGCGTTCCGTCCGCACAGTCCATGATGACCTTCTGCTTCCTATCCTCCAGGACGTCCTTGGTGAGGATCATGTAGATGATCCCATCCCAGGTCTTGGATATGCGCTGCATGCCGCGCAGCAACGCCACGAGATCCCCGGCCTCGATCTTCGAGTTCAACACCAGGTCCGTCAAGGAGTCGAGGATGATCATATTGCCGGGGGCATTGGCCTCCAGGAATTCGACCAGACCTTCGAGCACAGTCCCCTCGTCCGTCTGGAACAATGAGCCGCCCTGGGAGGTCCACGAACGAGGCACGACGGACTGGCGGAAGTACTTCGAGGAGAAGTCCTTGAATTCGACGTTCCGCTCGAACGCTTCCGCATACTCGGGATTGAAGGACAGGTTGATGTCGCGCAGGATATCTTCACGTGGCCTTGTGAAAGTCACATAGAAGATCTTGTTGGGGAACACCCGCTGGGCGTTCGTGCCGGCCATCAGGTAGTCCATGGCCTGGGGCCGCTCCTTGACGATGCTGAGCTTGGCCGCGGAGGTGAGCGCAAATTCGGTGGCCCCTGCTCCCAGCTCACCGAGAAGGAGCACCAACGACCCGGTCGGCATCCCTCCTTTGATGATGCTATCGAAATCAGCGACCCCGGTCGGTATCCTCTTCAGATCGGCATCCATCGCATCCCTGGCGTCGGTCCATAGGGTTGCGCGGATAATAATCTTCCTAGAAGGTCATGGAGCGCAGCGCCATTTCCAGTGCGTACTGCGCCGCCGCCCGGCGCACTTCCTCCCGGCCTCCTTCGAACTGACGCTGCTCGGCCACGCGCTGTTTGCCGTCATCGAAGGCAAAGTGCACCAGACCGATGGGCTTGAGCTCACTGCCGCCGCTCGGACCGGCTATCCCGGTGATGGCGATGCCGATGTCCGCCCTCAGGGTGCGTCGCACCCCCGCCGCCATCTCCAAGGCCGTAGCCTCGCTCACCGCGCCGTGGCGATTAAGGGTGGCTGGGCTCACCCCCAGCAGATTTGCCTTGACCTCGTCGCTGTAGGCGACCACGCCACCGCGGAAGAAGGATGAGGCACCCGGTTCGTCCGTGAGCAGCGCCGACAGCATTCCCCCGGTGCAGCTCTCGGCCACCGCGAGGGTCAGTCGTCTTATCTTAAGCGCCTTCCCCAGACTCTTCGCCGTTGTCATCTCCCCTCCTTGTCGCACCGGAAAGGTCCTGTAATCGCCCTACGCCCCCGATGTCCTCCAGCGCCACGGCCACGCTGCGTGGCACCAGCTCCTCCCATTCGCCGCCGGTGGCGATGCGGCGGCGGATCTCCGTTCCGCTGTACACCGCGCGGTTGAACATCGGTGAGTCCCGGACGTCGAAGCCCGCCTCGGAAAAGAGACGGCGTGTCAGCGGATTGTTGCTGTATACCACTTCGAACGGAGGCACCATGGAGACGACGTGCGACACCCACACGGCATAGCGATTGATGTCCACGATCGGCACCAGGTAGTAGTTGCGGATGCCGTCCTCCTCCAAGGCGGACGAGATCATGAGGTGCCGTTCCCCGGCGGTGAACGGATTCTCCAGCGTGTGCGAGTATTGCGCACTGCCAATGCCGATCGTGACCGAGGAGCATTCGCGCGCGATCTTGCGCACCACTTCCAAATGCCCCCTGTGGAACGGTTGGAAGCGACCGATCATCAATGCGCGCTGGTTCATCTCCAACTAACATCGATGAGGAGGTAGAAATAATGCCCCATGCGGGGAAGAAAAATAGATGGAAAGGAAAGAGGTTTGCTCAGACCACTACCGGTTTGACAACGGGGGGGCGGATCTTATCGCCCATGGCGGCCAGCTTCACCAGAAGGCTGTCCTTCTTTATGCCGCCGATCAGAGCGTAGCCCAGTACTTCAGCCATGGTCGAGACCGGAATGATCTCGATCTTGCCCTTATACCGCTCCTCCAGCACCACATCGTTCAGGTTCGCCCTTGGGATCAATACCTTCTTGATGCCCGATTCGGCCGCCGCCTCGATCTTGGCGGTAACGCCTCCGACGGGAAGCACTTGTCCCCTGACGCTCAGGGAGCCGGTCATGGCGATGGTCTGATCGACGGGCACGTCCTCCAGGGCGGAGATGACCGCCGTGGCCACGGAGATGGAGGCGGAGTCGCCTTCCACGCCGTCGTAGGTGCCGATGAACTGGATGTGCACATCGTGCTGCGAGATATCTTCGCCGGTGTACTTCTTGATGAGGGCGGAGACGTTGGTCACGGCTTCCTTGGCGATCTCACCGAGCTTGCCGGTCGCTATGATGGTGCCGCCGTTCTTCGTATGCGCGGGGGTCACTTCGGCCACGATCGGAAGCACTATACCGCTCATCTCGGACATGGAGGAACCGGAGTTCATGGCTGCCAATCCGTTGACGACGCCGACCGCCTCCCCGTCGGTGGGGAAGGTCTTGTACTCCTTGTGCGCTTGGATGTACCGGTCAACGATCTGTTGTTCCAGGCTACGCGCTATCTTCTTGGCGGAGATGACGTCGTCCTGTGTGACGACGGGGTGGCCGCGCTCGCGCGCCATGTCGCCGGAGACGCGGATCAGACCGCCCAACTCCCTCAAGCGGAGGGTGAGCTGTCCGCGCCTTCCGGCACGGCGCTGGGCTTCCTTGATGATCTCGACGACCGCCTTCTTCTCGAAGTGGGGGATCTTCTTGTCCTTGGCCACTTCCTGGGCGACGAAACGGACCAGCTTCTCGCGGTTCTCGTTGGTGTCGTCCATCGTCGACCTCATGTACACCTCGTAGCCGTAGCCGCGGAT
This sequence comes from uncultured Methanomassiliicoccaceae archaeon, assembly GCA_964500045.1. Taxonomy (GTDB): domain Archaea; phylum Thermoplasmatota; class Thermoplasmata; order Methanomassiliicoccales; family UBA472; genus CAZCNG01. The sequence continues at coordinate 11,060 of CAZCNG010000056.1, forward strand.
GCGGCTGCGGAGCGCGGGGTGCATACCCTGCATGGCGTCCAGATTCCCGGCGCAGACGAGGATGAAATCGCACGGGACGGCCTCGGATTTGACCATGGCGCCGGACGACCTCTCGCTCTGCCCGGTGATCGAGAACTTCCCCTCTTGGAGGGCGGTCAGCAAGCTTTGCTGGCTCTCGATGCGGAGCATGTTTATCTCATCGATGAAGAGAATGCCCTTGGAGGCCTTGTGGATCGCGCCGACTTCCAGACGGTCGTGCGCCGGGGTCTCCAGCCCTCCGCTCTGGAAGGGGTCGTGCTTCACGTCCCCGAGCAAAGAGCCGGCGTGGGCGCCGGTGGCATCTATGAACGGTATGGCGTCCCCTTCCTCGTGGGTCACGAGCAGCTTCGGCACCAGGTAATTCTCTTGGCGCTGTCCGCTGTATCTCATGGCCATGAAGATCACGGCTGCGGCCACGATGCCGACCAGAATGATGGTCGGGTCCTTGGCCCCAGAGGTGATGTAGAGAACGACGGTCAGGATGATGATGATGAAGATGAAGCCCGTTACCATCGAGGCCTTCTGCTGCTTGCGCTGCATGGCCTCGCGCTTCTGCGCCATCACGATCTCCTTGCCTTTGCCGGCCGGAACGATGCGGATCTTCGGCTCGTTGCTGTCGTCAGCGTTGTGATAGGCAATGACGTCCTGCAGTTCGCCCTTGGGAAGGAATTCGGTCATGGAGCGGGCCAGCATCGATTTGCCCGTACCGGGCTCCCCGATCAACATCACATGGCGCTTCTGCTCGGCCGCCTTCTTGACGACCTCCACGGCCGCATCCTGTCCGATCACCTGATCGGCTAGTTTGTCCGGGATCTTGATGTCGGCGGTAGTGGTAAAGCCCTGAGCATCGATCCAATCCTCGACCTCCGGCATGACCGCCTTTTCTTTCTTGGTATCATCAACCATGCTAGACCTCTTACCAGTAGTGGTTACGATATCGAGCCATGTATGCACTGCTATAAGAAGCTATTTCGTGGAAGCAGCGGGGAGTAGCGCCATTCTGGAGGCATCTGGCCATGCCAATCCTTTTCTAGCAAAAACGGAATCAAAGACGCATGCCGGCCGAGGCTCCCAAAACGATGCCGCTCAAGCTCTTGGAGCTGCCGGACGGCGTGGCGGAGATCCTTGAGAAGGAGGGCATAAAGGACCTATACCCTCCGCAGGCGAAGGCAGCGCCCATCGCATTGCAGGGCAAGAATCTGTTCTTGGCAGTACCGACGGCCTCGGGCAAATCGCTCGTCGCTTACCTGGCGGCCCTCAGAATGGTCCTGACCAAGGGGCGCAAGGTGCTCTACATCGTCCCGCTGCGGGCATTGGCCAGCGAAAAGACGGAGGAACTGAAACGGTTCGAGATCCTCGGCCTACGGGTAGGAGTTTCGGTGGGCGATCTGGATACCCCCGACCCGGACCTGGCCCGCTACGACATCATCGTCGCGACGTCGGAGAAAGCGGACTCCCTCCTGCGCCATGGGAGCGATTGGCTGAACGCCATCGGCCTCGTCGTCGCGGACGAGGTGCACCTCATTAACG
>CAZCNG010000057.1:0-6955 GCA_964500045.1 uncultured Methanomassiliicoccaceae archaeon
CCAAAGCACGGTTGAAACAGGCACTCGTCTACCCACGCGGTTCGCGAGAGAACCTAATATCTTGTTCATTCGTAAACCTCAGATGATAATTGATTGACGGGTGAATTACTAGAATATTATGGACAAGTAGGATATATATCCTATGAGGGAGATTATGATCGGTTCAGGGCAAGGCGATCCAATTCGATCTGGACGGCATGTGCATTGAAGGAGTCTGTTCCATGATCTGGAATGACTGAGCATCTATCCAACGGCCCTGAACGCTTCAATCACGTGTCACAAATCATTATCCCCAAGCGATATCATTATAGCGTCTGGAATTCAACCGTTAAGTCTGAGTTGAAAGAGGAACATCGATGGGTCTCCGCCTGAAATCACTGATCTCCATCGGCACGGTTCTCTTGGTGCTATTCTCGATTGTGCTTCTGGCTGGAATATCGCTCATCGACGCTCAGATGGCCAAGAATCAAGGTGGGTTCGAACTGGCCAAAGCGAATGAGATCGATAACAATCTGGACATCGAGTCGGAGGCTTTGTACATCAATGCTCGCGACTATTCATGGTGGGATGCGACCTTGCAGTTCGTCCAGGGTCTCAAGCCCGATTATCTTGAGGTCGATCTCAACGATGCCACCTATGCTAATGTTAAGATCGACATCGTGCTAATGATATCTCCACAGGGGGCATGCCTGCATGCTGGATGGTACGATAGGGATAATGGGACCATCGAGAACGACACCAAAGGCCTAGACGCGCTATTGGGGTCAGCGGCACTCTCCAAGGCGTTGCGCGACGAACCAGTGATGGGCACTCTGATGATCGGGACCATGCCCTACTTGGTGGCGGCCTCCTCCATTAAGGGTAGCAATGCCTCAGGGGATGCAGCCGGGGTCATGGTCTTCGGCAGAGAGCTCTCTAGGGATTCCTTGGACCTTCTGTCTCGGCGCATCGGCTGTGACATCATCGTCTATGATTACAACAATCCAGCGAGCATAGCAGGAGAATCTGTTCGGTGGGTCGACGTGTTCGAGGCAGACGGCAATACCACCTGGCGTTCTTTCATGCCAGAAACGGCCTCGGGGCTGCTCCTCCGCGCCGACCTGCAGGGGAATCGGTCCATGGTCCTAGAGGCACGGGGTCCGGATTCCTTCATCCAGATCGGCCATCAATCCCAGATGTTTCTCGCTATTGCCGTTCTGATCATCGCTGCGGTCTTCCTGACAATGACGATGCTGGTCATGGACCGGCAGGTTCTGAGGCGTATCATCAACATGCGGGACCAAATGAAATTCATCGGAGAGGAGGCGAGCACTTCCATCCCAAATCCCGGTAGCATCTGCTACACCGGAGATGATGAATTCCGGGACATGGCCGATTCGGCCAATTACATGTTGCAGAGGATCTATGAATCGGAGGCGCGGATCGCCGATAGCGAGCGTCGTTTTCGCTCCGTGGTCCAGGACCAGACCGATTTCATCATTCGCCTCGACCTCGACCTGAACATCACGTTCATGAACAATGCCTTTCAGGATTTTCTCGGCGACGAAGCTGCAAGTCCGACCATGTCGATCGCCCGTCTCCTGCCCGTCGATGGTATGGATCAAATTCAAGAAGGAATGGAAGGCGTCCTGGAGAATGGCGGCACCTATGAATACGACGCCGTGATCGATTTCCCCCCTCAGGGGAAGAGGATCGTGCACTGGCTAGTGAGGGGCATTCCCGGCCCGGACGGGATCGTCCGGGAGATCCAATCCGTGGGGCGGGACATCACGCAGCAGCGCCGCCTGCAGCAGGAGCTCTTGGACGCGCAGAAACTGGAGGCCATGGGGAGACTCGCTGGCGGCGTGGCTCATGATTTCAACAACATGTTCACCTCGATCCTGGGGTCGCTGGAGCTGCTGCAGCGCAAGATCCCTCGCGACCAAGAGGCGGAGGTGGAACTGCAACGCCTGCAACGCACCATCCAGAAGGCAGCACTGGTGTCCCGCAATCTCCTGGTGTTCTCCAGAGGCGGCACCGTCCAACGCAAGCGCCTGGGGATGCGGCGCTTCATTCATGAGGTGGCCGACGTTTCCAAGCTTGGAACGCAGACCTTCATCGAGGTCGATGTCCAGGAGGGCATCGACGACATCGATGCCGATCCAGGGCAGATGTTCCAGGCCCTCCACAACCTCGTCTTCAACGCGCAGCAAGCCATGGACAATAAGGGAAGGGTGCGCATCCATGCCCACCACACGCCCCCGCCTCCGGGCGAAGCGGGGAGGTGGGTGCGCATCGCGGTCATCGACGAGGGGCCGGGCATGACCGACGAGGTCAAGGCCAACCTCTTCAAACCGTCCTTCACCACCAAGGCGGAAGGGAACGGCATTGGTCTCGTTATCGTGAAGGAGATCGTGGAGTCGCACAGAGGGCAGGTAGCCTACACCACGCTGCTGGGGGTTGGCACCACCTTCGAGATCCTGCTGCCATCTCTGCCAGCGGCCGTAGAGGATGTCCCCAGCGTGGAGGAGGAGAGGCCGACCGGCCCGTTGCACGTCCTCATCATGGATGACGAACCAGATCTCTTGGAAGTGACCTCGGAGCTCCTGCGGGCCGAAGGTCTGGAAGTGGACACCGCGGCCGATGGCCAGCAGGCCCTGGACCTCTATGAGAAGGCGGCCCAGTATGGCAACCCGTTCGAAATCGTCATCATGGACCTCACGGTGCGGGGGGGAATGGGCGGCATGGAGGCGACCAGGATACTCCTGGAGAGGGACCCGAAGGCCAAGGTCATCATGTCCTCGGGCTATTCCGACTCATTCCATTCCCCTTCTTCGGACAATGGAGGATTTGTGGCCAGCATGCCCAAGCCCTACGACATCAAGGACATGGTACGGTTGATCCATCAGGTGGCGGCCTCATCGCGCTAGGGCGACTTGTTTCGTGCGGGCTGGCATGTTTGTGCACAGCCCTCAGCGACGCGGTCAATTCCACCGGCAAATCACGAAATATGAACTCCGGGAATGTTTCATCATGGCCGAGGGTGGGGCAAGCTGGGAGGCCCCGGTAGACCCTGAATTTGGGGAAGACTGGCTGGGACCTATTCATGAAGAGAGTGCTCCTCTAGGGTCTGATGAATACGACGGAAAATTACATTGAAGCGGTCGGCGAGGTCGAAGCGACTCGTCACACGCGGCCCTCCATGAAGAATTCCGGAGTAGCTTTCGCCAACAACGCAAGAGCTATCTCCGACATTCGCGGCGAGGGGATCGATGCTGCCCGGGAGATATTCGAGGCTAGCTAGAATCGCGACTCACTGGTGCCTGTGCTCTGGAACTACGTTGAACCCGATCATGTGCGTCCAGTGCTTCTCTCGCAGGTGACCGAACCGCTCGCGCACGAGCTCGTCGGCCGGTCCTGAGACGCTGCCGCTGATAACATCCTTGATGACGGTGACGCCGTCCAGCTCATGGAACTGCAGCGGCGGCAGCACGAAGCGTGGCGGTCCCTCCGGCATGGAATCCGGATAGATGACGAAATCGTCGCTGAGGAGAATTGCCCCCTCATCCAGTGCCTTTTGCCTTCTTTCCGCGGTGAGATACTCACCGATGATCTTGTTGTTCCCGTCCACCAGATGCACGACGCCGTGCTGCGGCTCCAGCAGAAGCGTGTTGGAACGCACTACCAGCATGTAGCATTCCTCGCGGCGTAGGGACTCCCAGACCCCCTCATTGGTGAAAGGGATCAGTCCATTCACCGTTCCGTTGCTCTCTGCGAACAGTTCCGCCTCACGCACTTCCTGCCGCAGCCCATGGTCCAAATAGACGGCCTGCACCACTCCGGGAAGGGCCTCGAGGGTCTCCTTCACCATCTTAAGGAGATGGTCGCGGTTCATCATTGCACGAGCGTACTAGCCCATATTAAATGAGTGCCCCCTCCGGCGCGCTGGATGGTCGAAGCGAGCGGGAAAACCTTTAAACGATGTGGTCCGATGACTTGAACTGACTCGATGAAGATCAAGCTGAATGGTTCCGAGGTCACTGTGCCTGACGGGGCGACCATCGCCGAGGTCATCCAGGGCCAGCTTCTAGCCGAGGGTGCCTCTGTGGCCGTGGCCCGCTCCATGGAACAGGTGCGCAAGGAGACCCCGGAGTTCGAGGTCACGACCCCGCACGGCAGCTTTGTGCTCGAATTGAACGCCTCGCCGCTCGCAAGCAAGTGGAAGACCCTCATCCAGATGTTGGTGGGCAAGACCATCCGCTGGAAGACCAGCAAGGTCACCGCGGTGGGGTCCTTCCCGACGGATGTGGAGGTCAACCGCATGCCCGCTCACCTGCGACGCTTCGATTGTTTCCTGGCGCTGGGCGGTTTCGATGCCAATTCCACCTATCTCATGATCGCGCAGATCGACCACGAAGGTGTATACGGCGTGGCCAACCCCGTCGTCGCCAGGGTCACACGAGGCCGTCACGTTCTAGAGCTGCTGCAGGAAGGCGACGTGGTCACCAAGGTGGAGCCCGTGGTCATGGAACTGACCTCGCGGGACGCCTATGCCACCACCGACCTGGCGCAGCGTCTCGAGGCCGGCATGAGCGTAGAGACCTATGTCCGCCTCAAGCTGGACCCGAGGTCCCCGGTCGCCTGTGAGCACTTGCTCGTCGCCGCAGAGAAAGGTTATTTGCCGGTCAGCGAGAAATCGCAGACCTTCACCGCCGCGTCCAATCGGATGGACGTTTCGCTCATCAAGGAGCATTCCGAGGTCCGTCAGAAGGATATGGTCACCGTGCGCAACCAGGGTCCCGGCATGGGGCGCATCTACTTCTACAATGTACGGCGGCAAGTGAGCCCCTCGCACAGCACCGTGGGCATGGTGCAGACCGGCCGTGAGCTCGTCCGTCTGGCGCCCTCGGGCGGCAGGATCACCATCATCACCGACCCGGCCCGCGTCATGGTGGTCGGCCTCACACAGGCCCAGGCCGCAGAAAGACTGCAGGCTCGAGGCCTGGTGCAGGTGCGCAGCGGCGACGCGGCGGACGACAGCATCGTGGTGGAGCAGGAGCCAGAGCTCACCGTGCACATCCTTGAAGAGAAGACGGTGGAGACGTTCGGGGTCCGCCCCGAGAAGATAGTCAACTGGGAATTGTTCCGGGATAAGGCCCCCAATACCATCCGCTACCTCGAAAAGATATCTGGACTCGATCACAAACCCATCGGCGCCATCAAGGTGCATTTCACCTTTGAGGACTTCCCGATGATCAGCTTCGAAGGAGAGCCGAGCCTCGGCGCCAGCATCTACCCGGAGAACTTCTACGAAGGCAAGTACTACCGGGGGGACCTCGGCATCACGAACATGTCGCGACCGAACCGCGGCCTGGTCGGACTGCGCTTGCAGGACAGTGACGAGTTTGGTCCGACCGGCGAGGAGCCGACCAGCACCACCCTCATCGGCAGGATGCGCTCGGACATCGACCTCATGATGCACGGCATCCGGGAGGAGGACATCATCTACTTCCGTGAGGTGCCACCTGAGCCGGTGCCGGCCAAGAAGAAGGTCAAGAGGGCTCCGGCCGCAGAGGTGGCGCCCCAGGCGGTCAAGGCCAAGCCGGCCGCCAAGCCCAAGGCCAGGAGGAAGACGGAATGAGCGAAGAGACGGAAACGCGCATGCTGTTCATAGCCCCCAGCTCCGACCTGACGCCCGATCAACTGGTGCGGCATCTGCACACCCTCAATCTGGGCATCAACATCAAGGAGACCTGCTATGGGTGCGTTCTAGAGGGCACCAGGGCACAGTTGCTCCACGCCCTGACGGAAGCTAGGAAGCTGGACCCCAATCGCATCTTCACCAAGGTGCGCGCCTTCCCCGTGGGCGACATCCGTCGCTGCCGTGCCCACCACGGCAGTCGTCCGGGTTTCGCCCAGCTGCAGAAGGAATGGAAGGACCTGGCCATGTTCGACCAGGGCCTGCAGTGCGTCGCCCGCGGCGAGCATCCCCCCAGTCCGGTGCGGCCGAAGAAGATGGCCGTGCGCGATCTTAAGATAATTTGTGATGAGGTAGGTAAATGAAGATCTTCATCGTCCCCCCCAACAGCCTGATACTTTTCGACCTCGTGGAGAGGTTCGGTCACCAGCCCCTGAGCATCATGGCGGAGCTCCGGGAGAGGGTCACCAGCAACGAGATCGAGAAACCCCCACTGAACGTCACCGTGGACGATGTCAAGAAAGGCCTCAAGTACGCAGGTATCGAGGTGCCTTCGGGCATCCGCGGCCGTCTGGCCGTCTACGGCCCGATGATCGAGGAGGCGGAAGCGGCCATCTTCATGGAGGATGCACCCTACTCCTTCGGCTGCGTCGGCTGTGCCCGCACCAACGAGATGGTCAAACTGCTCGTCCGCAAGCGCAAGATCCCACTGCTGGATCTGGAATACCCGCACAGCGATGAGGAGGCGAGGGCCATGGTCGCCCGCATCAAGGAATTCCTGGAGGGATTGAAGTGATCAAGATCGCGCAGATCTCCTGCGGCACCGAATACAGTGGCGTGCAGTCGGAGATCGAGAACGCCGCCAAGCTGGTGGGCGCCAAGATGGTATACCCGGATGTCGATCTGGACGAGATCAACCGCGCGGTCGACGATTTCGGCTTCAACCCGGTCTCGCCGCAGATCAAGATGATGATCGCCCGGGCTGTCAACCTGGCGAACGGGAAGAGCGACGCCGATGCGGTGTTCATCTCCTCCTGCTTCCGCTGCGCGGAGGCGGCCTTGGTCCGCTCGGAGATAAGGAAGTACATCCAGGAACGAACCAGGCTTCCGGTGGTCACCTACTCCTTCACCGAGAGGACGAAGGCCGGGCAGCTGCTCACGAGGATGGAGGCGCTCGTCACCATCGTGGAAAGGAAGGATCTGCTGGCCCGCGAACGCCAGGTCGGCCTCACCGCCGGCATCGACTCCGGCAGCAGCACCACCAAGGCCATGATCATG
>CAZCNG010000057.1:7055-12620 GCA_964500045.1 uncultured Methanomassiliicoccaceae archaeon
CGGCCTCACCGCCGGCATCGACTCCGGCAGCAGCACCACCAAGGCCATGATCATGCGGGACAATGTCATCGTCGGCAAGTACTGGCTTCCGACCGGCGACGTGTTCAGCTCCGCCGACAAGGCTTTGGCCATGGCATTGCAGGAGGCGGGCGTCAAGCGGGAGCAGCTGGAGGCGATCGGCACCACCGGCTATGGAAGGTTCACTCTGGGCAAGAGGTTCAACGCCAAGCTGGTGCAGGAAGAGCTCACCGTCAACAGCAAAGGCGCTGTGTGGCTAGCGAACAAGCAGAAGGGGGAGGCCACCATCATCGACATCGGCGGCATGGACAACAAGGCCATCACCGTGCGGGACGGCATCCCGGACAATTTCACCATGGGCGGCATCTGTGCCGGAGCCTCCGGCCGCTTCCTCGAGATGACGGCCAAGCGCCTGGGCGTGGAGATCGAGGCGCTCGGCAAGATGGCCGATGAAGGCGATCACAACAAGGTGCAGATGAACTCCTACTGTTCCATCTTTGGGATCCAGGACCTGGTCACCTCGCTCGCCAGCGGACACACCATCCAGGACGTCGCGGCGGCCGCCTGCCACAGCGTGGCCGAGCAGATCTACGAGCAGCAGCTGCAGGAGATCGAGGTGCGCCGTCCGGTCATCCAGGTGGGGGGCACATCGCTCATCAGCGGCCTCGTGACGGCGATGGAGCATACGCTCGGAGAGAGACCGATCGTTCCGCCCAACTCGCAGTACATCGGCGCCGTCGGCGCCGCCCTGCTATCGTCCGGCTTCCTCGAGGTCAGATGATATGGAACTGAAGGTCGAAGGCACGGAGGAATTTGCCAACGAATCGTATGCGACGCTGTTCGAAAGGATACTCGTGGACGTCGGATTGCAGACGGCCATCGACCGCGTGCATATGATCATTCGACCGGAGGACCCGATCTTCATCATCAGCATCAAGGCGCGCAAGACCTCCGCGCTGACACCGGTGAAAGAGGTCGCCGTCGTGGAGGCCAAGGACGGCAACGCGATCCTGGGTATCACCGACGAGCACTTCGCGCCGCGGCTGCTGGCATTGCTGTGGCGGACCTACGGGCGCGAACGCGTCACGCAGCTGAACCGCTCGGAGATCATCATCAACGGCGCCGGCGAAGAGGTGGCCGAGCTGACCCTCGACCCGGAGGAGGAGTTGCGCCAGCGTCTTTTGGACATTGTGTGGAGACTTCTGCCCGAGGGATTGAAGATCCGCCACGACATCGTGACCGGAGACATCCTCACGGTGGCCGCTACGGAGCATGGCATGAACAAGGACTTCGTCGGCATGGCCGAGAAACTGCACCACGAGATGGAGGCGGTCTGATGTACCAGGTCATCATGTTCGACGGTGGCGTCTACAAAGTGAATGAACTGTACGAGCTCATCGAGGACATCGGAGGCTTCGTTCTGCAGAAGACGCAGCTCCAGGTCATGATCACCATCACCATGGCCATCCCGGAGGAGGACCGGGGCATCATCGAGGCGAAGAGCAAGGAATTGGGCGGCAAGCTCATCGATGTGCCGCTGGCCGGCACGGAGATCGTCGTGGTCGGCCCCACCCTCGGCCGTCACCACATGCCCCACCCCATCTGCGACATGGCCGAGCAGCTGCGTCGCTACGGCGCCATCACCGTGGTCATGGGCCTGGCACGAGGCAAAGGGCGCGACACGTCACAGATCAGCGCCGAGGAGCGCGCCATCATCGAAGAGTACGATGCGGCCGTCTTCATGGTCGGCAACTTCAGGGATTGCATCGTGCGCGAGAAGATCCATCTCTTCGAGAAGATCGAGATACCGGTGGTCGTCACCTGCGGACCTCCGTTGGAATCGCTGCCGAATTGCGAAGAGCTCGTGACCGGCGTGGGGCGCAAGGTGGAAAGGATGCGGCGGCCGGATGAGATCCAGAAGCTGGAGGAAGTTTCCTCCGCGGTCGAAAGGGTCATCGCCCAGCGTCGCCAGGTCATCGACGAGGACCCGCTCTTCGTCCACCCGGCCGAGGTCAAGGCGCGCCTCGAGGAGATACCCGAGGTGGCGGAATCGCTCCGTCCCGCGCCCATAGTCCTGCATGCCGACGGACTGCGGGTGAAGGTGCCCTACGAGCAGTTCGCCGACAAGATCGGTGCGGTCGAGATCTACGGCCGCAAGCTGAAGGACATTGCGGTCCTCCGTCCTTCCAAGACCCAGGGCACCATAATCCGCATCAAGTCGAAATCCGAGGTCGAGGCGGGGTAAAGGATTATCTTCCCGCCTACCAATGGATAGCAGGTTTATCATGAAGGTACTGGGAATTTCCACCAGCCCACGCAAGGGCGGCAACACCGAGATCCTGATCGCAGAGGCACTGCAGGGCGCGCTCTCCAAGGGCGCTGAGATCGAATTTGTCACCCTCGCCGGCAAGGACATCCGTCCTTGTCTGGCGCACGCCGAATGTGGCAAGGGCGCGAGCTGCCTGGTGCATGACGACCTCATCGCCGTGCAGGAGAAGATGGCCGCAGCGGACGCCATCATCTTCGGGACGCCCATCTACTTCGGCTCCATGTGCTCGCAGGCCAAGATCCTCATCGACCGGACCTACTACTTGGCCAAGTCCGGCCGCAAGCTGGAGAACAAGGTCGGCGGCGTCATCGCGGTGGGCGGCCGCGCCGGCCACGAGTTCACCACGGCCACCATCATGGACTTCATGACGTTGCAGGGCATAGCGCTTCCGCCCAAGGCCTTCGCCCACGCGCTGGTGCGCGATCTGGGCGCGGCCAAGCAGGACGAGAAGGCGCTGAAGGAGGCCTTTGCCCTCGGTGAGCGGGTCGCGGGCATGGCGCTGAAGCTCAAGAGTTGATGCCGCGGTGGACCTGACCCTGCGCTGGCCCGAATTGAGCGACCGCTCTAAGCTATGGATGATCGTTTCCCTGACCGCCGTCTCGGTCCTGCTGACGGTCTATTTCCGCCTGACGCTGATGGAGACGTCCTATTACGCCGATTTCTTCTTCCTGCCGATATTGCTGGCGTGCTTCTGGTTCCAGTTCCGAGGCCTCTATGCGGTGCTCATCCTCTCGGTCACGCTGCTGGCGGCGGACCTCACCCTCAACGGCGGAAGTATGATCCTGGAAGACTCGGCCCGGGTCGTGATCTTCTTCGGCATCGGGCTGGTGGCCGCTTTCCTCGGTATGCAGATGATGCAGGCGCAGCGCCAATTGCGCTTGGTGATCGAGGAGCTGGACGACCGCGTGCGGTCACGCACGTCTGAGCTGGAGGACGAGCTGGAGGCGAAGATAGCGGCGCAATCGGCGCTGGCGGAGGAGAAGGAGAAGCTTTCCGTCACGCTCCAGAGCATAGGTGACGCGGTGCTCGTGGCCGATACCGAAGGCCGGGTGGTGATGATCAACGAGGTGGCGCAGCGACTTTCTGGCCGCACCGCCGCCGAGGCGGAAGGTCGACCCACGGCGGAGCTGCTCGCTCTGGTCGATTCGCAGGGCAGGCAGGTCGAGGACCCCATCCGCGCTGTTCTCAGCACCGGGTTGGCCTCCTCCATGCCCAGCGACGCCGTCCTGCTCCGTCCCGACGGTGCGAGGATCATGGTCACCGACAGCGCCTCCCCCATCGTCCGGGACGGGCACCTGGTCGGGGTGGTCATGGTCTTCACCGACGTCACCGAAAAGGAGAGGATGCGCGAGGATTCCGCCCGGGCGCAGAAACTGCGCAGCATGGAGCTGCTGGCCGGCGGTGTCGCGCACGACTTCAACAACATCATGACCATCATGACCGCGAACCTTCATCTGGCGCGCAGCGCCTCCTCGAAGCAGGAGGTGATCCCATTCCTGGACGAGGCGGAGAAATCGTCGGAACGAGCGCTGGAATTGACCAAGCAGCTGACCAGCTATGCCCGTACGGGCACCCCGGTGCAGGAGTCCACCGCCATCGGTCCCCTGCTCAAGGAAACGGCCGAGCTGCACCTCGTCGGCTCGCGGGTGGAGAGGATCTACGACATCGCGCCGGACCTGGACCAGGTGGCGATGGAGACCGTGAATATAGGCCAGATAATCAGCAACCTCGTGGTCAACGCCCTCGAGGCGATGCCCAAGGGAGGCTCGTTGAGGATCCGCGCCCGCAATCAGCAGATATCGTCCAAAGATGAATTGAGCCTCAAGGAAGGCCTCTACGTTCGCATCGAAGTGGAGGACACCGGCAGCGGCATCCCGCAGGACCGGCTGCGCGTTATCTTCGAACCCTACTACTCGACCAAGGAACGGGGCAGCGGCCTCGGTCTGGCGATAGTGCAGGCCATCATCCTGAAGCATGGGGGCATCATCACGGTCCGGTCGCGGGAAGGGGTGGGCACGACCTTTATCATCCTACTGCCCGCGGCCGGCGAAAGACGCCCGCTTCCCGAAGGCAAGAGGCTGCTGCTGCTCTGCACCGACCCCGTCCTGAGAGAGTCGGCCGAGGAAATGCTGCTAACGGCGGGTCACCGGGTAGCGGTGGAATCCATGCCCGAGAGCGCTCTGGCCCAATACCGCGAAGCGATGGCGGGCGATCGCTTCGCCGCCGTGGTGTTGGACGCCACCCTCCCTTCGCTGGAGGCGCTCCTGTCGGAACTGCGCTCCCTGGACCTGGAGCTGAGATCGGCCGCCTTCAACGTGCCGATGGGTGAAGGATGGCGGATGGCCCGGCTCGGTCTGTGGGGTTGGACCGAGGCGCCGCTCGAGGCGGACCGCCTCCGTCTCGCCATCAACGGGGTCTTGGAGGGTTGATGCGCGGCTCCTACGCGCTCGTGGTGGTTCTTGAGGAACGAAGGGTCGTTGAAACAGGCGCGCTCGGTTCCCTGGACCTGGAGGCGGGCACCTACATCTACTGCGGCAGCGCCATGGGGGGTTTGGAGCAGCGCTTGGGCCGCCATTTCCGCAGCGAGAAGAAGGTGCACTGGCACATCGATCGACTGCTGGAGGCGGGGAAGCCGATGGGGGCACTGCTCTTCGATGGCCAGGATCGCGAATGCGAGGCGGCCGCTTTCCTGGCCGACAAGGGGCGACCGGTGTCTGGCTTCGGCTGTTCCGATTGCAGTTGCACGTCACACCTCTTCCGCGTACCCGAGCATCGCCTGACGCTGGTGCTGGATGGGCTGCGGCTGCTGGCCGAGGGGAACGATTAACTATCCTCCGACCTATGTGCCAGTAAGGTGCAATTGAATGTCTTCCCCCAAGGTCGAGAAGCTAGAGAAGAAGATCAAAGATCTCAACGCCCTCAAGGCCGACTACCGCAAGGAGATCGACTACGCCGCCTCTGAAGTGAAGGCCAAGCGGATGGAGCCGGCCAAGTACGAGAAGCTCAAGGCTAGGCACGAAGGCTGGATCAAGAAGGCGGATGTCAAGATCCATGTACTCTGGGAGAAGGCGGAGGCGGAGAAGAAGAAGGCCTAGGGCGGCCGCTCCGCGGCGATAGTTCGCCACCGAATTCTACATATACTGGCCACATCCTAGTAACATAGGCCCGGAGGCGCAATGCACCGGGGGGAAACCGGAACGGTACCTGCGTGGTTTGTG
>CAZCNG010000058.1:0-12542 GCA_964500045.1 uncultured Methanomassiliicoccaceae archaeon
GCGTCCGTCTCGATGATGGCGATGATGTGATGCGGGCGGATCCAGTGGTTGCGGCGGCTCTGGTTGCGCAGGGCGTTGACGAAATCACGCAGGCTGATGAAGCCCTGTTCGTCCATCTCCAGGCCGAACTTGTCCGGGAAATGTCTGAGCACTCCGGCCATGGTGCGACCGATCTGCTCGAGTTCCTGATCGTTCATCAAGAACTTGCCCGCTTCGCCGCAGACGGGGCAGAGATCGCCCCGGAAGTACCCATGCTCCGCGCATTCTCTCAGCATAGCGATGAGGGAATGTCCGCGGGCATTAAGTCATTTTCGTTGTCAGAAGGCGATTTGTGACGCCTAGACCTTCTTGATGGTCTCGAATTTGGTGAAATCCGGCTTCTTCACGAGCGCGTAAACGATGGTGCCGCCCTCGAAGAACGCCACCGGGAACATGAGCACGATCATCAGCAATGCTATCTTCTTTGAGCGCAGGTGCCAGGCCCCATATTGGTAGAAGCCGAAGAAGCAGATGAGGTTGGTGAGCCACAGGGGCCACAGCCAGTACCACATCTCCGGCTGGAACAGGAGCGAATAGATGAGCAGCATGAAGCCGACCAGGCCCGTGATGCCGACGAAGTACATGTACAGGTACATGAACCAGGTACCGCGCGAGAGCGAAGCCAGGCGGCCGTCGTTCTTGAAGATGGACCAGAACCAGCGGCGGCGCTGTTTGTAGAAGTCCTTGGCCGTGGTCGGCGGCGCGATGGCCACATGACCCCAAGGAATGTAGCCGAACTTATCCTTCTTGGAGATCTCCAGGCCCATCAATAGGTCTTCGGCGCCGTAGGTGGCAAAATCCCAGCCGATCTCGTAGCTCAGGTCGGCGCGGACCACCAGGCCTTCGCCGTGCACAAAGACCGGGGTGCCCCTGACATTGAAGGTCTTGCACCAGGTCTCGCAATTCGATACCCGCACGATATCTGCGAAGGAGGAAACGACGCTGTGTCCCCACTCCCGGAGCGTGATGCACCCCTGCCCGCCGCCTTCGGTCATGTGGTTGATGACGTACTCGATGTACCGCTTCGAGACCAGCGAGTCGTCATCTTGCCAGACGATGTACGTCTCCTTTCCATAACCTTGCTCGTGCAAGAACTCGATGCCGTACTGCAGCGCCCGCATCTTGTTGCGCGACTTGTTCTTCGTCGAGTATTCTTTCGGTACTGTGATCTCCGCTGCGGAGTAATGGAATTCGTCGTGGGCTTCCTTGATGACGAACTGCTTCACGCCGAGACCGTAGCTCTCCGTCTGCGCGATCATCCATTGCACGACATCGCTGGCCATGCCGTTGGTGGTGGTCACCACGATGACCTGGTTCTTCTTCTCCAGTTCCGCATACTTCTTCGTCTCGAGATTGCGCAGGAGGAGCGCGCTGCGCAACACTAGGTACATCTGGAAGAGGCCAAAGGGAAGATAGGAAACGATGACAAAGGCAAAGATGACTACGAGCCAAGTATCGGTCATGTATGCCTCGGGAAGGGTGTTCTAGGGATTAATCCTAACTGGCGCCGCGGTTGACTTCGGCAGTCGCCTCATGGATGGTGCGCCTTAGTGGGCTTCTTCGCTGGTCCTAGGGGCAGACCTTCTGTTGAAGAAGCGCCGGGTCAGCTCGGCCACGCCCAGGGCGCAGGCGGAGATGATGATCAGGACCGGAAGGGATACCATGGCCAGGAATGCCATGGCTTCCACGGCCACCGCGCCGCCGGCCACCGCCACGGTCGCTGCGTTGCCCCAATGCTTCTGCACGGGGGCGGTCATCTTTTCGACCGCGGGGGCGACCATCCGCTTGCGCTCCTCGGTATTCACCGGCTCGTCCTCCCAGGTTGGCCTCAGGCCGTAGCCCAGGAACTCCAGCGTCTCCTCCTCTTCCTGCGGCTGCTTGAGCCCGCAGGTCATTTCCAACCGCTGCACATGATCATAGAGCATCAATGAGCCGTACAGATTGATGGCCGTCTGCACGTTGCCCGACCTTTCCGCCTCGTGCGCCTGCGTCGCCCAGGACATGGTGGATTCGTTCACATCGTTGCGGCAGTGGCCGCAGTGCACCTTGCGCTCGGCCCCCAGCTCCACATCCCGGCATGTGCCTACCGCCGTTCCTTGGCGGCTGCGCGGCATGTCGCGGAACAGCTGCACCTCGACCACCAGACTGCCCCTCTCTTCGCAGATGGGGCAGGTGTTGTCAAAACAGGCGAGGACCGCTCTTTGCTCCGCCGCGCGGGTGTCTTGCGCGCATTTTGAGCATAGGCTCTCTCCGAACCTATTCTCGAAATGCCCCGCGCATACCTTCTGGCCGCAGCGACAACAGGTGCCGCCGCCCGGCTGGTTCGCGCGGATCCCACATTGGGCGCAGGACCTCATAGCGACCCTTTGCCATTCGGTTGGAGGGATATAACCCTTCGTACCCTGGTGACCGATGCCGATATCATCCCGTATGGCCGAGCCAGATATCGCGGACACCTCAGTCCAGATTCTGCATCCTCTCAGCGGCCAGCAGCGTATTCTGCATGAGCATCACTATCGTCATGGGGCCTACGCCCCCGGGTACGGGCGTGACAGCCCCCGCCTTCTGCCGCACCGCTTCGTAGTCCACATCCCCCACAAGTCGGTATCCTTTGGGCACCGACTTGTCCGGCACGCGCACTCCGCCGACGTCGATGACGACCGCCCCCTCACGCACCATGTCCGCCTTGACGAATTCTGGCGAACCCATGGCGGCCACTAGGATGTCCGCCTGCCTCGAGATCGCTCCGATGTCCTTGGTGCCGGTGTGGCACACGGTGACGGTGGCGTTAGCGCCCTCTTCCTTCTGCATCAGCATGGCGGCCAGCGGTTTGCCGACGATGTTGCTGCGGCCGAGGATGACGACGTGCTTGCCATCCGGGCGATGGCCGGTGCGCGACAGCAGTATCTGGATGCCGAGGGGCGTGCAGGGTAGGAAGCCGCTGCGGTCGCCGATCAGCAGCTTGCCCACATTGATCGGGTGGAAGCCGTCGACGTCCTTGTTCGGGTTGATGCGCACCAGCACCTTCTGCGTGTCAATGTGGCGCGGCAGCGGCATCTGCACCAGTATCCCGTGGATCTTCTTGTTGGCGTTCAGCTCGTCGATGAGATGGAGCAGCGACGCTTCCGAATAGTCGCTCGGTAGCCGCAGTGTCTGCGAATACATGCCCAATTCGGTGCAGGCCTTGCCCTTCATCCTGACATAGCTGGCGGAGCCCGGGTCATCGCCCAGCATGATGACCGCCAGACCTGGGGTCACTCCATCAAGGCGGAGCTCCGCCATCTTCAGCCGGATGTCCTTCCTGATGTCGTTTGCCACGATATTGCCGTCGATGATCTGAGCCACCATGTTGTCGCCAGTCTGGTAACGGAGGGGTGTCTAATTAAGGATGCTTGACACCACGTAGCAGGATAAAAATAGGGGGATAAGGATGGCAAACGCGCCGTGGCCATGATGAAGACGAATATTGACATCGCCCAGGAAGCGAAGGCCAAGAGGATCGAGGAGATCGCCGAATCCATCGGCATCTCGCGCGAGGACATAGTCACCTATGGTCGCTACATCGCCAAGGTCCCATTGTCCGTGCTGAAGAAATTGGACGACCGTCCCGATGGTAAGTTGGTGCTGACCACGGCCATCACCGCCACGCCCGCTGGAGAAGGCAAGACCGTCACCACCATCGGTCTGGTGCAAGCGCTCGGGAAGAAGGGCATCAAGGTCATGGGCACATTACGCGAACCCTCTCTGGGTCCGACCTTCGGTCTCAAGGGCGGCGCCACCGGCGGCGGCTATTCTCAAGTATACCCGATGTGGGACATCGACCTGCACTTCACCGGCGATATCCATGCCGTGGGCGCGGCCCACAATCTGCTTTCTGCGATACTGGAGAATCACATCGCCAGGAAGAACGAGCTCGACATCGACCCGACCCGCATCGTTCTGCGCAAGGCGATGGATATGAACTGCCGTGAGCTGCGCAACGTCGTCGTCGGCCTGGGCGGCAGGAAGGAAGGCGGCACGCCGCACGAGAGCGGCTTCATCATCACAGTGGCCTCGGAGATCAGCGCCATCCTGGCCCTCGCCACTTCGATGCATGACCTGAAGGACCGCCTGGGGCGGATGATCGTCGCCTACACCTACGCTAACGAACCGGTCACGGCGCAGCAGCTGGGCTGCGTCGGAGCCATGGCTTTGCTCCTCAAGGACGCCATCAATCCCAACCTGGTGCAGACGCTGGAAGGAGAGCCGTTCTTCATCCACGGTTTCCCCTTCGCCAACATCGCCCACGGCAACAATTCCATCATCGCCACCAAATACGCGCTCAAAATGGCCGATGTGGTCGTGACCGAGGCCGGTTTCGCCGCGGACCTGGGCGCGGAGAAGTTCTTCGACATAGTGTGCCGCCAGAACGGTCTGCGGCCCAATCTGGCCGTGATCGTCGCCAGTGTGCGCGCCCTCAAGATGCACGGCGGCCAACCCATCGACCAGGTGTGTCTGGCCGACTGTAAGGCACTAGATAGGGGCTTCGAGAACCTGGACAAGCACATTGACAACATCCGCCATTTCGGCGTCCCCATCGTGGTCGCGGTCAACCGCTTCGAATCCGATTCCGACGCCGAACTGCAGATGGTGCGGGATCATTGTCAGCAGAAGGGGATCCGCTGCGCCGTCTCCGAGGTGTTCGCCAAGGGCGGCGCGGGCGGCAGCGAACTGGCAGATGCGGTGCTGGAAGCGCTGCGCACGGAGAAGGTGGATTTCCGCTTCCTCTACGACCTCGACCTGCGGGTCCAGGAAAAGATCACCATCATCGCCAAGGAGATGTACGGGGCGGCCAAGGTGCAGTTCGAAGGCGAGGCGGAGAAGAACATCCGTACCATCGAGAATGCCGGTCTCGGACACCTGCCCATCTGCATGGCCAAGACGCAATTGTCCCTTTCCGACGACCCCAAGTTGAAAGGCGCGCCCAAGGACTGGACCCTGCACGTGCGTGAAGCTTACGTCTCAGCGGGCGCTGGCTTCATCGTGCCCATCTGCGGGGAGATGACGCTCATCCCCGGACTGCCGGCGTCCCCGTCCGCGCTCAAGATCGAGTATTCGGACGACGGGCACATCACTGGCCTGTACTGATGCGCAGCAGCGCGCTGGTGACGAGCGAACCCGCTACGGCCAGATCCTCCGTCGGCAGGATGTCCGCACATCCTGAATCGAAAAGCATCGAGGCCTCGCCCTCGATCTCACCGTCACCCCTCCAGGCGATGACCGTCAGCGGGATCATCGGCAGCGGGGCCAGCACGGCCGCTCCGTCGCCGAAGGCCGCCTCCGCCCCGCCCAAGCGCAGCGCCGCCTTGACCAGGAGGCGCGGCTCAGCGGAGAATGTCTCCTTCAAGGGCAGCTCCACGCGCTTGTGGAAGGCCGCCTCGTAGGCATTGCCTCCCGGCAGCTGGCGGAACTTGACCAAACGCCCGGCGAGCTGCTTCCCCTCCACGTTGGTGAGGTAGTGCAACACCAGGATCTCCAGGAACGGGTCCTGGCGCGTGCTCAAGGCGCGACGCTCCGGCGGCCGCAGGACGATCTTCTCGTCCAGGACGCGCAGGTCGACCCTCTCCGGTGCGATCTCATCCTTGGCTGCGAACATGCGCAGGTAGCCATCCCAGGCCACCTCCTTTGCCCTTTCGTACGGTTCCGTCAGCAACCCCCCCTCTCGGAAGCTAGGTGCCCGCGGACCGTGGTGAATTCCATTCCGGACGCTTTTGCGTGATCGATCATCGTTCTGAGGTCTTCCTGGCTGCGGCGGCAGGCTTCTTCCTCCAATCGTCCGGAGGCAAAGCATTCGACGAGGTGCCAGGAATGCGTTGCCAGCACCAGCAGCCCGTCCTCGAAGGAATCCATCAACGCCAGGTAGTCTTCCAGGGGGCGCTGGCCCTCATGCAGCGGCCACAGGTATCCGAAGATCTTCTTGCCCTGGGCGTCTCGGCCTACGGCCACCGGGACCTGCACCAGACCATTCGTGCCCGGATAGGGGCGGATACGGCCTTGGCGCAGCTCCATGTATTCGCTAGATTCGTAGAGGTACATCCTCTCCGCCAGCGCCGCCCCGAGCCACGGCGTCGACCTCATGTAGGGGGCGCGGAAGCCACGGCGCCCTGCGCCGAAGATGTGGTCCAGAGCTTTTCCGCAGCGGTCCAACGCCCCATTGGTTTCCTCTCCGTTCATCTGCCTGCCATCGTCCGCGCCGGCAAAATCCTCGTGGTCGTAGCCGTGGGCGGCCACTTCCTGGCCGGCGAGCAGGGTGGCCAGGTCCATCCTTTCCGCCAGCACCTCCGCCGTTCTTCCCTCTAGAAAGAAGGTCCCCCGCACGTTCTCACGGTGCAGCACTGCGATGATGCGCTGGAGGCCCTCGGCTGAGGAGTCGAAACGAGGCTGGTCACTGCCCGCCAAGGGTGAAGAGACCGCGGCCGTGCTGCCCTTGCGGACCATGTTGACGTCCCGGTCGACGTCCACCGTCAAAGCGATGTGGCGCAAGCGCTCACCTCCAACGATCAGCCCTCCCTGATGATGAGCTGCGGCCAGGTCTGCAGCTGCTCCGCCCGGATGTTGGTCTGGCAGAAGGGGCACCAGACCTCATTGCCGTAGGCGGGGAATTGCATCACGTTGCTGCATTTGGGGCAACGCAGCCCTGCGATCCGTCCTCCCGGCGCAGCCATTCTCATGACCGTGTTGAAATCCAGCACCGGTGGTGGCGTTGCGAGGGGGGGAGGAGCCGCGAATGCCCCCGACCTGGCCGCCAGAATGTCCGCGGCCGCCCGCTGCAGGTCGGTTCCACCCGTTCCCTCCATGGTCCTTGCATCCAGATCTTCCATCTTGTCGTAGTTGTTCTTCTCCGGGCGGTACTTGCCCATCCATTCGACCAGCAGGCCGTGCTTGTGGACGGTGGCGGTAGTAATGCTGCCCAGCTCGGCGCTATGGTAGTGCAGGTAGCCCCTCTTCAGAAGGCCGGTGTTCTGCAGGAAAGTGAGTCTCAGATTGGTGAGCACCAGCAGTCCCCCGCTCTTTCCCCAGCCCGAGTCCTCGTCCGAGGCCGGTTCGGAATAGACGTCGGCTCGACATTTCCACATGCGGACGATTCGTTCGCCGGGACGTAGGGACATCTGCGCGATCGCCTCTTGGTGAAGTGCAGCAGGGTCTTGGCTCATCGTACTGAATCTGTGGGCCTGCATATTTAGTAGCGCCCTCCAATCAGTTAAAATATCGATTCGGTGGTCAGAATGATGGTCGTGTCCGATTGAAGGAACGGAGCAGCAATCCATCAGGGAACCCGGGACGGGCCATCGTCCTCGGCGGCGGAGCCGCGGGCATGACGGCCGCGTTGGCCCTGGCTCGCCGCGGGGTGCGCTGCACGGTGGTGGAGAAGTCCGTCCGCATCGGAGGACTTCCTGGCGACCTGATATGCAAGGGCCGGCGTGTCTGCTCCGACTGCGGTGTATGCACGGTGCACGACCGCATCCAGGCCGTACGCTCCCGGGTCGACATCAAGATAATCACTTCTGCTCAGATCGAGGTGCTGGAGCGCCACGGGGACGTTTATCGAGCTACGGTATGCATCGCCCCGGAGCTGGTGGACGCGGACAAGTGCGACGGCTGTGGTGCCTGCCTGGACCTCTGTCCGAAGGGAGCGCTCGGTCTGGTGCCATCAGGTAACTCTCACGGTAAACGGGCCGCGGTCGACATTGATCTCTGCCAAAAAGACGAGGGCTGCCATGTGTGTGCCGACGCCTGCAACCGCGGCGCCATCGATCTCGCCCTGGACGACGGCAGTGAGATGCTGGAGGCGGAGACGATCGTGGTGGCCATCGGCGCGGAACCGTTCGATCCGGGGCTGGACCCGAGACTGGGGCACGGCCTCATCCCGGGCGTGGCAACGGCAAGAGAGGTCGAACTCGGCCTGCGTTGCGGTACCTGGCCCGGCGGGAAGGTTCCGGGCACGGTCGCTTTCATCCAATGCGTCGGCTCGCGCACTTCCAAGCAGGGCACGGCGCTTTGCTCCAAGGCCTGCTGCAAATACGCATTCAAGCTGGCCACGCTGATCCGGGAAATGGTCCCGGCCGCGGAGGAGACGTTCTTCTTCATGGATTGGCGGCCGAGCGACCGCGCCGACGATCTGCTGGATTGGGCGAGGCGTCAGCCGAAGGTAAGGGCGGTGCGCTCTCGGCCGGCCGAGGTCGTGCCGGGACCGCAGGGGCCTCTGGTCCGCTACGTCAAAGAAGGAGATGCGGAGGTGATCGAGGAGGCCTTTGACCTCGTCATCCTCTCGGTGGGCCTGGTCCCATCGCCCGCCGCAGTTACCACCGCATCGATGCTAGGGGCGAAACTAAATCCCCAGGGATTCTTCTTTGCCGAGGGGCGGCCGGTTGCTGGCATGGAGCAGCGGGGCGTGTTCTTCGCCGGTGCCTGTGCCGGTCCCAAGGATATCGAGGAAACGATGATGGAAGGAGAGGTGGCGGCCGCCAAGGCCGTTGCCTACCTGGAGGCGCGTCAATGAGCCCCGTGCAGGTGCTCCAGGAGGACCGCCCCGGTTGGATCGGGGTCTTCATTTGCCAGGGGGGCTGCGGTCGCGAGGTTCCGGCCGAGCTGCTGCTCGCCCTCTCCCTGAAAGATAAGGACGTGGCCCTGGCCCGCTGCCTGCCCTGCCTCTGTGAAGAGATCGGCAGAAAGGAGATGAACATCTACCTCCGAGCGGGCGGATTGCGCACCATGATGCTGGTCGGCTGCAGAGAAAGGCTGGAGCCCTATGCCGACCTGATGTCGCAGCACGGCATGGACCGCCACCGCCTGGAGGTCTTCGATGTGCGCGGCGACGCCAAGGTACTGGTGCCAACCTTCAGGGCGGCGCTGGAGAGGGCGCGCCGTCTGGTCGACGCGCATGAGACGCGGGTACCGGCCAAGGGCGCCGTGCTCGTCCTAGGCAATGGAAGGAGCGCGCTGGCCGCCTGCCGTTTCCTATTGGAAGGGGGTCACGAGGTCACGCTGGCAGACCCGGGGCCGGCCTTGCACGAGATGGTCGGCGGAGAAGAGCTGACCTTGCAGGAGATCGGGGCCGAGGAGATGGCACGCCGCTCGGATGGTCGCTTTACCCTATTGCACGATGCACCCCTTCTTTCCTGCACCGAGGACAACAAAGGTTACTTGGCGACGCTGGACTCTCCTTTGGGCGAGGCGGAGATGCGCTGTGCCGCCCTTCTGGTGGCCATGGATGAAGTGACCGACGGCGAAGTGACGTCCTCCCTATTCGGTGATTCCATCTCCCAGGCGGACCTGGAGAAACGTCTTTCCGGCGGCTGGAGACCAACTGGTCCGGTGGTCATGATCGCCATGGACGAGTGCGGCCGCAGCGATTTCGACCAGAGGTCGATGCACGAAGCAGCGCACAACGCCCTCCTGATCAAGGCCCTGGCGCCGGACACGGAGGTCACCGTCGTCGCGCATGAGATGTTCGCCTTTGGTCAGTGCGAGCTGGGCTGGAAGAAGTCGATGGAACTGGGGGTCCGCTACGTGCGCACCGGCAAGATGCCCCGCTACGAAGAAGGCACCGTCCTGGTGGAGGATGCCCTGGTGGGGATGATCCAGCTGAAGGCCGGCCTGGTCGTCTTGGACGATGCGGTGGCCGTGCCGGACATGAACCAGATGGCTATGGCACTCAATATCCCTACGGACGCGGAAGGACGGCTGGTCCGGCCCTCACAGAAGCGCCGTCCCGGCGGGCTAAGCCAGGGGGTGTTCCTCTGCGGCACCGCAATGCAGCGCCGCCAGGGAGCCGGGCCGAGCCTGGAGGCCAGGGCGGCCGCGGCGGTCTTGGAGACGTACCTGCGGGGTGAACGGGTCACCGGCGGACTCGTGGCTCAGGTGGAGCAGGAGAAATGCAGCTGCTGCTTGACCTGCGTGCGTCTCTGCCCGTACCATGCGCCGCGCATCGAGGAAGGCAAAGCGGTCATAGAGCCGGTGTTGTGCCAGGGGTGCGGTTCCTGCGCCGCCGCCTGCCCCAGCCGAGCCATCGGTCAGGTCAATTGGGACGATCCCCTGGTGGAAGCGGTGCTGAAGCACATCGCGGGGAGGGGAGCGCAATGAGACTGGTCGCGTTCTGCTGCCAAAGGACCGCCGCTCCCGATGTGGCGATCGACGGCGTGGAAGTTGCGATCATCCGCCTGCCCTGCGCCGCCCGGGTCGACCCGCGCCTCCTGCTTCGAACGTTGCGGGAAGGGGCGGACAAGGTGCTCGTGGTCGGCTGCCTGGAGGGTAACTGCCACCACGAATCTGGCTGTTTCGAAGCGCGCAAGCGGGTGGAGCAGGCCCGCAGCATACTGGCGCAGATGGGTCTTGATCCGGAGAGGGTGAGGATGGCCAACATCGCGTCGAACGAGCCGTGGCGTTTTGCTGCCGCGGTCGATGAGAGGGAGAGGAGAGTATGATCATCGCCGACAAGAGGCCGATGGACCGGGTACTGGAGATGCTGCAGGGGCACCAGAAGATGCTCGTGGTGGGCTGTCGTTCCTGCACCGCAATATGCCTGGCGGGCGGGGAGAAGGAGGCATCTCTCATGAGGGAAGCGCTCTTGCTGCACGCTCAGGAGAATCGCTTGGACCGTACGGTGGAGGAATTCACCGTGGAAAGGGCCTGCGAGAAGGAATTCGTTGAGCTGCTCTCTGCGAAGGCGAAGGGATGCGACGCCGTTCTGTGCCTCGCCTGTGGCGTGGGCGCCCAGTGCATTCAGGAAAGATATCCGACCGTGCGCGTGGTCCCCGGCGTAAGCACTTCCAACATGGGAGCGCCCGTTGCCCCCGGCATCTTTGAGGAGAGGTGCGCCGGCTGCGGCGACTGTGTCCTCCATCTGACCGGTGGGGTCTGCCCCATCGCCCGCTGCTCCAAATCGCTCCTGAACGGACCGTGCGGTGGCTCGCAGAACGGGAAGTGCGAGATATCCAAGGAGGTCGACTGTGGCTGGGACCTCATCTACCACTCCTTGGAGAAGCTGGGCCGGCTCGACCTGATGGAAGTGAACCTGCCACCCAAGGACTGGAGGCCGTCGCGCAGCGGCGGTCCGCGCAAGATAATGAGGCCGGAAGCGCTGGAGCAGAATAAAGTGGAGCGCAGGGGCGATCCGCAATGAGATCGGGCAGCAATATGGAGCAGGTGCTGGAGAGCGGCAGATTCGCAGTCACGGCCGAGATCGGTCCGCCCCGTTCCTGCGACGCGGAACATGTGCGCAAACTGGCCCGCCTGATGAAAGGTACCGCCGACGCTTTCAACCTCACCGACAATCAGAGCGCGTCCGTGCGTTTGAGCAGCCTGGCCGCGGCCGTGGCATGCCTGCAGGAAGGCATCGAGCCGGTCATGCAGATGACCTGCCGCGACCGCAATCGCATCGCCATGCAGTCGGATGTGCTGGGCGCCTGCTCCCTGGGCGTGAAGAACCTTCTATGCATCTCCGGGGATCACCAGATGGGTGGCAGCCAGCCGCAAGCGAAGAACGTCTACGACCTCGACAGCATCCAACAGCTCATGGTCTTCAAAGGATTGCGCGACGACGGGCGTATCTGGGGCGGCGAAGAGATCACGCCGAAGCCGCAGCTCTTCCTCGGTGCCGCCGCCAATCCGTTCGCCGATCCGTTCGAGTTCCGTGTGGTGCGCCTCGGAAAGAAGATAGCCGCCGGTGCCGACTTCATCCAGACGCAATCGATATTCGACATGGAACGGTTCGAGAGGTTCATGCGCCTGGCGCGCGAGAAAGGCCTCACGGACAAGGTGCACATCTTGGCCGGGCTCTTGCCGCTCAAGTCCTACAAGATGGCGTCCATCATGAGGGATAGGGTGGCCGGCATGATCGTGCCCCAGTCCATCCTCGACCGCATGAAGGTGGCCACGGACCAGAAGGCGGAGGGCGTGAAGATATGCCTGGAGCAGATCGAGCACCTGCGCTCCATGGAGGGAGTGCACGGCATTCACATAATGGCCGTGAATTGGGAAGAGAAGGTGCCGGAGATCCTCAGGGACGCGGGTCTAGCGCCCAGGTGATGGGCCCCTCAAGTGGCTTGGAGCAGCTGACCTCGCACCGAAACCTAGGGATGGCAGAGAAGGTTCGCTGGCGCTGAGAAAACGCCAATGATATTTGGGAGAATCTCCTGCCAGTGTTTTCTGTTGCCAGGAGTTCTGATTCCAAAGAAGATTTCTTTTAATACTACTACCTCTATCGGATTCCTATCCGGTGCATCGCAAGGTGTTACGGAAATAATCCAAACAGGTAGTATCAATGTACGGCGGCAGACCGAGAAGCGGTGGATACGGCAGCAGGGGACCCAGGAACGACACTGGCCCCCGCGAGATGCATGATGTGAAGTGCTCCGAGTGCGGAAAGGACACCCAGGTTCCTTTCAAGCCGACCGAGGGCAGGCCCGTTTACTGCAGGGAGTGCTACGAAAAGAGGCGCCCCCCGCGGGAAAACAGGTTCTAAG
>CAZCNG010000059.1:0-12453 GCA_964500045.1 uncultured Methanomassiliicoccaceae archaeon
GCGCATCGGGGTCGTCCATGATCAAAGCCATCGAGGTACCCCTCGCTCCTTCGATACGGATCCTCGGCGAGCGGTTCCTACCGTCGCAGGTGTGCTCCCGGGGAAACTCCTTGAAGTCCAGATGCACAGTTATGCGCTCCATGCTCACACCTGGCGATAGCATTCGTTGGAGGGGGCAATGAAACTATCGGCGGTAATTTTGGCTCTGCGAAGCAAGATATTGAATAGCCAGAATGACAAATATTGACACGGTGGTCTTGATAGACGCGATCCTACACCGGCGGAGCATCAGAAAGTACACCCAGGAGAATGTGAGCGAATCCGATGAGTTGTCCTTGTTGGAAGCGGCGATGACGGCACCTTCGGCGGGCAATGAGCGCCCCTGGCATTTTGTGATGGTGCGAGAGAGAGCGCGCCTCGACGCCATAGCTGCGTTCCAGCCCCACTCCCACATGCTCAAGGAAGCGCCGTTGGCCATATTGGTATGTGGAGACACCTCCCAGGAGATGTATCCTGGTTTCTGGCCGCAGGACTGCGCCGCGGCCACGGAGAACATACTTATCACGGCGCAAGACCTGGGACTGGGCGCATGCTGGCTTGGCATTTACCCCGTGGAGGAGCGGATCAAGGCGATGCGCGAGTACATGGGCATACCGCCACACGTCATACCGTTCTGTTTGATCTCGATAGGTCACCCCGGTGAGAAGAAGAACGGTGCGTCCCGCTTCGACCCGGCACGGGTGCACACGGAGGCGTGGTAGGGGCTCAGCGCGCCTTGCCCTGTGCGGCCACGGCGGCAGCGGCCTTGGCGGCCACCTCGCTCCCGCCCAGGTAGTAGTGGCGCCGCGGTCTCATCTCGTCATCGAACTCATAGACCAGTGGAATACCGGTCGGTATGTTGAGCTCCACGATCTCCTGGTCCCCGATGCCGTCGATGTGCTTGATGAGCGCGCGCAGACTGTTGCCATGCGCCGCCACCAATACCTTTCGGCCGGCCTTGATGCTGGGCACGATCTCCTGATCCCAGTAGGGCAGGCAGCGCGCCACCGTGTCCTTGAGACATTCGGTGAGGGGGATCTCTTTCTTGTTCAATCCGGCATAGCGTGGGTCGTTGCCGGAGTGGCGCTCGTCGTCCTCGGTCAGCGCCGGTGGCTGCACGTCGTAACTGCGCCTCCAGACGAGCACCTGTTTGTCGCCGTATTTGGTGGCGGTCTCGGACTTGTTCAGTCCCTGCAATGCGCCGTAGTGCCGCTCGTTCAGTCTCCAGGACTTCTGCACCGGCAGCCACTGCAGGTCCATGTCCTCGAGTACGATATCCAAGGTCTTGATGGCCCTCTTGAGCACAGAGGTATAGGCCAGGTCGAAGGTGAATCCATCCACTTGCAGCATCATGGCCGCCTCCTTGGCCTCGAGGTAGCCCCTTGCGGAGAGACCGATATCGGTCCATCCAGTGAAACGATTCTCTTTGTTCCAGACGCTCTCGCCATGTCGAAGGAGGACTAGCTTATGCATGTGCTGACCGCACCTCCATTACCGCCGCGGTAGTTATTCCTTACTCGCCAAATGTCACAAGGTGATTTCATCCGCCCTCTCCTTGGATTCCTCCCCATGGCGGCCTGGGCCTGGGATCCTTGTTCGAGATCCTTGAGTTGAAATCGGATGGTCCCCTCCGGGCGCAACCAATATCTTCCTGATGGTCACATAGGACGAATGCTCCTATGATGCCCATCGGACCTCTGATGATCGAACACCGCCTGATCGAGAAGATGGTCCACCTGTTGCAAAGGGAACTGGACTCGATCAATTCCGGTGCCGCTCCCCGCTACTCGTTCCTAAGAGACACAGTAGATTTCCTAGAGAACTATGCCGACCGGTGCCACCATGGCAAGGAGGAGGACATCCTCTTCCGGGAATTGGCGAAGAAACGGATGCCTTCGGAGCTGGCAACCATCATGGCCGAACTGATGGCAGAACATGGGATGGCTCGGGCGAATGTCAGCCGTCTCAGTGCTGCCGTCGATTCTGGAATGCGGGGCATCCCCCGACTGGAGGAGCTCAAGGCTGCGGCAGCATTCCTGGTCGATGCCTATCCGAGGCACATCCTCAAGGAGGACAAACGCTTTTTCATTCCCTGCATGAGTATGCTCAATGCGGCGGAGCAGGAACGAATGCTGCGCGAATCCTACGATTTCGACATGCGCCTGGTGCATGAGCGCTACGGCAAAATGGTGAAGGGATACGAGGCGATCTGAAATGGCAAGATGGGAATGCACGGTATGCGGATTCATCTATGACGAGGACAAGGGCGACCCGGAAAGCGGCATCCCGCCCGGTACCAAGTTCGACGACCTTCCCGCCGCTTGGGAATGCCCCCTGTGCGGTGCGGAGAAGTCCATGTTCCGTCCTCTGCCCTAAGCTGGATGCTCATTTGGCAAGGGTTAAATACCATCTCCATGACTACCAGTAACATCCGGTTGGATTTCGTGTTAAGGGGGAGATGGAGTGCACATACCAGACGGATTGATGGCCCCGGAGATATGGATCCTCGGTTGGCTCATCGCCCTTCCGGTCATTGCCCTGGCCGTCTACAAGGTGGGCAAGACGGTCGATGAGAAGACCGTTCCCTTCATGGCCATGCTGGGCGCTGGCATCTTCGTGGCGCAGATGGTCAATTTCCCCGTGGGCGGAGGCACCAGCGGCCACCTCATCGGCGCGGCCCTGGCCGCAGCGCTCCTGGGCGTGTACGGCTCCGTGGTCGTGCTCACGGTCATTCTCGTCATTCAATGCTTCGTCTTCGGAGACGGTGGAGTGACGGCACTGGGCCTCAACCTGCTCAACATGGCCGTCATCGCGCCCTTCGCCGCCGCCGGCATATTTCGCATCTTCCGCGGTCGCTACGAGAAGGTCGGCATCCCCGTGGGCGCCTGGATCTCCGTCTTCCTAGCAGCTCTGGCCTGTGCCGTACAATTGGGCTTCAGCTACTCCCTCTCCGGAGGCGCCTACGGTATCCAGATGAATCTCGCGCTGATCTCCATGGCCGGCTGGCACATCGTCATCGGCGTGGGCGAAGCGATCATCACCACCGGCGTGGTGCTCTACCTGTATCGGGTGGCCCCTGATCTCATAAGGCGCCCATCCAAGGAGGTCAAGGAGGTGAGCACCTGATGGAGAAGCGTTATCAGAAGGCGTTCCTGGGCATAATGATCATATTTGCCATCGGTCTCGTGGGCTTTTTCGTCTTTTCGGCAATGTATGGCGATGGGTTGGAGAGGACGATGCAGGACAACGGCGTCACTGAGGCACAACCGGTGTACACCGCGCCGCTATCCTACGGCGACGGTTATGGTAGTATGCTGGTGTCGGGCATCATCGGATTCATAATGGTCTTCGGCATCATCTTCCTGTACCTCAAGATCAGCAAGGCCAGGCGTCAGAGGCATTGAGGCTGGTGCTCGCGTGGCGCACGATGAGATCGACCGCTACGCCAAGAGGTCACGCTATTTCCGCTTCGATCCACGCGTGAAGCTGGCCTGCGTCATCGCCTTCATCGTCGTCATCGCCTTCCTCCGTTCCTTGGAAGCGCTCGCCCTCTGCACCTTGTTCGCCATCATCCTCGCCGAGGTCAGCGGGGTGCCGCTGCGGCACCTCGGAGAGAACCTGGTGCTGGCCTCGCCGTTCATCCTCTTTGCTTTCCTTACGATGTGGTATTCGTCCGGACTGCCCAACGCGGTGGGGCTCATGCTGCGCATCTCTGCCTCCGTGCTGGCATTGGTCGTACTGATAGCGTCCACGCCCTTCTTCGACACCATCCGCGCCTTCCGCTGGTTCCGCATGCCGCGGCTCCTGGCCACGCTGATCCTCTTCACCTACCGCTTCATCTTCGTGCTGCTGGACGAGATATCGAGGATGCGCATGGCGCGCAAGGCGCGCGGCTTTGCCGGCGGAACGTCGCTCCTGGACAAGGTGGCGTTCCGCACCATCTCCAACACCATCGGCATGATCTTCGTCCGTTCTCAGTCGAGGGCGTCCACCATGTTCGACGCCCTGCTGTCGCGGGGGTACGATGGCGAGGTGAGGACATTGACGCGGCTGAAGGCGCAAGCGCGCGACGTGGCCTTCGCCCTTCCCTTCGTGCTGGTGTGCGCCCTGGCCATCCTGCTGCAGTTGGAGGTGAAGCTGTGGACGCTCTGGACCTGAAGAACGTGGCCTATCGCTATCCGGAATCGTCGCCGGCGCTGCAGGCCGTGAACATTCGCATCGCTCCGGGTGAGAAGGTGTCCCTGGTCGGACCGAACGGCGCTGGCAAGAGCACCCTGCTGCACCTCATGGCGGGTCTCTTCCTGCCCAGCGCGGGCGAGGTGCAGGTCGGTGGTATCCGCTTGAGCAAGAGGGAAGCACCCCAGGTGCGCCGCCAGGTCGGTTTCCTGTTCCAAGACCCGGACGACCAGATCTTCATGCCCAGCGTCTTTGAGGACGTCGCTTTCGGCCCCATCAATATGAAACTGAGCGAAGAAGAGGTCAAGCAGCGCGTGTACAAGGCCATGGCCGACTGTGGCATCTCCGATTTCACGGACCGCGTCCCGCACCGCCTCTCCCTCGGCGAGAAGAAGCGTGTGGCCATGGCGGGGCTGCTGGCCATGAGCCCTGACATCCTTCTGCTGGACGAACCGACCGCCAACCTGGATCCGCTCGGTCGGCGGGATCTCGTGCGCGTGCTGCAGGCGTGCCCGCAAACGCTCGTCCTGGCGACGCACGACCTCACCGTGGCGTTCGAACTGACGCAGCGGGTCATCGTCCTCAAGAAGACGGTCATCTTCGATGGTACGTTCCGCGAACTGGTGCAGCGCGAGGATATATTGCGCGAGGCCAACCTGGAGCTCCCCTCCTTCAGCAGACTGATGATGAAGTGGAAGCAGGAGACGGGCCAGGCATTCGATCCCCCGCTGACGGTCGAGGAAGCATTGCAGGTGCTGCGCCAGCATGCCGGTGGCGGCAAATAGAGCGGAAGATTTTTCCCCTGGTCCGGTCATGGCGGCGTATGTCGCAGCGGAAGCATGCTTTGCAGATGACCGCGGTCCTGGTCGTCGGCATACTGATCGGAGTGGCCGTCTGGGCCGTTGTTCCTGGTTTGTTCCCTCCCGCTGACAACCGCAGTCCGGACCAGAAGTACCTGGATGCGATCGACGAGGTGATGGTGGGCGAGAAACGCACCTACTACGACCACCTCATCCCCATCGTGGAGAACAACACCTATCTGCATTGGAACGACGGCAAGGTGCTGGTGCTCGCCTTCACTCGGTTTCCCGGCAGCTATCCTGTCAATCAGACCGTGAATACGACCTGGGGGACCACCTGGGTGACCGTGGTCCCGGAGCTGAAGGACTTCTTCGGCAACTTGAGCAGCGTCAGCAACCACACGCTGCGCGTGGAGCAGCTACTGGGACTTTCCTCTCATTCGCAGAACACCTATCTGGTGGAGTTCTGGGCCGACCCGGATGATCTGTATCGCCCAGCCGCGGACAACGAGATCAACGACACCGTTGCCTATCTGAACAGCACCATTACGGACCCGACGTACCTGACGTGGTTCAATGGCAACATCATCTCCTCGTACTATCAGCAGCCTCGCATCAACGGCGCCCCCTGGACGAGGCTGGGCTATACCTATGATTGGGGCAGCTCTTCGAGCATCGGATTGAGCGAGTTCGTGCTGAACCGCAACGCGACCATCTTCGTCAGCAGCGTGCAGACGGTCGACCAGTATCTGGCCTCAGCCGCCTAGGGGCTCCTGCTGCGTCACGCAGTGGAAGCCGCCGTAGCCGTAGACGAGGTCGCGCGCGTCGATCGGAACGATCTCCCGGCCGGGGAAGCACTCCTGCAGGAGCGTCTTCGCCTTGGGATCGTTGCGGTCGCGGAACGCCGGCATCAGGATGGCGTCGTTGCCGATGTAGAAGTTGGCGTAGGAGGCGGGCAGGTACCTTTCCTCTTCCTCCAACCAAAGCGGCGTCGGCATGGGCAACTTGTGCACCTTGAGCTTACTGCCCGAATGCAACGTCGTCTCTTCCAGCAGCTTGAGGTTCACTTTGAGGACGTCGGCGTTCATGCCCTTGCGGCTCCGGGAGTGGGCGCACAGCACTTCGTCCTCCGCGCAGAATCGAGCAAAATCGTCGATGTGCCCGTCCGTGTCGTCGCCGTCAATGCCGGACTTCAGCCAGATGACATCCTCGACATTGAGGTGCGTGCGGAGCACTTCCTCTATGTCCGCCCTTGAAAGGGAAGGGTTGCGGTTCTGGTTGAGGAGGCACTGCTCCGTCGTCATGACCGCGCCGCAGCCGTTCACTTCGATGGAACCACCTTCCAGGACGACGCCAGGACGGAATACCTTGACGCCAGTGCTGCGCACGACCTCCTCGCCTGCCTTGTCGTCGTACAGAAGGTCATCATATTTGCCGCCCCAGGCGTTGAAGTTCCACTTGACCGCCGCCTTCTCCTCCTCGTCATTGAGCAGGAAGGTCGGCCCATAGTCTCGGATCCACACATCGGCGCTCTTGATGCGCACCGGCCATACTTTGCGCATGTCCGCGCCCGCGGCTTCCGTCATCTCCAGGACCTTCTCTTCCATGGCGCCGTCCTCCACGAGCACCTTGACGACCTCGCCTTGACTGAGCGTCGAGATCATCTGGCAATAGGTCGCCTCGACCTTGCCGATGACCTCCTCCGGAAAGGTCAAGGGATTCTTCGGCCACGACAGCCACGTGGCTTCGTGACGGGACCACTCCGCCGGCATGCGGAAACCGGCCTGCTTCGGCGTCAAGCTCATGCCTCCGGTCCTTTCTTGGCGGTCAGCACCTGGTACTGCTCCGGGCGGCGGTTCTGGAAGAATCTCCAGCCTTCGCGCACCGCTTCGGTGTGCAGCGGATGCACCTCGGCGATCAGCACCCTCTCGCCCCAGCGCCCGTGCGTCGCCAGGTTCCCGAAGGCGTCCACGAGGAAGCTCCCTCCCCAGAATTGCATATCGTCCTCGACGCCGCAGCGGTTGACTGCCGCTATTGGAATGGAATTGCAGATGGCGTGGCCGCGCATGGCCGTTTCCCACGCTTCCTGCCAGTTGCCCTCCACTTCCAGCACATGGCGCAGGCGTCCGATGGCCGTTGGATAGAATATCATGTCCGCGCCCATCAACGCGACCGCTCGCGCCGCTTCGGGGAACCACTGGTCATAGCAGATCAACGGTGCGACGCGGCCGGCGGAGGTGTCGACCACCTGGAAGCCCAGGTCGCCCGGCGCGAAGTAGTTCTGCTCGTAATAGGAGTAGTCGTGCGGGATGTGCACCTTGCGGTACTTGCCCAGCAGGCGGCCGTCCTTTTCGAACACTGGAGCGGTATTGAAGAGCTTCTTCCCCTCCTTTTCGTAGAGGGATCCGCCCACCAGAACGACCTCCTCGGCGATGGCGATGCCTGCGAGTTCGTCACACAGCGGACCGGGTACCTTCTGCGCCAGCTTGGCGGCGCCCTTGACCTCCTCGTACTGCGCGAAGTAGCGCAGGCTGAACAGCTCCGGCAGGCAGACGATGGCCGCACCGCGGTCGGCGGCCTTCTGCACCAACTTCTCCACCTTGGCAATGTTCTTCTGCGGGTCCTCGTGCATCCTCATCTGCACCAGTCCGATGCGCGTCGAGAGAGTCATCTTGGGCATGGTAACAGCGTCGATAGGGCCCCCATTCTTAAAGAATTCGCTCACGCGGTCTTGCGCGCCACGATGCCGATCCACCCGGTCTCGGCCAGCGGCGCTCCGGTCAGGTCGCCATGCAGCGAAAGGACCTCGAAGCCATGCTCCGCCAGCAGGTCGATTATTCCCTGCGGATCGAAATGTTGCGTCCAGATGCGACACAGGTCCATCTTGCCGTTCTCGTCAAAGATCGCATACTGGTCGAGATGCAACATCCCTTCCTCGTATTCGATCCCGTACTCCAGCACCAGGTGCGGGTACGGCTTCCAGAAGCCGCTCTCCAGGGCTTGCCAGCTGCGGCCAGATAGTTGTTCTTCGAAGAGCGGCGTGGTGACGTCAAATATGAAGAGACCACCGGGACGGAGGGCGGCATGCACCTTGTCCAGGAGCCGACCTCTATCCGCCGCTGAGAATACGCATATCTCGCCGTAGATCTGCATGGCCAGGTCGAATTCCGCTTCGAATTGCATGTCAAAGAAGTCCATGCGCCGGTAGTCAATATCTAGGCCGAGGCGTTGCGCCTCCTTCTTGGCATAGGCGATCGAATTCCTGGATATGTCCAGGCCGGTGACGATGGCCCCCTGTGAGGTCAATCGCTGCGCGTAGAGGCCGGGGCCGCAGCCCAGGTCCAATACCTTCTTCCGGTCCAGGCCGAGAGCCGCCGCGCTGATGAACTGCACCGAAGCATTCATGAATACCGGGTTGCGGCTGGCCGCATCCGTGTTCGGGTCCAGGTGCGCTTCCAATGCCATCCGGGAAATATGATCGTCGTCCCAGAAGTTGATGGTGCCGGGAGTGTACGGCTCCGGGTTCTCCATCATCTCGACGAACGCGGCAAGGGGTAGGTGGAAGTCTTCGCGGCAGCGGACCATGGACGAGATAGACAACGTCCTGCTAAAGGCGTTGTCGCTCGTTGTAGGCGGTCCATTGCCGGAGCAGGAGGACTTTAGAGATCAGGGCCGCTAGAATTGCGAGGGCATCAGCCCCCAGAACGAATGCTGGACCCAACAAATCGAGGACGCGCGGACCGAGCGTAACTGTAGGGATCGAACCGATCAGTCCCGTCATGAGGGCCGCCATCCATTTTCGGAATTGTCTCTTCTGGATGCGGAAGTGCTCGACCGATATGGAACTGTTCAGCTCCCAAGTCACCAGTCTGGAGAGGTCCATGGCCAGCGCCAGTTGGGGGTGAGGTGGCTGTTTCCACCACGAGTTCGTCCGGAATGCTCAATGAGTCCTTGACCCAGTCCCGAAGAATGCATTCATCATCGATGTAGAGGGTGCATACGATCCAGAGCGTTGAGTGCTACATTCCTGATGGAAGATAATTGTTGCCCGTTCACTATCCAAATCCGGTTCTGTGGATGAGACCGGTTCTCAATTCTAATATATAAATATACCTAGTAAAATGAAGAACAAATGTGCTTGCTTATGATATACTTCTCATTGTTGGCCAACATAGAATAATGTAAAAGAATTCATAATAAACTACTCAATATTATTTCGGTCAACTGTGAATCCAGTTAGGAAGAATTGAGATTAAGTGGGTCTGTCCAGATTTGAACTGGAGTCGAGTGGTCCCGAACCACCCAGTATAGACCAAGCTAGCCCACAGACCCTTTGGGTAGGAAAGGCAATCGAATAGTAGTATAAAATATCTACCCGCCGTCGAGGTCATGATGCCTTGTCACTCCTCACTCCCCTGGCCTTCTTAGCCATTAACATCAAGGGTCGACGTGCCATTTCGTGAGGCAACACTCCGGTTCTGCCTATTCTTGAAGCCATAATGGTCGATCATGCCTTCCAATTCAGTTTGTGCATGTGCAGGCGATAACACACTGCATCCCGTCTGTGGCTTCGGATATGGCACTTGCATCTGCGCTCCAAAACTCCCTGCCCTCGGACTGTGGGCTCGTTCTTCACCGCGCGACACGTTCGGCTGGTCGACACACAGCCTACCGAGCAAAGCTTTGCCCCGCTCGGCGATATTGCGGGAGGCATTCAGGTCTGGATCCAGACTGAATCCGCACTGGAGACAGTGAAATTGATTCCCATTGCGATTCCTCTTCTCGATATGACCGCATCGAGAGCACCTCCTGGAGGTGTTGGCCGGGTTGACCTTTATCACTTTCTTGCCCAATGCCTCGGCCTTGTAGCTAATGAACTCCTCTAGCTGGTAGAAGGGCCAGCGTGCGACCCAATCGCTAATTTTGCCTCGCCCTGCCATGTCCCTTCTGATCTTAGAGAGGTCCTCAAGTGCAAAAGCTGCATATGGGGCATTCACTATCTCCTTCGCAATAATATGATTCTGGCAGGCATTGTACCGTCTCTCTCGTCCAGATATGTTTCTCAGTAACCTCTTCGCCGAACGAGTGCCTTTCGCCTGCAGCTTCCATCTTAGATATGCGTATCTGCCTCTGACTTCATTCATCTGGCTTGAGCTGAAGAATCTGGCGTCCGATGTGACTGCTACATTCCTCAAACCCCGGTCTATCCCCATCACTTCTCCTTGTTCAATCTCCTCCGGCGTCTCAGTCTCGACCGCCACACCCAGGTACATTTCATGGGTGCGCTTCTTGTAAGACAGTATGGATGTCTTTACTCTCCATGATAGATATTGTCTGTGCCATTCTGAGAGTTGAAATTCTACCCTAACGCGACCTTCATTGGTGGAGAGAGTTGCGTATTGGCTTTCCAAGAATATGCTGGCGCAGTGGTTATTATATCTCACACTAGAGTGGATGCCGCGCTTGGGTTTCTTTCTGAATCCAGTCGCCCTAAGCATCTCACAGGCGCAGTCCCTAGCCGACTGAACCAAACTCGCTCTCAGTGATGGCATCTCTTCTCTAACGCTACGATATGCCGCGGCGTGCATTGCCATCTTATTGGATGTCCTATTCATCCACCCCCAATCGAGATGCATCCTAACGGCGCGATTGAAATCCTCCATGGTGTGGAGGAGCCGAGCCATCCCGGTGGGGGACACCTTCAGTTTCAACCGGATCGTTCGCATCACGAAATCTCAATACACAGGGTGGGTTACCTGGCTTTCGATTACATGCATTATACATGCAGTCGATAATCTGGCGGTGATTCAATTTCAACCGTATTCTGTATCGACCAATCTCTCTGAAATGATAGATTGTCGATTTCCACCTACGACATTTATTTATAGAGTCTCGTTACTGCCAGCTTCATGCGCGAGCAGCTGCGCGAGAAGATCGCCGGAGAGATCACCCTCTCCTTGGAGCCGGGAAAGACCATCCGCAAGTGGAGGGAGGAATTCGGCGTCAGCCAGCAGGATCTTGCCAAACACCTGGGCATGTCTCCTTCGGTTATCTCCGACTACGAGTCGGGGAGGAGGAAATCGCCGGGCATCGTCATCATCCGCCGCCTCGTCGACGGCCTCATGGCCATGGACGAACAGAGCGGCGGCCGCGTTCTGGCCAAGTACGACCTCGCTGAAAGGGCGGAATGCGTCCTCAGCATCGGGGAGTTCAAGACGTCGATGAAGGCGAGCGCCTTCATGGCCATGATCGGCGGCGACCAGCTGACCAAAGGCATCGGCATGGACCGGGACATTCACGGCTACACGGTGATCGATTCCATGAAAGCGATCCAGGCGCTGGGCAGCAGTGACTACCTCAAGATCTACGGGTGGTCGTCGGAGCGCGCCCTGGTCTTCACGGGCGTCAAGTTCGGCCGTTCGCCGATGATCGCCATCCGGGCGCATCCGCTCAAGCCGGCCATGGTCGTCTACCACAAGCCGGAGCATGTCGACGATCTGGCGATACGCCTCGCCACTCTGGAGGGATTGCCGCTCCTGCGCACCAACACACCGCTGCGCGAGCTCGTGGAGATCCTGGAGAAGAACGCACAGTAACCCATTCCCAAGTTCACAGGAAGGTATCTACATGACATCGAGAGTTGGAATCGTAAGCTACGGCGCCTACGTGCCCCGCTTCCGCATCGCCCCGAAGGAGATAGGCCGGGTCTGGGGCAGCGATGGCGAGGCCATGGGCAAGAACCTCATGATCTTCTCCAAGTCCGTGCCAGCGCCGGACGAGGACGTCATCACCATTTCCACCGAAGCAGCGAGGGAGATGATGCAGCGCGTGGACGTGGACCCCTCCCGTATCGGAGCCCTCTACGTCGGTTCGGAGTCCCATCCCTATGCGGTGAAACCGTCCGGCACCATCGTCGCCGAAGCTATCGGCGCCGTGCCCAACCTCACCATCGCGGACCTGGAGTTCGCCTGCAAGGCGGGCACGGCCGGCATCCAGATGTGCATGGGGCTGGTCGCCAGCCATATGATCGACTACGGCGTGGCCATCGGCGCAGACACCTCTCAAGGCGCTCCTGGCGACCCGCTGGAGTACTCCGCCTCGGCCGGCGGGGCCGCTTACCTGATCGGTCGAGAAAAGATAATTGCCTACCTGAATGCCACCTATTCCTTCAGCACGGATACTCCGGACTTCTGGAGGCGGGAGGGGCAGCCCTATCCGTCGCATGGCGGCCGCTTCACTGGAGAGCCGGCCTACTTCAAGCATGTGCAGGCGACGGCCAAGGGCATCATGGCCAAGGTCGGCAGCCAAGCCTCCGACTACCAGTATGCCATCTTCCACCAGCCCAATGGAAAGTTCCCTTCGCGCGTGGCGAAGATGCTCGGATTCACGGACGAGCAGATCAAGACCGGTCTGCTCACGCCGCGCATCGGCAACACCT
>CAZCNG010000060.1:0-12375 GCA_964500045.1 uncultured Methanomassiliicoccaceae archaeon
CGCACAGAATATGTTATATATCAGCACCCTTATCGGACTTCGCTCAACGCGCTGAGGACGTTCGACCAGACCCCATGGGCAATGCGAAAGCATCCCTTTGACTTCCCCCCAAGATTCGTTCTGGGGGTTGGAAACGGTGTCACGGTTGAAGGTGGAAGACTCAACACTCTTGAGAACAGAGGCGTTAGCGAAAGAGAGTGTACTCTCTCGGTTAAACCGAAGGGAGAGGTAAACATGCCGAACAAGAGACGTCCCCGACAGGGCTCAATGGCGTTTTCGCCAAGGAAGAGGGCTCCTAGCCAGACCCCCAGGTTCCACGCCTGGCCCGAGAACAAGGCTGAAGCACCGAAGATCCAGGGCTTCGCCGGCTACAAGGCCGGTATGACTCATGCGTTCATAGTGGACCCCAGGAAGACCAGCACCACCGCCGGACAAGAGATCCGTATCCCGGTGACCGTGCTGGAGGTACCCCCCATGAGGGTAGCTGCGGTCCGCTTGTACGAGAACACCAGGTACGGTCTGCGCACCGCTGGAGAGGTCTGGACCTCCGAGTTGGAGAAGAACCTCGCCAGGCTCATCCCCGTACCGAAGAAGCTGGACCAGGCTGCGTCCTGGGAGAGCTTGAAGGATGTGGATGTGGAAGACATCAGGATCCTCGCCTACACCCAGCCCAAGTTGGTCACTGGAATCCCGAAGAAGATGCCCGAGCTCATGGAGCTCAGGATCAGCGGCGGGAACATGACCGCGAGGATGGAGTACGCCAAGTCCCTCCTAGGCAAGGAGCTCAGTGTGGCCGATTTTGTAAAGGAAGGCCAGCTGATCGACGTCCTCGCCATCACCAAGGGCAAGGGCTTCCAGGGCGCCACCAAGAGATGGGGCCTGAAGCTGCTCTCGCACAAGAACTCGAAGCACCGCAGAATGGTCGGTACCCTAGGCCCGAAGCGCCCCGGCTACGTGCGCAACACCGCACCCCAGTCCGGTCAGATGGGATACCACCAGAGGACCGAGGTCAACAAGAGGGTCCTCAAGATCGGTGTCAACGGACAGGATGTCACCCCGAAGGGTGGCTTCGTTCACTACGGAAACGTCGCTAGCTCCTACGTACTGATACACGGTTCCGTCCCCGGCCCGGTCAAGAGACTGATCCGCCTGAGGGACCCGGTACGCAAGCCCGCCGTCGACCTCAAGGCAGCGCCGACCATGGTCTATGTGTCCACCGAATCCAAGCAGGGAGCGTGAAGATATGGCTGAGAGATCACAGGTCAACGTCTACTCCCTGAAGGGAGATGTCGTGAAGACGGTCGAGCTGCCCAAGGTCTTCGAGACCTCGTACCGCCCGGACGTCATTCACAGGGCCATTGTGGCTGAGGAGGCCAACTGCCGCCAGCCCTATGGTTCCAAGCCCGGAGCCGGTATCCGGCACGCTGTTTCCACCTGGGGCAAGGGCCGCGGTGTGGCCAGGGTGCAGAGGCTTACCTCTGGGTCCAAGGCCGCCGAGTCGCCCAACAACATCGGAGGCAGGAGAGCTTTCCCGCCGAAGGTGGAGAAGGACTACTCCAAGAAGGTAAACCAGAAGGAGCGCCAGCTCGCTAGGTTCTCCGCGTTGGCCGTAGCCGGTAATGTTGAGATGGTCCGCGCCCGCGGCCACCGCTTCGCCGACAAGGTCACCGTGCCCGTCGTCGTGGAAGACGCCCTCGAGGCGCTCAAGACCACCTCCGGCGTGCTGGATGTCCTGACGAACATCGGACTCGACGCTGATGTGGACCGCGCCAAGGATGGCAAGAAGGTCCGCCCCGGTAAGGGTAAGATGAGAGGCAGGCGCTTCAAATCGCCTCGTGGCATACTGATCATCGTGTCCAGCAAGGACGCTGACGTCTTCGCCGGGGCCAAGAACCTGGCCGGAGTCGAGATCGCTGTCGTCGACAAGCTGAGCTGCGGCAAGCTGGCCCCGGGCGGATTGCCCGGCCGCTTGATCGTGTTCTCCGAGTCTGCACTGGCAATGATCGGAGCGTGGTGAACATGGCCAAGAAGAATATTCTGTTGCACCCGTTCGTAACTGAGAAGACGATGAACCACATCGCGGGAACGCCGACCCAGAACTTCACTGAC
Source organism: uncultured Methanomassiliicoccaceae archaeon (assembly GCA_964500045.1). Taxonomy (GTDB): domain Archaea; phylum Thermoplasmatota; class Thermoplasmata; order Methanomassiliicoccales; family UBA472; genus CAZCNG01. The sequence goes on from CAZCNG010000060.1 coordinate 2,110, forward strand.
GGCAACCGCATCGAGTTCATCGTGGCCGCAAGGGCAACCAAGGCAGACATCAAGGACGCCTTCGAAGAGAAGTTCGAAGTGAAGGTCTCCAAGGTCTGGACCAGGACTGCCCGCGATGGCAAGCATGCGATCATAAAGCTCGCCGAGGGCTACTCTGCCGAGGATGTCGGCATGAGGATCGGAGTGTTCTGAGGGGATCTCAATGGGAAAGAATCTAAGGCAGCAGAGGCGCGGAAGGGGAGGAATGCAGTATGCATCCCCCAGCCACAGGCACATCGGTGACCTCAAGCTCCCCGCCCCCGAGCTCAAGAGTGGAAAGATCGTCGACCTAATGCACGCCCCTGGGCGCACGTGTCCAGTGGCCAAGGTCGATTACGGAAGCGAGGTCTCCTTCATGATCGCCGCCGAGGGCATGATGGTCGGACAGAAGATCTCCGTCTTCGGAGTAGGCGATGTCGCCCCGGGCAACGTAATGGCTCTGGGCAACATTCCGGAAGGAACGATGGTCTACAGCATCGAGGGAAGGCCTGGCGACGGCGGTAAGTACTGCAAGGCCGGCGGGACCTCCGCGACTGTGGTCACCAGGGGCGACAAGATCAGTTGCCTCATGCCTTCTGGCATGTTCAAGAGCTTCGACCCCCGCTGCCGTGCAGTGGTGGGCATCGTGGCCGGAGGCGGCCGTGACGAGAAGCCCTTCGGTAAGGCCGGAAACAAGTTCTGGTGCTACCAGTCGAGGAGCAAGGCATACTTCAAGGTCAAGGGTGTCGCAATGAACCCCGTGGATCACCCCCATGGCGGCGGTGGCCACCCGCATGTCGGAAAACCGAGCACTGTCTCGAGGAACGCGCCGCCGGGAAGAAAGGTCGGTCGTCTCTCTCCGCAGAAGAAGAACAAGAAGAAGTACTGAGGTGATCCAGAATGGCTGAAGAAATGAAGATGACTGGAACTAAATCCTCCAGAAGGAAGATCCGCAAGAAGAAGGGCGCGATCACCGCCAAGAAGAAGAAGGAGTTCACGTACCGTGGCTACACCATGGAGCAGCTCCTAGAGATGCCGTTCGAGGATGTCCTCGCGCTTCTGCCCTCGAGAATGAGGCGGACGTTCGAGCGGGGCTTCAACTCCGAGCAGCAGACCGTCTTCGACAAGATCAAGTCGGGCGACAAGGACGTGGTCCGCACTCACCGCAGGGACATACCCATCGTACCGTCCCTCGTGGGCAAGAAGGTCGCCATCTACAACGGACAGGATTTCAAGGAAGTGGAACTGAGAGCTGAAATGATCGGACACTACCTCGGCGAGTTCAGCATGACCCGTAAGACGGTCAAGCACTCTGGCCCCGGTGTCGGTGCGACCAGGTCGTCTAAGTTCCTGCCGCTGAAGTGAGGTGTTGACATGGTAGGATACACAGCAGAAGCGGACCCGGACACGACCTCCCGAGCAATTGGCAAGGAGATGCCTATCTCCCCCAAGTTCTCGCGCGAGGTCTGCCGGATGCTCAAGGGCAAGAACGTCAACGAAGCGATCAAGATGCTGGCGGAGGTCGTCGACCTGAAGAGGCCGGTGCCCATCCGTCGCTACAACACTGGTGTGGCGCACAAGCACGGGGTAGGTCCCGGAAGGTTCCCGACCAAGGCCGCCAAGGCCATCAGCCGGGTACTGGAGAGCGCCAAGGCCAACGCTGAGTACAAGGGACTGGACCCGGAAACGATGCGCGTCAAGGTCATCACGACCAATCTCGGTCGGACGATCAAGGGCTACATGCCACGTGCACACGGCCGCTCCACCCAGTGGAACCAGCAGACCGTCAATATCGAGGTCATCCTAGAGGAGGTGCAGCAGTAATGGCTAGCGAGAGAAAGTTCATCGCCGAGAACATCCGCAGGGTCCTCCTCAAGGAGTATCTCATGAAGACCGTGGACCGCGCCGGTTTCGGTGGGGTCGAGGTCCTGAGAACCCCGATGGGAACGACCGTGAAGCTGATCACCGAGAGGCCTGGAATCGTCATCGGTCGCCGCGGAGCGGCCATCAAGACCCTGACCAAGGCCATCGAGGACCGCTTCAAGTACGAGAACCCCCAGATCGAAGTGGAAGAGGTCGGCAACCCGAACCTCAACGCGCAGATCATGGCCGAGAAGCTGGCCTTCGCGCTTGAGAGGGGCTGGCACTTCCGCCGCGCCGGGCACTCCACCGTTCGCCGCATCATGGACAACGGCGCCCGCGGCTGCCAGATCATCGTGGCTGGCAAGCTGACTGGCGAGAGGCACCGCACTGAGAAGTTCAAAGAGGGCTACATCAAGTTCTGCGGCGAGACCCGGCTGAAGTACATCCACCTCGGCTTCGCGGTCGCGAAGCTGAAGGCCGGTGTCATCGGCGTCCAGGTCGAGATCATGGACCCCGACGCACGCCTGCCCGCGGAGATCGATGTCATGCTATACGAGAAGGCAATGGAATCCTTCCCGGATCTCAGGGACCTCCTTATGCATAAGGACGACCTCCCCGAGGCCATCGCCCCCCAGTCCGCTTCGGCGGACGCTAACCAGGAGGATTGAGGCATGGCGCTGATGCACACCAATGATATCAGGGAGATGAGCGAGAAGGAGCGGATGAGCAAGCTCACCGAACTCCAGGATGAGCTCATGCACGAGCGCGGGACCGCCGCCATGGGTGGCGCCCCCTCCAACCCGGGTAAGATCAGGGCTATCAGGACGAACATCGCCCGGATTCTCACTGTCCAGAGGGAGGAAGAGAAGTAATGGCTGAAATCTGCTCCGTATGTGGACTGCCAAAGGAACTCTGCATGTGCGAGGAGATCGCCCGCGAGCAGCAGTCGGTCAAAATATGGACCGACTCCCGCCGCTATGGTAAGATGGTTACCGTAATCGAGGGCATCGACTCCAATGATATCGACATCAACGATCTGGCCCGCAAACTCAAGAACAAGTGCGCCGCCGGCGGCACCGCCAAAGATGGCAAGATAGAGCTGCAGGGCGACCACAAGAAGAAGGTCAAAGAGGTCCTGGAAGACATGGGCTTCAAGACCGAGGTCAGATGAGCAGATGCGTAAGAGGGATCTAATGCGAGAAGAGTTCATCGGTCTGGAAGTTGAGGTATCGGCGTCGCCGCACCCGGGCTACATGATGTCTGGGAAGGTCGTAGACGAGACCCGCAACACCATCGTCATCAGGCACGATGGCCGGGACAGCATCGTCCCCAAGGCCATGAACGAATTCACTTTCACATACGAGGGCGAGAAAATTAAGATACTAGGTTCCGAGGTCCAGCACCGACCAGAGGACCGCATTAAGAGGATCAAGTGATTATGATGAAGGGCGAATCGAGGGACATAGGCATCGGCGTCAAGGCACCCGTGGCCACCTGCGACGATAAGAACTGCCCCTTCCACGGCGAATTGCCGGTGAGGGGTCAGATGATCGACGGAGTCGTGGTCTCAGTCAAGATGGACAAGAGTGCCGTCGTCGAACGGAATTATCTGAATTATGACCAGAAGTACGAGAGGTACTCCAAGCGCACGAGCCGCTACTCCGTGCACTCACCCCCCTGCCTTGAATTGAAGGCCGGGGACGAAGTGCGCATCATGGAGTGCAGGCCACTGAGCAAGACGGTATCTTTCGTCATCGTTGGGAAGAGGTGAATGGCGATGAAGGGAATCGCTGGCAACCAGACCAACGGCGTCCAGACCGGGACGATATTGAGTGTCATTGACAACACCGGGGCGAAGACCATCAGCGTCATCGCAGTGCCCGGGTACCACGGCGTCAACCACCGGCAGCCCCGCGCAGCGGTCGGCGACATCGTTGTCGCGTCCGTCAAGAAGGGAACGCCGGAAATGCGCCGCCAAGTGGTGTACGCAGTCATCGTCAGGCAGAGGAGACCCTTCCGCCGCGCCGATGGGACCATGGTCGCGTTCGAGGACAACGCCGCGGTCATCACCACTGAAGAAGGAGAGACCAAGGGATCGGACATCAAGGGTCCGGTCGCGCGTGAGGCCGCAGAACGCTGGCCGAGGATCGCCGCCACCGCGTCGACGATCATCTGAGGTGGAAGCATGTATCAAAAGAGCAAGCAGCCAAGGAAACAGAGGAAGGCACAGTACAACGCCTCCAACGTCCGCCGCAGCAAGATGGTGGGCGCCCATCTCAGCGCAGATCTTATCGAGGAGTACGCAACGCGCAGCGTGCGCGTCATCAAGGGAGACACCGTCAAGGTCATGCGCGGCGACGCCGAGATAGTCGGAGTCGAGGGCAAGGTCACCGATGTCGACACCCACCGTGGCCTCGTGGTCATAGAGGGCATCACCATCCCCAAGGCCGATGGCACCCAGAAGGCCCGGCCTTTGCACGCGTCCAACCTGATGGTCACCAAGCTGGAGCTGAAGGACCCCCGCAGGAAGGCCAAGCTGGAAAAGAAGGAGGTCTCGCAATGAGCAGCGACATGAAGAGGCTAACCGCCCCGCGCAGCTGGGCGGTGCCGAGGAAGAAGCACGTATGGATCGTCAAGCCCAACCCGGGTCCGCACCCGTTGGACATGAGCATGCCGATCCTGTTGGTCATCAGGGACATGCTGCATTTGTGCGACACCGCCGCTGAGGCACAGAGGATCCTCTCTGCTCGCCAGGTGCTGGTGGACGGAAGAGTGGTCACGGAGCGCCGCTTCCCGGTCGGACTCATGGATGTCGTTTCCATCCCCAAGATCAACATGCACATGAGAATGCTGGTCGACCGCAACGGTCGCCTGCGCCTGGTGACCATCCCCGAGGGAAGGCAGAACACCAAGCTGTGCCGCATCGAGAAGAAGACGACCGTGAAGAACGGCAAGACGCAGCTCAACCTGCATGACGGCCGCTGCATCCTGGTGGAGAAGGACTCCTACCACAGCGGCGACAGCATCAAGATCGAGCTGCCCTCGCAGAAGATCCTCGAGACCCACAAGATGGCCAAGGGGAGCTTCGCCATGGTAACGTCGGGCGCTCACGCCGGTGAGATCGGCAACATCGAGGAGGTCATCGTGACCCTCTCGTCCGCGCCGAACCAGATCAAGATGAAGGATGGACTTCTGACCGTGAAGCCCAACGTCTTCGTCATCGGGACCAAGGTGCCCGAGATCGTGCTGCCGGAGGGAAGCGCACTATGAGTGACGACAACATCATGAGGAAGCCGCGCATCGAAAAGATCACCGTCAACATCGGTGTCGGCGAAGCCGGCGAAAGGCTCACCAAGGCCATCAAGGTCATCGAGATGGTCACCGGACAGAAGAGCCGCACCACCATCGCCAAGATCACCAACCGGGATCTCGGCCTGCGTGAGGGCATGCCCATCGGGTGCATGGTCACCATCAGGGGCAAGAAGGCAGAGGCATTCCTGATCAGGGCGTTGGCGACCCGCGAAAACCGCGTCACCTACTACTCCTTCGATCCGGAAGGCAACCTCTCCTTCGGTGTTCCAGATTACACCGACTTCTCGGGCATGAAATATGACCCCGAGATCGGGATCTTCGGCATGGATGTCAACGTATGCATCCAGAGGCCGGGTAGGAGAATCACAAGGCGCAGAGCCATGAAGCAGAAGCTGCCGAAATATCACCGCATGACGCGGCCAGAGGCAGCTCAATTCATGAGGGAGCGCTTCAACGCGGAGGTGGTCGAGTGAAGCCCAAGAAGCAGTTCGGGAGGAGCAAGGGATGTTCCCGCTGCGGCAGGAAGAGAGGGATCATCAGGCGGTATGGCATGCACCTGTGCAGGCAGTGTTTCCGCGAGATCGCACCGCAGATCGGATTCAAGAAGTACTCGTGAGGTGAGCTGAATGCAGAACGATCCATTGAACGATGCCATGTCGACCATCAAGAACGCGGCGACCGTGGGCAAGGGAGAGTGCACCATACGCCCCTCCAGCAAGCTCATCGGGCGCGTGCTCAAGGTGATGCAGGAGAATGGCTATATCAACCAGTTCGAGTTCGTCGACGACGGTAAGGCAGGAGTCTTCAAGGTCCGCATGGAGGGCAAGATCAATAACTGCGGTGTCATCAAGCCGCGCTTCTCCGTGAAGAAGGTCGACCTTGAATCCTATGAGGCCAGGTACCTACCGGCCCAGGACTTCGGCGTGCTCATCCTCTCGACCACCGAGGGTGTTATGAGCCACGTGAAGGCCAAGGAGCTGGGAGTAGGCGGCAAGTTGCTAGCCTATGTCTACTGAGGGATCAACATGACCATTGCAGGACACATTGAAGAGAAGGTCGAGGTCCCAAAGGAGGTCAAAGTGACCATGGAAGGGGCCAAGATCACCATGAAGGGGCCCTTCGGCACAGTGACGAAGGAGTTCGTACACCCCCTGGTGAAGGTCAAGATGGACAGCGGCAACTTCGTCGTCGATTGCTCGATGCCGAAGATGCGCGAGAAGGCGGTCGTCGGTACGTTCGCCGCCCACCTGCGCAACATGATCGGAGGCGTGACCCATGGCTATGAGTATGACATGCGCATCGTCTACAGCCACTTCCCGATCAAGGCAGCCGTCAAGGGCAATAAGTTCATCATCGAGAACTTCCTGGGCGAGAAGGCTGCCAGGCACGCCAACATCGTTGGTGTGACCAAGGTCGCCGTCAAGGGCAACGAGGTCACCGCCACCGGCGCTGACATCGAAGCCGTGTCGCAGACCGCGGCCAACATCGAGCGGGCCACCAAGATCAAGGGCTTCGACCCCAGGGTCTTCCAGGATGGCATATACATCGTCGAGAAAGCAAGGAGGGCTAAGTAATGGCGCGCAAGAAGGAGATCAAGGAGCTGGGCGACCTTCCCTACTACAGGGATGAGTACACTGCCCAGTTGGAGAAGTTGGAGGTCACCACCCCCGCCGAGCTCCTCCAGGCGCTGCAGGACGCCCCCAAGAGGAAGGAGATCATCGACGCCCTGGATGGCGTCGGGGACAAGATCGCCGACCACTGGGAGGAACTCCTCGCTACCGCTGAGACGGCCGTTGCCGTGGCGGAGAAGGCCGAGGTCGTAGAGTCGGACGCAGCCGTCGTCGAGGAAGGCGCGTACGTCGTTAAGTTCAAGCCGGAGCTCAGCGCCGAGGTCAAGGAGATGCTCGCCTATCGCGAGTATTGCAATGACCACAGGCCAGAGTTCAAGAGGCAGGAGTGGTTCCGCTACGCCAAGCTGGGAACGAAGTGGAGGAAGCCGCGTGGCATGCACTCCAAGATGAGGCGTCACTACAAGTACCGCCCCACCATCGTTTCCATCGGATTCCGTGGCCCCGCGCTCGTGAGGGACTATCACCCCTCCGGGTTCAAGGAGGTCATGGTCCACAACGTCAAGGAGCTTACCGGCATCGATCCGAAGACCCAGTGCGTCAGGATCGGCGGCACCGTGGGCCGGAAGAAGAGGACTGATATCATCGCTAATGCGGACGCCGCTGGCCTCCGCGTACTCAACCGATAGGAATGTGAGAGAATGGATCTGAAGAACCAGAAGCGCTTGGCGGCCATCATCCTCAAGTGCGGACACAGCAGGGTCTGGATCGACCCCAACCGCATCGAGGATGTTGCAGACGCCATTACCCGGGCCGACATCAGAACGGCGATCGCATCCGGGACCATCCGCGCATTGCCCGAGACCGGGGTTTCCCGCGCTCGTGCCAAGCACAACCAGGGCCAGAAGGCCAAGGGAAGGCAGCGTGGACAGGGCAGCAGAAAGGGAACCGCCGGGGCCAGGACACCCCGTAAGACAAAGTGGATCGCCACCATCCGGCCCATCCGCGTAGAGCTCAGACGCCTCCGCGACACCGGCGCGATCGACCGCCACACCTACCGTGCGTTCTACCGCAAGGCAAAGGGCGGTATGTTCCGCAGCAAGCGGCAACTCACCTTGCACCTCAAGACCGAGGGACACCTGAAGGGGGATATCTGATGGCAAACGGACCGAGATACAAGGTGCCCTTCCGCCGCAGGCGCGAGGGAAGGACCGACTACAGGCAGAGGCAAAGGCTGTTGCGTGGACGCGTTCCGCGTGCGGTCGTTCGTACCTCGCTTAGGAACGTCAGCGTGCAGATCATCGACTTCGACCAGAAGGGAGACGAGGTCATCACTTCCGCCCATTCCCGCGAGCTGCGCGGCATGGGTTGGGAGAAGGCGACGGGCAATCTGCCGGCCGCCTACCTGGTCGGCTACCTGGCTGGAAAGCGTGCCGCCAAGGCCGGCGTCGAGAACATGGTTCTGGACATCGGATTGCGCGTTCCGAGCAAGGGAGCATCCGTCTTCGCAGCCCTTCGGGGTCTGCTGGACGCGGGCATCGCGGTGCCGCACGGTGAAGAAGTGCTGCCCTCCGATGAGAGGATTCACGGCGACCACATCTCCCCGGAGATGAGGAAGCTGGTCGAAGAGATCAAGATCAAGATGGAGGCTGACTGAGATGGAATGGGTACCGAAGACCAGGCTCGGGCACATGGTCCTCAGCGGTGAGATCACCACTATGAGCCAGGCCCTAGCCACCAAATTGCCCCTGCGTGAGCCGGAGATCGTGGATATCCTACTGCCGGATCTGAAGGATCAGGTCATCGATGTCAACATCGTGCAGAGGATGACCGACTCCGGAAGGAGGATCAAGTTCCGTATCACCTGCGTCGTCGGCAACGGCGATGGCTTCGTCGGCATCGGCAGAGCCAAGGGAAAGGAAGTTGGCCCGTCCATCCGCAAGGCCATCGACAACGCCAAGTTGCACATGATCGAGGTCAAGAGGGGCTGCGGCTCCTGGGAATGTGGCTGCGGTACGCCCCACTCCCTGCCCTTCGAAGTAACTGGCAAGAGCGGCAGCTGCGAAGTGACCCTCAAGTCCGCGCCCAGGGGCATCTCCCTGGCCGTCGGCGATGTGGCCAAGAGCATCCTGCAGCTCGCAGGGGTCAAGGACAGCTGGGGCTTCGCCGCCGGCCACACCAAGACCACCCTGAACTACGCCTACGCCACCTTCGACGCTCTGAAGAAGACGTCCGAGATGCGGGTCAGCGCAGAACAGGAGAAGCGCCTCAGGATCGTCTCTGGACCGGTTGGCATGCACACCGCTGAAGTTAACAACGCCCCCAAGGAGGGCTAGACATGACATTCGTCGTAGTACGTGTGCGCGGCCACTCCAAGGTCAACCATGACATCGAGGACTGCATGGTCATGATGCGCCTGACGCGCATCAACCACTGCGTCATCCTTCCGGACAACGATTATTCCCGGGGAATGCTGCAGAAGTCCAAGGACTACATCACCTGGGGTGAGGTTTCCGAGGACACCGTGAAGCAGATGGTCGCGGCGCGCGGCCGCATGATGGGCGACAAGCCCATCACCGACGCGGACGTCAAGTCCGCCGGGATGGCTAGCGTGGACGAGTTCGCGAGCAAGCTTGCCAGCGGCGAGTTCAAGTACGGCGATCTAGAGGGCATAAAGCCACTCTTCCGCCTCTCACCCCCGAGGAAGGGGTACGGGGGCAACAAGCGGACTTACAAGGTCGGAGGCGCCCTGGGATACCGGGGAGAAGACATCAACGCCCTCGTCCTCCGCATGCTCTGAGGGATCAACATGGTTGCAAGGACAGATAAGTTCAGGGGCTCCCGTACCCACGGCCGCGGTAAGAAGGCAGGCAGGGGCGCGGGCAAACACGGCGGTACTGGTAATGCCGGTCTGCACAAGCACAAGGCCATGCACATGCTAAAGTACATGCCAGACCACTTCGGGAGGGTAGGCTTCAAGCGCCCCCAGAAGATGGTCTGCGCCAAGATCACCATGAACGTTGGCGATCTGGAGGAGCAGTTGGTCAATATGACCACCAACGGCTTCGCCAAGAACGAAGGCGGGAAGTGCATGGTGGACCTTGAGGCGATGGGCGTGGACAAGCTGCTCGGATCGGGCAGTCTTGGCACGGCCATGGAGGTCAAGGTGGCCGAGGCCACTGAGTCCGCCAAGCAGAAGGTTGAAAAAGCCGGCGGGCATATCCTGGAATCGCAGTAAATCCGTGATGGACATGGCTGAAGAGAAAAAAAGCAGATTATACAAGCTCAAGCCTCTTACGGACAGGCTGCCGGCCGTCAAAAAGCCGGAGGGCCATGTCCATTTCCGGACCAAGATGCTATGGGTCATCCTCATACTCGTATTCTACTTCGTGATGACCAATATCATGCTCTACGGTCTCGATCAGTCGAAGACCCTGGACATCTTCGCCCAGTACCGTGCGATCCTCGCCGGTGCCCAGGGTTCGTTGATGCATCTGGGTATTGG
>CAZCNG010000061.1:0-12012 GCA_964500045.1 uncultured Methanomassiliicoccaceae archaeon
GCGTTCTGGCCGCTTTCGAGGATGGTGTTCATGCGCAGCCGCGTGGCGTTGGCGGAATTCTCACTGCTCAGCTGTGAGTTCTGGGTGACCATGACCAGGGAGGCCATGGTGGTGAGGAGAAGGGCCGCCGCGAGCGCGGCGGTGAACACCTTGGCTGACGTCATGCGCGCGGGAATTACCCTTACTGGTATTCAAGCCTGAGCTTGCCTCTGCTCACTGCGCTTTCTGCAGGCAAAGCCTCCATTCGATGCCGCGGAAACCTATGGACAACCAGAACATGTCCTTCAGCACCACCGTGGTCTGCCCCAGGGCGGGCGGGAAACTGTACTCGCCGTAGCCAGCGGTCTCGTTGACCATCCTCCAGGCTAGCATGCGCAGCGACGTGTAGTTGCTGAAATGCGGACTGGTGAGAACGTTCAAGGACAATTCGGCCGGGTCATTGCTAGCCACGATCAGCCCGTTCTTCTGCACACAGTCGTAGGAGCACCCGGTGAGCGCGGCGAAGCCGGCAATGCTGTCGTCCACCAGACTCCGGATGTCCAACAAGGCGCCCACTCCTCCGAGGAAGGAACCGTTTAGATCGAACACCGGCAGCACCAGCGATGCGCCGTAGACCCCCTCCGTGGCAAGGAAGACATTCGACATGCGCGGCATCTTCTGCTGCAGGAACGCCTGCATGAACGTATCCGTGGAGAAGTTCAACTCTTCCATGTAATGGTACTGCGCTGGCTCGCATGCGAGGACTAGGCCGTTCCTGTCCATCGTGAGGAGGTCGATGATATAGTCGCTGGAATTGATGACACCATTCATGTCCATCCTCGTCGTGCTGGAATTGAGGCCGACCGGCGCCAAGGACGCGCTCAGGTTCGACATCATATCTTCTATGAGAGCAAGCTTCGACTGCGCCATGGCCTGCCCCACGTACAGGGCGGGATAGTTCATCATCAGCATGTTGCCTAGGCGGTTGATCGATTGCTGATTGCTCTTGTCCCGGGCGTTGGCGTCCATGTAGGCGACGCCCAAACCCGCGGTCAGGACTAGAAGCGCCACCACTGCGACGGCGAAAACCGCCATGGTCCTCTTGTTCTTCTCCATCTCCCTTCCCCTTGAAAAAAGCGATGGACCTGGCGGGTATTTAATCAGCCCAGCTCGAAGCTGGTGACGCCGAATATGCGGTCGAGGGGAAGAGGCTCCGGCCTCTTGGTGTATATCCTAGCGCAGGCGAAGACCTCGCGCATGCCGTGCTTCACGGCCATGGCGTTGCCCTCGCCATTCGGACCGGGCACGTCCAGGCATATCTCCTGCGGGGCGAGCGATGCCAGATGCGAGAACAGCTTCTCCGCCACGGCCGGTGAGTCGGAGAAGAGCGGCGCCAGCTTGTGACCGCTGACGCATGGGCGCAGCACGCCGTAGCCCCGGAGATCGCCTTTAGAGTCCGTGGCCACGGCCACCTGAGTATCTGGAGCCGCCAGGAATTCCTTGAGGAAAGCAGGACGGGGATGCAGGAAGATGCCTCGGTCGTAGGCTTCCACCGCCTCCACGCCGACGTCGTCCAGCGAGCGCAGCGAGACGTCCGCCCTTCCTTGCACACGTCCCAGGAAACGCGCCGAGCGGAAATGCGTGCAGAGGCCGTGACGTTCGTACGTCGGCACCATGGCCACGACGCCGTCCGCACCGAAGTTGTACGGTTCCGCTTCCCTCAGCACCGCCGCGAGCATCTCACGACCCACGCCGTGTCCTCGCTCCTCCTTCCGGACGATGTAGAAGCCGCCAAAGGCAAAGCCTTCGTCATAGCGGACGATGGAATAGGTGCCTGCGACCTCCCCATTCAAGTAGGCGATGCGGAAACCGTGCGGGTCCGCGGCATAGAACGCCTCCGCATCGTGCAGCCCGGGATTCCATCCCTCCTGTGCCGCCCAGCGTACCGCTAGTCTGGCTCCTTCCCTACCGGCATCCTTGATGACCACGTCAGAGGCCATGAGCGCGACCTCCCTGGATGCGATACCGTCCGCGGGGAATGCGCAGGACGAAGCGGGCGCCCTGCCCGGGGCTCGAGGCCTCGTCGATGCTTATCCCATCCATGGACAGGATCTCCCTGGAGAGATAGAGACCCAGGCCTGTATTGCTGCCCTGGCCCCTCTGAAAGAGCCGGGCGCGGTACTTATCAGGTATCCCGCCGCCGTTGTCTTCGATGGACACTTCGACCTCATCTTCCACCGGGCGATAGGTGATGCGACATTCCGTCGCTGAGGCCGAATGCTTGGATACGTTCTCCAGGAGGTTACGGACCACCTTGCGGAACATGGGATCGGCCCGCACCTCCAATCCATCCTCGACCTGCAGCGCGATCCCGGCCGCCTCCAATATCTGCCCTTCGAGGCGGGCGATGCGAGCCAGGTCATGCCAAGAGGACTCGCCGCGGCCTCCTTCCTGATATTCCCGGTAGAAGGCCATCAGGCCGCCCATTTCGCGCAATGCCTTCGCGGCCTTCTGCAGGCGTTCGGGGAGCTTCGGAGAATCGATGTCGTCGAGGCATAGGCGCAGATTCCCCTCCGCCACGGTCATGGAATTGATCATATCGTGCCGGGTGATGTGCCCCATCAAAGAGATGCGCTGGTTCGCCTGTCGCAATGCTTCGGTGATCTCCCTCATGGCCGTGATATCGCGGACCGCGAAGAGGTGCGAAGGCGGGGTGCCAGGGACGGGCGATACGTAGGCCTCAAAATACCTCTGCCCTTCGGGGGTGGGAAGTGAGTATTGGAACACCCCCCTACCCATGCGGTCCGCTTCCTCCCGGGCCTGGTCCAGGGCCTTCAAGCCGTCGGTGGAGAGTACCTCCGGTGCCTTCAATTCCGGCATTCCCAGGTATGGTGAGGCGGCGCCGGCCATGTTGTACCAGACGATCTTGTCCTCGGCATTCACTTCGAAGTGCATGTCGGGCAGCGCCTTCAAGGTCGCCTCCAGCCGGCCTTTGGCCTCCACGAGGGCATCCTCCACGGCCTTCTGCTCGGTCACATCCCGCGAGCTGCCGAAGAACCCCGCTATCTTCCCGTCCTTGATGATGGGCACGGCCGTTATCTCGGTCCAAACCTTGGTGCCATCGGGGAGCTGCTCGATCAGGCGCGTGTTCAGAGGTCTGTGGGCCATCCGCTCCTTGGCGGCCTTGGACCGGGCCGCGGAGATCATCATCTCCGAGTACTCGGTGGGCAGGACCTCGCGCAGATTGTGTCCGATGTACTCGGCCGGGGCGCGGCCACGCATTTTCAATATCCTGGGTGAGACATAGATGAAGTTGAAATCCGCGTCGAGCTCCCAAATGACCTCGCTCAAGCTCTCCACCATGTAGCGCAAACGTGTCATCTCGACTTCGGCGGGATCGATCGCCCGGGGGTATAGTGCAATGGGCTGGGCCACCCCTTCCCCGAGGCGCTGCATCCCCATCAGCATGGGCGTTCCGCCAGCTATGGTCACCGGGACGCTTTCCAGGGCCGTGGCCTTTCCCAGCTGGTCGAGCAGGTGGCGCCAGGCACCCTTCTCGGCCAGGAGCCGGTCCACGGACCTCCCTTCGAGACGGTCAGCATGCGAACCGAGCAAGCGGTGCGCCTTCGCATTGACGGCGATGACGTGACCGTCCATCTCACAAACGATGACCGCGAAAGGAGCATCCCTCAGCAATGGGATGAATGAAGTATCTCCCGGAGCGCCGTTGCCATCCATATTCTCACTACCCAAACAGAAGGGCAGATGAAATGATTAAGCCTTGCTCGACTCGGGCGTCTCGTTCGTCTTGGGACGGAAGTTGATGTAAAATGCAGTGATCGCCACCGAGTACAACCCCGCAGCGATGAAGAAGGGCAGATAGAGCATTCCAGAGGCAAGCATGACGCCGCCGGCTATCGTCGACACGGAATTAGGCAGGCGCCAGATGATGCTGTTGATGGCGGAGGCGAGCCCCCGGTCCTCCTTGTCCACGATGGTCATAAGAAAAGAATCCAAGATCGGTCCGGCCATGTTCATCAATGCGGACCTAATGAAGTACATGATCGAGGCCAGATAGGGATCGGGCATGAACGGTATGGCGACCATGAAGACGGTCGAGGACAGCTGCACGATGGCGATCGCCTTCACGGGACCGAAGCGGGCCGCCACGCGCGTGCTGAAGAAAGCGGAGAAGCCGATGGTGATGGATGTGATGGCGAGCATCGGCCCGGTGAACTGGTCTGGAGTGCCATAGCGGATGAACATCCAGGTGGCGATGATCGGTATGATGAAGCCGGCACCGAGCCCGATCATGAAATTGTTGATGCTGAAGACCTTGAGCCGTTTCATGGACGGCGTCCCCAGCCGCTGGCGGTCCCAGGGTTGGCTCTCCATCCTATCGTCGTAGTCACGCAGCAGACGGTAGAGGAGCGGCCCCGCCAGCAACGTCACGAATCCCATGACGAAGAAGGCCGCCTCGTGCATCGCCGGAGAAGAGACGTGGAAGGCGCCCTCGAAGAAGGGGAAGAAGAAGGGCAGCAGGAAACCGAGACCGGTGGCCGCCCCTTGCACTAGGAAGGAGACGCTGAAGGCCAGGTGCCGATTGTCAACGGTGGTGTTGTCGGCGATGAGCGCATTCCACGAAGACAGGATGGCGCCTTCGGCGATGCCGGCCAGGATGCCGGCCAGCAGCAGCACCGTGATGTCGGTGGTGAAGGCAAAGGCGAACATCGTGGGCGGCAGAAGGCAGGTGCCCAGGATGAGGATCCACTTGCGGCCGTAGCGGTCCGAGAGCAGACCGAACGGTATCGCCGCCACCACCATGGCCGCTCCGCTGGCGCCCATCAAAAGGCCTACGTCGGCGGAGGAGACGCCCACCTCGGGAAGGTAGGCGGAAATGGCCACCATCAGATAGCCGTAGCCGATCGCGCTAAGCGAAGAGAGCAGGATGAGCGCCAGGACCATCGGCGGTACCTTGATGGGCGACTTCGTCTTGGCCATGTCCTCCCTGCAGCGGTTAGCATCGAGGAGTGAGGTATTTCAAGAGTTGCGAGTTAGTGAGGAATAGCGCTGGCATGACGAGCAGTAGCAGACGAATAGGAGGTCTGCGGGCAACGAGGTGGCCTTCGGGGCATTCCAGGGATGGATCGATTGCCGCGGACCCATGGATCATTGCCCGCCTCCTTGGAGAGAGGATCAAGGTAGTGCCAATGCAGTCAAAGAAGAGCGCCCTAGCATTCAAATGGGGCGCGCATTGAGGCACCCTGCAACCCGGTTCCTAGATGGATCCGGAGATCCGGGCCTAGGGACGGGCGGATCGGATCATGTTGTGGTGGCTGTGATCGTCACTAGCCGACCCATTGATATCTGCAGGATCGCGAGGAGAACCAGGGAACGATTCAAAGTCACCGGTGAGCTCAAGATACACTCATCAAGACCTGAGATCGCCGCCTACCTACAGAGACGTCTTAGGACCAGAGATCGTCCAGTATCATTTTGCCTCATCGACAGATCCAACCCACACCGAGGCATCGATCGAGGAAGTGCAGGAGGCCGTGCGGGTCGGCGACGGCAAGCATCCCTGCGCCATGATGTAGTGGAGAGAAAACGCACCAGATGATTAAGTGAAAGTCGAGGCGCGTCAGAACCTGATGGTGATTTCCCCCTATCCCGTCACGATGAGATGCGACACATCCTACTGTTGCCCCGTGACCAGAACGTGGAGCGCGACGACCTCACGCCAATCCTCAAGCTGCGCCACTGGGTAGTAGCGGGGGTTGTCCACAGAGATCGATGCGAGGTGCTACGGAGATCGCAACAGCGGCCTCGCCGAAGATACTACACCTTGGAACGGAATTTGACCTTCTGGTCGCGGCACAGGGTCTTGACCGCCTTTCGTCCGCTCAGCGCCGCCGTATGCAGCCCGCCGCCGGGAGAAAGCCATTGACCAGCGAGGTAGAGGTTCTTCAGTCCTGGAAGGGTGTTGTCCAAAGAGGTCGAGGAGGCCTCCTTGGTCCATAGCCATCCCTGGTAGCTGCCCTTCCAGTTGCCGGTCCACTTCTCGAAGCTGAGCGGCGTCACGACCTCCACCACTTCGACCTGGTCCCTGGTCCCGCGCCGCCACGCTTCCAGCGCCTCGAGCACCTCGGAGGCGATGCGGTTCTTCTCCGCCATGTATCCGGCGTGGTTGTCGCGCAACCCGTTCCAGTGATGGTAGCTGCTGGGCAGGGTGACGCACAGCACGCCCTTGCCAGGCGGGGCCATGGCCGGGTCGAAGGATTTCCGCTCCAGCAATAGGTGCGTCGTCGGCGTATCGCCCGGATCCACGGAACGCATGGCCGGTAGCAGTACCGATTCCGGCACATCGACCGCCTCATCCTTCATGCCCAGGAAGACCAGCAGCAAGGAGGGGGACGGCTCCAGCTTGGTGAGCATCTCCTGCAGATCATGCTCCTGGTACCTACCGCCCAGCCAGTCGAAGACCGTCGTGTGCCAATCGGAGGCGGCGATGATCGCCTCCGCCCTCAGCTCGCCCGCCGCCGTCCGCAGCCCCACGGCCAAATCCGCCTCGACCAGGATGCCCTCCACTCGCGTACCGTAGCGGACCTTGCCGCCCAGCTTGGCATATCGTTCCTCCATCGCCCGCACCAGCGGCAGCGAGCCGCCCAGGGGGTAGGCGCCATCGCCCTTGGACGTGAGACCCAAGGTGAATAGCGTGAAGGCCGCGGATTGATCATGCCGGCCGAAGACACGACTGAAGGCGAGGCGCAACCGCTCGTTGGTGAAGCGTGCCGCCAACGTGGACACCGGCATGGAATACTTGCGGAACAGGCCCATCGCGGGCAGCGCCAATAGCATGTCCAGTGAGGTCATGTCCACCGGCATGTCGATCTTCGCGAAGCGCTTGATATCATCGCACACCTCGTCGATGACCGCCTTGTCCTCGGGCGCGAGGCGCATCATTTCCGCTCGCAGTTTCTCCACGTCGGTGTAGGCGGTGAAGACGATGCCGCCCTCGTCGGCTTCCTTGGAGTATACGTCGCGGCGTCGGAACTCCCTTCCCTGCACCGCCCCCAGCTCTTCCCATAATTGGTACATCTTCGAACCAGGCAGTGAGCCGGTCAACCCGTGTACACAGCAGTCGAAGGTGAACCCCTGCCGCGGCCACGAGGTGCATGATCCACCGGGCGTGGCGTTCTGCTCAACGATCTCCGCTTGGAAGCCGTTGAGCTGAGCGTAGATTCCTGCCGCCAGGCCGGAGATGCCTGCGCCGATGATGAGGACCTTCTTCTGCATCAGAACGGCCGGCTACCGCCTCCCTTGAGGATAACGCTACCGGCGGTTTCATTCGCTGCCGCGACAATCGGGTGCCATGAACGGCCCCGCAGCCTTCCGCTCTCTGCTCGCCGCCGATGGCATCGTGATGATGCCGGTGGCGCACGACGCCCTCACCGCCCGCCTCGCCGAGAAGGCGGGATTCCAGGTCATCTGCAGCGCCGGCTACGCGAACTCGGCCGCGCTGATCGGCATGCCGGACATCGAGCTGCTGACGCTCACCGAGATGGTGGACGTCGCCTCCCGCCTGTGTCAGGCCGTTGCCATTCCCGTTTTCGCGGACGGCGATACCGGCCATGGCGGACCGCTGAACGTCAGGCGCACGGTCCGGCTGCACGAACAGGCGGGCTGCTGCGGTCTCTTCATTGAGGACCAGGTGTCGCCGAAGCGCTGCGGCCACATGACGGGCAAGCAGGTGGTGCCGGAGGAGGAGATGCTCTCCCGGCTCGGGGCGGCCCTGGACGCCCGCCAGGACAAGGACTTCGTGATCATGGCCCGCACCGACGCGCGCTCGGTCGACGGCCTCGACGCGGCCATCGAAAGGGCGAAACGCTATCGGCAGGCGGGGGCGGACATGACCTTCGTGGAAGCGCCCACCTCGGAGGACGAACTGCGCCGCATCCCGCGCGAGGTGGGCGGCCTGTGCATGGCCAATATGCTGCCAGGAGGCAGGACGCCGCTCCTCAGCGCCGCCGCACTGCGCCTGATGGGCTACAAGATGGTCGCCTATCCGACGGTGCTCACCTACGCGGTGGCCAAGGCGGCGCAGAACACGCTCGCAGCGCTGCTCAAGAACGGCCTGCCGCCCGCCGACGGCAGCCTCATGGAATTCCAGGAGTTCAACGAGCTGCTCGGGTTGGAGGAGCTCAGGGCCAAAGAGCGCCGCTGACGCAAAGGCCGTCCAGGAGCGTTCTTCTCCATCGGCCATGGCGCTGCCGTGGAGAAGTGGCCTTCAAATACGCCGTTGCGAATTCCAGAGCGGTATCGACCATGGACGAGGAGATCATTGTCATCCAGGACCTGCAGCCGCCACGGGGACTCGGGTGGCGCATTTCCCTCACCGTGCTCCTGGGCATCGGCTGGCTCGCCTTCATCATCATCTGGCTCTTCTTCTATGCAGGAAAGTTCTATCTCCATCAGAACATCGCGGTGTTCATCCTCTCAGTGGTCGTGGCGATCGGACTGGCGTCCATCGTATGGATCAGCTTCGGGCTGCGCATGGCCCGCCTTGGCGGAGGATACACGGCCACGGGAGAGGCACGCAACTGGATAGGATGGAGGGGCATTGTCTCCACGCTCATTTGGGTCGGTTGGTTGGCCTGGCTGATCATCTGGCTCTACAGCTACTGGCCATCCTTGGACATCTATCAGAACATAGCGCTGTTCCTGGTCTCGCTGCTCCTTGCGGGCGGCCTCTCCTGGGCATTGAACGCCTCGCGATTCCGCCGCTACGGCCAATAGGATCATCCAAACCCCGGGGGGACTGGATGCAAAAGATATCTAGTGATTTGAGAATATAGCGCTCGGAGCTAGGAAATGCGTCTGCGCACCAGGGTACTCGCCACTGTGGCGATCATCATGGTCACCTTCTCGCTCCTGCTCCTCGTGACCGCCACCAGCAATCTGCAGCACGACTACGACGCCCTCGAGCGGGGCCAGCAGGAAAGGGACATGGGTCAGGGGATGGGGGAACTGAACAACCTCATCAGCTCCCTGCGCACCGCTTCCCTTGACTACTCCATATGGGACGACACCTACGCCTTCGCCATCGCTCCGGGGCAGGCGTACGTGGATTCCAATCTGGTCAATACTACGTACCAGAGCTTCGCGCTCGACCTGATCATCATATCCAATCGGAGCGGAGTCATCTATTCCGGAGAATACGATGCGCTCAGCGAACAGGTCCTCGCTCCTTCGCCCCAGCTTGTCGCCGCCACGGTCGAGGGCATCACTTCCATGAGCGTTCCTCCGCCGGGTGGCAGCGGACTCGTGGAGATCCTCGGCCAGCGCTACATCATCTCCTACATGCCCATCCTCCTCAGCAGTGGTGCTGGGCCGTCCCAGGGATGGTTCATCGCCGCCTCCCCGATCAATGATGCCGTGGTGACGCGGTTGAGCACCGCCTGTGGCTTCCCCGTTTCATTCAAGGCCGTCGATGCACGCCTCAGCCCCGGCCAGGTGGAGGCGGCGCAGAGCGGCCTGATGGTGCCTTTGCTCATATCTGGCCAGCAGGCGGTGCTCGTCACAGGCCTGCACGACCTGGGCGGCAGGCCCTTGGGCCTATACGAGATGGGAGTGAACCGAGATATATACCAACGAGGACAGGCGGCGATCGGGCTGCTGTGGCAGAGCATCGCACTGGTGGCCGTGGCTTTGACCGCCATCTTCCTGGTGCTCATGCACCTCATCGTGATAAGGAGGATCGAGGACCTCGACCAGCAGGTGGGGGCCGCTTCCGAGGAATCGGCGGAAAGGCGCATGGACATTGGTGGCCACGATGAGATATCACACCTCGCCAGCAGCATCAACGGCATGCTGGTGAGCATCGAGACCGGCTACCAGCACCTGGGAGACGAGAAGCGCCGCTACCACCACATGATCGATGTGCAGGACGAGGCCATCGCCCGCTTGGACCAAGATCTCAGGATCATCATCCACAACACCTCATTGGCGACCTTGGCCGTGAGGCGCGACGTGGAGGGCAGGGATTTCTTCGCCTCGATGGGCCTTGAAGAGGGCAGCCTGCGCGAAGATCTTAAGAGCCTGCAGGAGGGCGGACCATCCCTTTGCGCCGAGTTCAAACTGCCCGGACCGGGGGGCACGCACTATCAGCGCTGGACCTTCGCGGCGCTCTTCGCCCTGCCCAAACGCGAGTACCAGGTGATCGGCCAGGACGTTACTCTGATGAAACAGAGCGAGGAGGAATTGGCCCAATACCGTTCTCACCTGGAGCAGATGGTGGCGGAGCGCACGCAGGAGCTGTCGCTCGTCAATGCCACGCTACAGGAGGAGATCGCCCAGCGCACGGCGGCGGAGGGCCGCTACCGTGGCGTCGTCGAGGACCAGACCGAACTGGTGTTCCGCTTCCAGCTCGGCGGTGAAATAACTTTCAGCAACACCGCCTATCGTCTCTTCAACGGTGACCAGGAGTGGCTCGCGCTGGACGCGGTCGGGGAGGAAACCTTGGCGCGGGCCTTGGGTTCGATCATCGCCGGCAATGAGCTCGCGCAGGTGGAAGTGGAGGCCCGCTCGCAGGGTCGCCAACGTCGCCTGGCCATAACGATGCGCGGCATCTTCTGCGACGGAGTGCTCAAGGAGGTGCAGGCGGTCGCCCGCGACGTCACCGAAAAGGAACAGTTGGAGAAGGAGAGGACACGCACCCAGCAAATGGAGTGGCTCGGCATCATCTCCGCCGCCTTGGCGCACGAGATCAACAACCAGATGACGGCCGCCCTGGGCAAGATACGGCTAGCGGAGAAGACCGTCGATCTTGGAGAAGCGCAGGCGCTACTGCACGAGGCGGAGCAGAGCATGCTGCGCAGCGGACGCACGACCAGGCGGTTGTTGGCCTTCGCCCGCGGCGCCGAGCCGCTGCGCGAGTCGGTGCGCGTCCAGGACCTGCTGGAGATGGCGGCGGACTCCTCCGATGGGCCGCGCCAGCGCATCGCCGTGGAGGACGAGGGCGGTAGTGTGCACGTCGATCCGGCCCAGATGCCGGAGGCGCTGGCGGCGATCATCAACGACGGGCTGGAAGCGTCCGCCCCGGCCGGGATGGTGCGCATCTCCGCCCGTTGGAAGCAGGAGACGCTGGAGATCAGGATCAAGGACGAGGGACGGGGGATGCCGCCCGAGGTATTGGCCCGGGCTTTCGAACCGTTCTTCACGACGCACGAGGGCCGCGCCGGACTGGGACTGTCGACCGCGGCGCTGATCGTCGAGAAGCACGGCGGCAGGATAGAGGCCACTTCCATTCCAGGCCAGGGGACGGAATTTATAGTCAGGCTGCACGAAGACGCGGTGAAGACCGAAGCCCCGCAGACGGAGACCGTGCGGGGCGCGCGCATACTATTGATGGACGACGATGAGGCCATACTCGAGGTGGTCCAGGCGCTAATGGAAGAATCTGGTTTCGAAGTGGATACGGCCATGGACGGCAAGCGCGCCCTGGAGATGTACGCCGAGGCGCAGAAGGACCGCCCCTATGCCGTGGTCATCATGGACCTGCTCGTGCACCACGGCATGGGCGGCAAGGAGGCCATCAAGGGTCTCCTGGAGATCGATCCAGATGCGGGGGCGATCGTGGCCAGCGGCTATTCGGACGATCCCATCATGGCCAATTACCGGCAGTACGGGTTCGCGGCGGCCCTACATAAGCCGTACCGCATCGAGGACCTGATCGCGGCCATCAGCAACCTCAGAAGAGAGTGATCGGTGTCAGAGCGCCTTCTTGAGGGCGCCCCTCTCGTCGTAGATATAGCCGTTGAAGGCAAAATCCCCCGCTTGCAGCCGCACGTGCGCTAGGATGCTCTGGAAGATCGGCTGGGCCATCTCGCGGATGTACTTCGCCTCGGGGAATAGGATGGTCAACGAGCCCAGGGCGCGCGCCACCTCCACATAGTCCTCGAGATAATCCGGACGACCGGCGGTCTCCGCCGATTCAATGAACTCCATGTACAGCAGCTGCTCGCCCTCGGTCAC
>CAZCNG010000062.1:0-11933 GCA_964500045.1 uncultured Methanomassiliicoccaceae archaeon
CTGCGGATGTTGCTGAGCGGGCTGTCGCCGGCCGAGTTGACCGCCTTCACCGCGAAGTAGTAGGTCGTGCCGGGGTGGAGGCCTCCGACCAGGATGCTCAGCGTGGTGCTGTCCAGGATCCCTCCGAACTGCAAGGTGGGCGTGGGCGTGGTTCCGTAGAACACCCTGTAGCCGGTGATCGGATTGCCACTGACCGCTCCGGGCGACCAGACCAAGAGGGCACTGCTGATGCGAGCCATGGCCGAGTCCAGCGAGGGGGCCGAGGGCGTGGCCAAGGGCACCGCAGCGAGCACATTGCTGAACGGACCATCGCCGGCCACGTTCACCGCTACGACAGCAAAATAATAGGTCTCGCCCGGGTCCAGACCGGTGACGGTGATGCTCACCGTTCCGGCCGGAAGCACTGGACCATATTGGATGCTGGGGGTGGGCGTCTCGCCATAGTACACCTTGTAGCCGAGAGCACGCTGCCTCCATTGCTGATGGGAGCGGTCCAGGTCAGAACGGCAGATGAGGGTCCGGCCACGACGCTGACCAGGGTCGGCGCACCAGGCGTGGTATAGGGCGTGGCGCTCAGCACGTTGGAGAGCGGACTGTCTCCGGCGGCGTTCACGGCCTTGACGGCGAAGTAGTACAACTGCCCCGGAGTCAGGCCGGTGACATCTATACCGAGAACAGCTGACCCGAGGGTCCCGCCGAAGGCGGTCGCGGGCGTCGCCGTCGTTCCGTAGAACACCTTGTAGCCGGTGATCGGCGTGAATCCAGTGTTCAAGGGCGTGGTCCAGGCCAGGGTGACATGGTCGATGCCGGGGACGGCGGTGTTCAATGTGGGCGCGCTAGGGGCGGCATAGGGCGTCGCGCTCATGATGTTCGACATCGGGCTGACCCCGGTGGCGTTGACCGCCTTCACTCCGAAGTAGTACAGCACGCCGGGGGTCAGGAGGTCGACATCCACCGTGAAGATGGTGGACAGCACCGACCCGAACAGCGTCGTGGGGATCGAAGCGGTTCCGTAGTAGATGCTATAGGATATTATCGCCCCGCCGAGCGGGACCGAGGGCGCGGCCCAGGTCAAGGAGACCAGGGAGGACCCGGCTGTGGCGCTGAGCAATTGCGGCGCGTTCTGGGCAGTGGCGCTGGGCGTGGCCGAGGCCTCGCTGGACAACGGACCTTCGCCCGCGGCGTTGACGGCGCTCACCTTGTAATAATATGTCACCCCGTTTGTGACCGCACCGTCGCTATAGGTGGCGAAGGACGAAACAGCTAACGGCACTTCCGTTCCGGAGGTGAGGCCACGATAGATGCTGTAATACGCTATCCCCGCCCCGTTGCTGGCCGGGGCGTTCCAGGTCAGGGTGACCAGCGCATTGCCCGGACCGGCGGCCAGGTTGGTCGGCGCACCAGGCAGGTCGTAGGGCAGGGCGGTCAGGACATTGGACAGCGGGCTGTCGCCGGCCAGGTTGACGGCCGCCACACCGAAGGAGTAGAGCGTTCCGGCGCTGAGCCCGGTGACGTCGATCGCCGAGGTGGCGGCCGAGAGGACCGCTCCGAACTGCGTGGAGGGCGTGGAACTGGTGCCGTAGAACACCTTGTAGCCGGTGATGGCACTGCCACCGTTGGAGGACGGCGCGATCCAGGTCAGGTGGACCAGATTGATCCCTGCGGTGGCCGTGTTCAGGGTCGGCGCGCTCGGCACCGTGTAGGGCGTGGCGCTGGGCGCGTTGGACAGCAGACTGTCACCAGCGGCGTTCACGGCCTTCACGGCGAAGTAGTACTGCTGTCCGGGCGTTAGGCCGGTCACGGTGATCGTCACAGTGCCCGCGGAGAGCATCCCTCCGAACTGCGTGGCCGGCGTCGCGGTCGTTCCGAAGAAGACCTTGTAGCCGGTGAGCGGGCTGCCTCCATTGTTGACCGGCGCGATCCAGGTCAGGGTCACGGCCGAGTCTCCGGCCACCGGCGCATTCAGGGTCGGGGCGTTCGGCACCGTGTAGGGCGTAGCGCTGAGCACGTTGCTCAGGACGCTGTCTCCGGCGGCGTTCACGGCCTTGACGGCGAAGTAGTACAAGGTTCCGGGCGTCAGACCGGTGACGTCCACACTGAACGTGGCCGTGCTGAAGAGGCCACCGAACTGCGTGGCCGGGGTCGCGGTCGTTCCGAAGAAGACCTTGTAGCCGGTCAAGGGACTGAAGCCATCGCTCAGCGGCGCTGTCCAGGTGATGGTCATCTGAGAACTGCCGGCCGCGGCGTTGGTCATGGTCGGGGCGCCTGGCATGGTGTAGGGCGTGGCGCTCATGACGTTGGACATCGGGCTGACGCTCGCGCCTTCATTGGCCACGACGCCAAAGTAGTACAGCGTTCCCGGCAGCAAAGCGGTCACGGGTGCCGAGAAGGAACCGGGACCATAGGTACCGAAGAACGTGGCCGGCACGGCCGTCGTTCCGTAGTAGACAGTGTAGCCGGTGACGGGTGCGGCCGGGGTCGCCGGGGCCGTCCAGGTTATGGTCACCAGGGATGATCCAGCGATCGCCCCGGTCAAGCCGGGAGCCAATCCTGCGGCGGTGCTCGGCATCGCCGAGGCCTCGCTGGACAACGGTCCCTCTCCGGCGGCGTTGACGGCGCTCACCTTGTAATAATAGATGACGCCGTTGGTCAACCCAGTATCGTAGTGGGTCATTCCGGTCACGGTGGTCAGATAGACCTCGGTGCCTGAGAGGATGCTTCTGTAGATCCTATAGCTAGTGATGTTCGCGCCACCATTCGAGATGGGCGCCAGCCAGGAGAGGAACACCAGGGTGTCGCCCGGCGTTGCGGATAGACTCAGTGGAGAACCGGCCAGGTCGTACGGGGTGGCGCTGATCGCGTTGCTGAGCACGCTGTCGCCGGCGGCGTTGACCGCCTTGACGGCGAAGTAATAGGGCGCTCCGGCGGTCAGGCCGGTCACGTCGACGGTCAGAGTTGCTGCGCCGAGGGTGGACCCGAATTGCGTGTCCGGCGTGGCGTTTCCGTAGAACACCTTGTAGCCGGTGATGGGCGTCAGACCGGTGAAGGTGGGCGCCGTCCACAGCAAGGTCGCCTTCAAGATGCCGGGGGTGGCAGATACCAGCGCCGGTGCGTCCGCTGTGGTGATCGGAGTAGCGCTCAGGATGTTGCTGAGCACGCTGTCGCCGGCGGCGTTCACGGCCTTCACAGCGAAGTAGTATGTTTGACCAGACGTCAGGCCGGTCACGGCAACGCTGAGGGTGGCCGCGCTATAGGTATCTCCGAACTGCGTGTTCGGCGTGGAGGTGCCATAGAACACCTTATAACCGGTGATCGGCGTGAATCCAGTGCTCGCCGGCGCTGTCCAGATGAGGTTCACGGTCGTATATCCGGCCGTGGCCGAGTTGAGGGCCGGAGCACCTGGCGCGGTGTAGGGTATGGCCGAGACCACGTTCGACTGCGGCGAACTGCCAGCGGCGTTGACCGCCACCACGGCGAAGTGGTAGGTAATACCAGCAGTTAGGCCGGTCACGGCAACGCTGAATGTCCCAGTACCATAGATACCTCCGAACTGGACCGAGGGCGTGGGGGTAGGACCATAGTAGACCTGATAGCCGGTCAGCGACGTGAAACCGGTATTGCTGGGCGCGGTCCAGGTCAGCGTTACCAGGTCGTTGCCGGGGATGGCGGAGGTGAGGATCGGCGCGTCCGAGAAGGTGTAGGGCGTCGCGCTGTGCACGTTGCTGAGCGAACTGTCCACCGTGGTCACTGCCACCACGCCGAAGTAGTACACCTGTCCAGGCGTCAGAGCGGTGACGTCCACCGCCAAGGTGGTGCTGAGCAGCAGTGGTCCGAACTGGGTGGCTGGCACGCTGGTCGTTCCGTAGAAGACCTTGTAACCGGTGACCGCCCCGGGCACTGGTACCGCGGGGGGATCCAGGTCAAGGAGACCATTGATGACCCGGCCACGGCGCTGGTGAGCGTCGGGGCCGCCATCACTGAATTGCTGGGCGTGGCCCATGCCTCGCTGGATAGTGGGCCTTCGCCGGCGAGGTTGACGGCACTGACCCTGTAATAGTAGGTCACTGAGGGCGTGAGACCGGTATCTGTGAAACCCGTGGTGCCCACTGAGGTCAGGATGGTCTCCGCACCCGAGGTTAGGCCGCGGTAGATATTGTAGCTGGTGATGGTGGAACCGTTGTCGCTCGGGGCGGTCCAGTTCAGATAGGCCGTGGATAATCCCGGGACGGCGTCGAGGTTGGTCGGCGCTCTAGGCACGTTGTAGGGCATCGCACCTATGACATTGCTGAGCACACTGTCCCCGGCGATGTTGACCGCCTTCACCGCGAAGTAGTAGGTCACACCAGGGGTGAGGCCGGTAACGTCAACGGTGAGTGTGGCAGCACTGTATGTGCCGCCTAACTGCGTGGTCGGCGGGGAGGCCGTTCCATAGAACACCTTGTAGCCGGTGATGTCACTGCTGCCGTTGGAGGACGGCGCGGTCCAGGTCAGGTGGACCAGATCGATCCCGGCCGTGGCCGTGCCCAGGGTCGGAGCGCTCGGCACCGTATAGGGCGTTGTGCTGAGCACATTAGAGAGCGAGCTGTCGCCGGCGGCGTTCACGGCCCTCACAGCGAAGTAGTACAACTGCCCCGGATTCAGTCCGGTCACATCGACGGTGAGCACCGTGGGACCGACGGTGCCGAAGAGCGTGCCGGGGGTGGCGCTCGTACCGAAGTAGACCTTGTAGCCGGTCAGCGGCGTGAAGCCGGTGATGCTAGGCGCGGTCCAGCTCAGCGAGACCAGGGACGATCCCGCATTGGCAGAGGACAGAACAGGCGCATCAGAGAAGGTGAAGGGGGTGGCGGTCAGTACGTTGGACTGCGGACCAGCGCCTGCTCCGTTCACTGCGACCACGGCAAAGTAGTACAATTGACCTGCGGTGAGAGTGGTGACATCGACGGTCAGCGTGGAGGCGCTGAGAGTACTGCCGAATTGCGTGGTCGGGGTCGAGGTCGTGCCGTAGAAGACCTTGTAGCCGGTCAGGGATATCGTGCCGGAGTAGCTGGGCGCGGTCCAGGTCAAGGTCACGTTGCTCGATCCCGCGACGGCCGAATGGAGGGTCGGCGCTCCGGGGATCGTGAAGGGCGTGGCCGAGAGGATGTTGCTGATGGCGCTGCTTCCTGCCGAACTCACGGTCTTGACACCGAAGTAATAGGGGACGCCAGCGGTTAGGCCGGTGACCGGTACGCTCAGGGTCGAGCTGGATAGGACGACGCCGTATTGGGTCGTGGGATCGGAGGTCGTTCCATAGAAAATGCGGTACCCGGTGACCGCTATGCCTCCATCATATCCGGGAGCGACCCAGGACAGAGTAACCATCTGGTTGCCGGCGATGGCGCCGGTCAGGGTCGGTGGGCCCCAGAAAGGAGTGAAAAGGACGTGGTCAGTGACCGGGTTGCCGAGCCCACCAGGATTAGTGATATTATAGGGGCCTGTGCTGCTACCCCACCAATTCCACTTGAAGTCGACCACTACAGGGCCGGGATTGTAAACGCCCCATAGGTTGGCGGTGATGTTGTTCCTACGGCCCGAAAGGGTCATGCTCCCACCAGAATAGGTGGCGTTTACACCTGCGTTACCGTTGGCCAGAATGTAGTTCTTGTAGAGTTGTACGTTCGAGACCCCACCAGGCGTCGTGACGATGACAATACCGTCCCCGGAGTTGACACTCACAAAATTCTCAGTCAGGTTGGCTACGCATTCCTCTAGGACGATGCCTGCATTGCTGGTGGTGGCATTGTTCCTGAAAACACTGATCGGCCGATAATAGGGATATATCGGCGTATCCAGCATGTATAGGCTCCAGTCGTTGTTGGACAGATCGTTCTGCACGACGGAGCAGGTGCTGCCGGCCCCATTGAGGAAGATGCCGGTGGATTCTAGGAGGTTGACCAGGTCCACGTACTTGTAGCCGCTCGCGGTGTTGAGGGAGACGGTGGCATTGGTACCAGCGTCCACGGTGATGCCGTTCTGCGCCGCGAAGGTGGCATAATTGTTGTAACCAGATAGGGTATTGCGTGAAATGATGGAGGTCATGCCGGCGCCGCTGACGCGGATGTCGCCCAGCCGGTTGTCGTGGAAGTTGCTGCTGGTGATGTTGACGGTCTCGGGGTCGCCGTCAGTGATAGCAGCCAGTACTCCAACTAGACCGCCCATGACATTGGCGGTGTCGTTGATTCCAGTGACCGTGCAGTGGTCTATGTTACCGGAGGCGCTGACGTAGGCTATGCCCACATTGGCCGTCCCCAGGGGTTCTAGGACATGGGCCGGGTTGAGGGTCATATTGCCATTGAAGGTGATCCCGGTGATGTTTATGCCACCGCAACCGTCGACGTACATCATGGGGAAGTAGTCGACGTCCTCGTAGGTGAATCCATAGTTCATCGGATCAATGGCAAAGACCGTTGAGCCCTCTGCATTGCCGATGATGTTGATGTTTGTTTTGTTGAATACATGAAGTTGCTCAAAGAAATCTCCGTGACCCAGTAGGATGGAGTCTCCGGGAACTGAAGAATCGATCGCAGCCTGGATAGTGCTGAAGACGGCATCTCCTCCATCTATTGTGCCACTGTGATTGGTATCGATATAGGCTAAGGGTGTCGGGGGTTCCGAGGGGCCGACCCCCTCGACCATCAGAGACGCGGCTACCGATGTCAGCATGCTCATGGCCATTACCATGGCTAGCGCTGTTACAATTCCTACAGTGAATCTTCCATTGGCACGCATACTAGACCCCCGAATATCCTGCACGCGCGCAAATGCCCGACCTAGCATTCTTACTCATTTCTCCAGGCGGACGTTTGAGCAATCCCTGAGGCTTTGCAGTCTCAGGCACCAATAGCAGGCCTGGTGCGAATTATGTGAACCCATTACTATTTGTACTCTATTCCTCGAAGGGGCGATTCTGCAAGAAAGATAAGGTAACCACCCGTAGTTGAGATATCAATGTTCGATGCAAAATAATCGTGCATATTCAACGGAATGCCAGTAACCTCTAGCAAGGTGAAGATCGAATGCAGTTTGGTTCTCAATACATGAATTCCCTCATCTGCCCGCTTCATGATGACTTCGGCCAGCTCTTTAGCGCATCCGCTGTCTGCACTAGCAATCGCAATATCCGATCATTCTCTTCGATAAGCACGCGCCATTGAACCAAGAAGAATGACTACAACAGGCATGATTAATAGGGAGAGGCATATCCGCAGCAGATGGCGCACCTGGATGTGAGGATCGGATCGCTGCGCATGGCCAACCCCGTGATGCTGGCCTCAGGAATGATGGGGGAGACCTGTGCTTCTCTGCAGGCGGTCGCCAAGGCCGGTGCCGGCGCCGTGGTCACCAAATCGATCGGCATCAGTCCCCGGCCTGGATATCCCAATCCGACCCTAATCGTCAATGAAGGCTCCTTCCTCAACGCGATGGGACTGCCCAATCCGGGCATCGAGGAGTTCAGCGTTGAGATGAAAGACATTGCACATATCCACTGCCCAGTTATCGGAAGCATCTTCGCCGCCTCCCCGGAGGATTTTGCCTCCCTGGGGGCCGCCATGGAGCACATGGGCGTCGCAGCAGTGGAATTGAACCTTTCCTGCCCCCACGCCAAGGGTTTCGGCATGGAGATGGGCACCGATCCGGAAATGGTCCGCAGCATCGTCCAAGCGACAAAAGCGGCCGTCTCTATTCCAGTCTTCGCCAAGCTCACGCCCAACACCCACCGTCTGGTGGAAGTGGCCCAGGGCGCCGAGGCAGGTGGATGCGATGCCATCGTCGCCATCAACACGGTCAAAGGAATGCGCATCAGCATCGAAGCAAAGAGGCCGATTCTATCCAACAAGCAGGGCGGACTCTCAGGACCGGCGGTGTTGCCGGTCGGCATCAGGTGCGTCTACGACCTGCACGCGGCCTTGGACATACCGATCATCGGCGTGGGTGGCATCACCACCGGACGGGATGCGGTGGAATACATCATGGCTGGCGCCAGCGCGGTGCAGGTGGGGAGCGCCATCGCCACCCGCGGGCTGACGGTGTTCAGCTCACTGGAACAGGAGATCAGGCACTGGATGGAGGAGCTCGGTTACGACGCCGTAGCGGAGATGGTGGGGGTGGCACATGAGACCCAATGAGATGGTCAAGATCGTGCACCGGCACGCGGAATCCAAGGACGTCGTCACGCTGAGATTCAAATGGGAGGCGGAATGTGCGCCAGGCCAATTCATCATGGTCTGGGTGCCGGGCGCCGAAGAGGTGCCGATGTCGTTGTCGCACATCTCCGGCGAGAAGGGCATCTCGGTCAAACAGGTCGGAGCGACGACCGAAAAGCTGTGTTCGCTGCGCGCGGGCGACTTCATCGGCGTGCGCGGCCCCTACGGCCACGGCTTCCAGCCGGTCGAGGGGAGGGTGCTCGTCGTCGGCGGTGGCTTCGGCATGTCCGGGGTCGGGGCGCTCATCGAACATTTGGGCAAAAGGTGCGACGTCATCGCCGCTGCCAGGAATCAGATGGAGCTATTCTTCCTGGAACGAGCGCGCGCAGCGGCACAGAACGTGTGGATCGCCACCGACGACGGCAGCGCTGGATTCAAGGGCAATGCCGTGCAGCTCCTGCGGCAGAAGCTGGCAGAGAACGATTACACGTCGGTGCTGGCCTGCGGGCCGGAGCGCATGCTCTACTTCCTGGACCAGGCGTGCGCAGAGTTGAAGGTGCCGTGCCAATTATCGCTGGAACGGTTGATGAAGTGCGGTGCGGGACTGTGCGGCTCCTGCGTGGTGGACGGCCATAGAGTATGCGTTGAGGGTCCGGTCTTCGACGGCACCAGCCTCCTCGCCTCCAAGGAGTTCGGCAAGGGCAAGAGGGACGACTCCGGGAAGTTGGTCCCGCTCTGATTACTCGACCTTCTCGTAGATGGAGCGGCGCCGCAGCAGCACCTCATCGGCGATGGTCTTGAACTCTGCGTCGCTCACGCGGCCTTTCTTCTCACCGAGCGATTTGACCTTATTGAGGATGCGCGCCAGCTCATCCTCGTTCGCCTCCATTCCGAGGTCCTCCAGTCTCTTTTTGAGGTAGGTGGCACCGCTATGCTTGCCCATGACTATGTGGCGGCGGTTGCCGACGAACTCGGGCGGCAGCGATTCGTAGGTGAGCGGGCAGCTGAGCACCGCGGCCACGTGGATGCCCGATTCATGAGAGAATACATTCTCGCCCACGAGCGGCTGGTTGCGCGGCATCGGCATGCCGGTGGCCTGGGACACCAGTTCACAGATGCCTTTCAGCTGGGTGCAGTCGATGCCCAGGTCCACGCCGTACATGTACTTCATGACCGGTGCGAACTGCTCCAACGGCAGATTTCCCGCCCTTTCCCCGATGCCGTTGACGGTGGTGGTGAAGGCGACCGCCCCGGCCTTGACGCCGGCGATGGCGTTCGGAAGCGCCAGCCCAAAATCATTGTGCAGGTGCAGGGAAAGCGGAATGTGCGCCTCCCGGACCGCCCTGCGCACCATGGTGTCGATCGCCTCCGGCGTACCGCAGCCGACGGTGTCGGTCATGCCCAGGCGTGCGGCCCCGCATTCTTCCGCCTTGGCGTACACCTGCATCAGGAAATCAAGGTCGGTACGCGTGGAGTCCTCCGCGCTGAGGCTGGCCGCAACACCCCTCTCGCGGCAGTAGTCCAGTCCCTCCTGCACCTTGTCCAGGATGAACTGGCGCGGTTTGTTGAACTTGTATTTGAGATGAATATCGGACGTGGCGATGAAGAGCAGCACCATGTCCACGCCGGCGTCGACGCAGCTGTCGATGTCCGACTTGACGATGCGGGACAATGTGAGAATATCTGCCTTCAAGCCCAGGCCACAGATCTCTTTGATGATCGACTGCTCCAGCTCGGACACGGCGGGAAAGCCTGCTTCTATCTGATGCACGCCCATCTCGTCCAATTTGGTGGCGATGGCGATCTTCTGCTCCCTTGTGAAAGCAATGCCCGGCGTCTGCTCGCCGTCACGCAGCGTGGAATCGTAGACGATGACGTCCTTGGCCTCGATCTTCTGATTGTAGGGGCTGAGGGCGATCTGCTCCATGCACCTGGAACCTCCTGCCGACTATTAGGGTTTGCCCCGAGGATATTTAAGGAGGCGCTGGCATCGCAATCCTATGAATGAGGGGGGCGTGCATGACCGGTTCCTCACGGTGGACCACGGCAAACTGGCATTGCGCATACCGCTCGCCGCCTTCGACGCTCAGAGCGGCCGGCTGCGGCTGGACCGCCTCCCGGAACTGAAGGAGCAGTGGGTCTCCCGCTATCCCTGGCTGAGCAGATATGCCCTCGACACCATCGTCGAGGAAGCAGAGGAAACGTATCAGAGACAGAAGAAGGCCAAGATAGACTCCGCCCGCCCCGGCGGGGTTGCTCCGGCGCGGCCCCAGGACGAGAGGCACGAGCTCATCAAAGCGCTGCTCAAGGACCCCGACGACTCGCGCGCCTGGTACGCGCTGGGCGAGCTGCTCATGAAACAGGGTCAGCAGGAGGATGGTTTCAAGGCCATGAACCTGGGCCGGGCCATCGCCAATCGAGGCCCTACG
This sequence comes from uncultured Methanomassiliicoccaceae archaeon, assembly GCA_964500045.1. Taxonomy (GTDB): domain Archaea; phylum Thermoplasmatota; class Thermoplasmata; order Methanomassiliicoccales; family UBA472; genus CAZCNG01. Next base: position 10,613 of record CAZCNG010000062.1, read on the forward strand.
CAAACAATGCGTTGATGGCCGCGGCGACTTCCTTGACGGTCGCTCCCCAGGGCACCATGGCCAGATTCCCTTCTAGCTGATATCCTTCCTTCACTTTGCAGCATTTGATCAATGTCGGCACCGAAGGCTTCCCGACCAGGTTGTGCGGGCACATGTCCACACTGGGCGTCTCCCTGCCGTAGATGGAATGGAAGATGCGGCGCGACAGATCGCAGCCGACCAATGTGACCTTGCCGATCTGGTCCGGCGTCTCGTCCAAATAGACAGCTCCTTCCGTCCTTTCCAGGCCGGAGGCGCGGCAGGGGAACATGACCTTACCGCCGATATCTTTGCTCAGCTCGTTGAGGTCGATGTCGCGGGCGCGCAGGACGATGGGCAATTCCACCAGTCCAGCGGCGAACGCTCTCTCGGCCAGCACCGCCAATTTCGACGGAGAGGGCGGAACAACATCAAGGATATCCAGGTCCAGGAGTCCGACGCAATCGTGGAACGAGATGTGATTGAACATGCCGGAGACCACGACCGTCCTGCCGTAGCGGCGTGCCAGGTTGGCCATGGCCGGCCGGTTGAGGACGTCGATCGACTCGTCGCGCAGATAGACTGATTCTTCGGGCAGGGCGAGGATCTGCACCTCCGCAATGGCGCGGAAGAGCTCCTTGCCGGAAACCTTAGTAACATGGATGACGGCCACTTCGGAGCCGTGCTTCAGCACCATGAACTCCGTGCGCGTGTACGCTTTGCGTCCCCGCACCGCCTCCATAATGCTCTCTTCGGTAAGGCGGAAATCGACCTCGCGCAGGGAGATGTCCTTGCAGTGGTCCGGCAGCATTGCCTCAGCATCGCCCCGCCGGTATTATTACTTGAGCCGCCTTCCGGAGGAGCATGGACAAGCAGCTGGAGGTCGGCTTCGATACCGTGCGCCTGAGGCTCTTCCAAGCCCGTTTGAGAGCAAGGTACCCCCAGAAGGCGGAAGCTTTCCTGCAGCTCAGCGAGCAGGACCGCAAAGAGGCGGCAGAGCGTGAGTGGAAGGCGCTCTTTCCCATACCGAAGGAGAAGGCGTTGGAACATCTCACGGCGCAGATCTCCGGCCTGGTGGCCAAGCCAGGTTCTCAGGGTCATTTGGAACGCATGTTCCCGCTGGTGCGCGCCAAGTCCCACAATACCATGGAGTTCCTGGCCATGATCGAGGAACTGCGACCGACGTTGAGTCCAGAACAGGTCAGCCGCCTGCAACTTCCCCTCTACCTGATGGTAGTGGAAGGCGTCTTCACCGGCCAGGTCAATCTGCTCTGCGTCTTGGCCGCCGACAAAGGATATCGTC
>CAZCNG010000063.1:0-11907 GCA_964500045.1 uncultured Methanomassiliicoccaceae archaeon
TCATAGCTGGGCCTGGTCTTGGTAACGCCCACCAGCTCCATGTCATCCTGCTTCGATACGGCCCAAGCTGCCCTCTTGCCGATCGTCCCGAAACCGTTGATGGCCACTCGCACTTTCATTTCCTTTCCCCTCCAAACGAATTCCTTAAAGCACTATTTTCTTTGCGGTCCAGAATCTTCCTCATTCATCGCGTACCGGAGCATGGCCACCAGGGCCACAATGAAGGCCACATAGGCCAGGAAGACCAATACTATGTCCACGCCCATGAGTATCTGCGCAACCCCAGCTATCCATCCAACCACGCCGAGGGTCATCAGGTTATTACCGGTGTAGCGCCACATCTTCGCCTTCTTCTCGGGGCGGGCGGATTTCAGGGTGGCCAGAGAAACGAGACCACTTCGTGCTTTCCAGCCGATGTAGAAGACGAACACGCCAATTATGATGCACAAGTAGGCGAAGACTATCATTCTGTATCGTGACGAAGAAGGTATGATGGGATTTGAAGGATTTGCCCCGCCTTGCGGCGGGGTTGATGTCTAGTCTACTTCTTCTCGTCCTTGTCGGCCTTCTTGCCAACAATAGCCTCGGCGGACTTCATCTTACCAGCCACCCGGGCAATGTATATGGCAGCGACGATCGCGATGATGGTCACGATCACAGCGTATATTAGTAGAGCTACCCACCCACTTCCGGCCCCAATGAACTGCGTCACCATAGCCGATATCGCTTGGTTCCACGCCAGAGCTGCGATGAAGGCGAAAGCCGCCATCATCAAAGCCGCCACTTGTTCAACTACCTGTAATCTCATGCTTTTCTCAGCCATGTGATACCCCTAGTGAGTAATTTAGGCAGGCCACCATATTTATTACTGTCCGGTCAGAATAGATTCGATCCAACCTCTGAGATATACCAGCCAATGGACTAGGGTCTTCAGCTTCTTCGGGACTCCACGTTCTTGTACCTGGAGCCGGATTCCCGGTCCATATGGCGCTCATGAGCATGGGGCAATATCTTCACTACGCAGGATGGTTCTTCAAATCCAAACTGGGCGTGAAGAAGCCCCTGGTCCTCACCATGGTCATCAACTACAACTGTAACCTCAGTTGCAAGCACTGCTCCATCAAGGGCAACTACGAGAAGCTGCCGCCCCCGACCACCATACCGTTCGAGACGGCGGTGGCAGAGATGAAGCAATTCTACTCGGAGGGCGCGCGCATCCTCTTCTTTGAGGGCGGCGAGCCCACATTATACAGGGACGGCGACAAGGGATTGCTGGACCTGATCAAGGCCGGCAAGGCGGCCGGCTACTACGTCGTCGGCTACACCACCAACGGCACCAATGTCATCTACGAGGAGAGCGACGTCATCTCCGTCTCCCTGGACGGGCCGCGCGAGATGCACGACCAGATCCGCTGCGCCGGGGTCTACGACAAACTCATGGCCAACCTGGATAAGACGACGCACAAGAACATCTTCGCCAACATGGTGGTCATGAAGGAGAACGTGCACCTGGTGCGCGAGACCGTTGAGGTGGCGACGGCGAACAAGCACATCCACGGCATCATGCTCAATTTCCTGACGCCCCCGCCGCGCGAGCAGACCATAACTCTCGATGAAAAGAAGAAGGTGGTCGAGCTGGCGTTGCAGCTGAAGAAGGAGGGCAAACCGATCCTCAATTCGCGCAAGGCGCTGCAGGAGATGCTCATTGAAGACTACGGCGAAGAGTGCGCTGATTGGGTCTCGGCCTTCGTGCTGCCGAACGCCTCGAGGCATTACGGATGCCCGCTGCGCGGTACCGAAGCGTGCAAGGAGTGTGGCTTCGATGCGGTCAGGGAATACAGCCTCATCGTGCGCGGCAACTTCTCCGCCATCCGCGAAATGTCATCTCGCTTCGCTTTTTCCAAAGAGTGAGGAGCGATGCGGCGCGCCGATCTCCGTCGGCTTCTCTGACTGCAGCGGCACCTCACCCGGCTGGACGTGCACGAATTTCATGGTCATCTTGCCGCAGCTAGGGCAGAGGCAGTTCTGCGAGGGGAAGTGCAGGACCTCCGCCCCCATCTCCACCTGGTTGTGCAGACCCGGTTCGTCGTAAAAGAGCAGCGTGCTGAGGCAGCGGCGGCACTTGTTGCCGTCCTTGAGACGGTTCTTCATCTGGACGCTCTTGCACTTCATGCATATGCACGGTTGCCGGTCCTGAAAACCACTGGGGAAGAACCCTTCACCGCGCAGCAACTCCTTCGAGCGGTAGCCACATTCGCAAAGCGCCATGACCCGCATCAGCATATGGAGAAAGGAGAAATCAAGGATTCTTGAATCTTTTGCCTGCTTTCTAGGAAGCGAAAACCCTATGGGCCCGTTACCGCGGAACGCATCGCCAAGGCGAAAATGACCCACAGCATATGCATGAATGCGATCTGCAGCATCAGCGGAGCCGAGCGTATGAAGCGATAGCGGTCCTCCTTGACACGGAGGTGTTTGACCAGCTTGAAGGTCACTGGCAAGGTCAACAATGTGAACACGAAGTAAGGGCTCTGCCAGATGAGCACGAGGCACAGGCCGTAGAAGACTGCTAGCAATACGATGGTGGCACTGACGGCCCTTTCCAGGCCGAGGCGGACGCACCAGTCCTTCTCGCCGGCCGCGACGTGCGCGTCGTAGCCGGACATCTGATCGACGAACCTCATCAGCATTACTGCGAAACCGACCGTGATGGCGATGCACACCATCTGCCAGTTGAGCACGGGATCGATGACATAGTAGCTGAAGTAGGCCATCATCGCAAAGGAGATGAAGACGTCCAATTCGCCTAGACCGCGTGCACCCAGGTTCAGCGGCGGGGCGGTGTAGAAATAGGCCAGGAAGAAGGCGATGGCACCAAGCAGGACGACGACCCAGCCGCCATAGAGGAGGATCGGCACCGCCAGTAAGGCCGCCGCGATGGCGATGACGGCCAGGAGCTGCTTCCCGCCCTTCTCGGATATCTCGCCGTCGTCGAAGGAATTGCCAGACCAGTAGAACTTGTCGTTGATGACGTTCTTTAATCCGGCTTCGAACTCCGGGTCGCGGCGGGCGAAGCGCTTGGAATCGGCGCCAGATTTGTGGTCGAAGTAATCATTGGAAAGGTTGACAAACATTGCCAATAGAAAGACGTCCAGCGGGATCAGGAGCGCCATGAGCCACTCCTGCTTCACGGTGAGCGCAAAAGCGCTGCCCACGGCAGAAGCGGTGACGAAGGGGATCGTGTAGCTGATGCGCAGAACGTTGCGTATCCTCCGCCAGCCCGTTTCCTTCCCCCCACCCCTAACCATGCCTCGCGAATCGCGCGGCGACATTTAGCGTTTTCCAGCCCAGCTATCGGTAACCGAGCCTAGGGATGGGCCATGTATCCGTGCTCGCGATACCATTGTACCGTCTCTCTCAATCCATCGGGTAGAGGGTGACAGGGGAGGTAGCCCAGTTTGGTGCGGGCATTCTCGATGCTGTAGGCGCGGTCGGTAGTTACGGACCTCACCGTACTCAAGTGATAGAGGAAATTCTCACGACCCATGAGCTTATTCATCCCCTCCGCCGGAGCAATAAGTGCCTTCGCCAACCATGCTGGTAGATGCGTCCGTGGCGGCTTCTTTCCTACCAGCTCGGACATGATGGCATAGACCTCATCATAGGAATACGCCCTCTCGTCGGTTATGTTGAATATGCCGTGGGAACCCGCCGGTGCCAGCGCCTGGATGATGCCATGGCAGACGTCGTCCACATGGGCGAATTGGATCAGATTGCGGCCCGATCCGATGATGAACTTGGTGGCGAAGGAGGCGTCAAAAGAGGTGATGAACCAATAGGAAACGTCATTGATGTTCCCAGGACCGTAGATGCCGGTCGGGCGAACGATCCTCCAATCAAGACCAGAGGTGCGCACCGCCTCCTCGGCCATCATCTTCGAACGACCATAATCGTATTCAGGATTCAGCGGGGCATCCTCGGAAGCGATGCCCTTCGTGGGCCCCATCGCCTCAGTGCTGCTGCAGTAGAGGAATTGGGATACGACCTCTTTCTCGCACGCATCCAACAGCGCTTTGGTCCCATCTACATTGGATCGCTGATACTCCGACCGGACCCCACGGAAGGTGTAGTAGGCAGCCAGATGGACGACGCCATCGCAACCGCGCACCGCCTCCCTCATGCCATCGGGGTCATGCAGATCGAATCGTCTCGCCTCTTTATGCTCTTCATGAAAGAGGTCGATGTCCTCCTGCTTGCGGGCCGCGGGAATCCACTGCACGCCCTCAGTCCTGTGCTTCAGCAGGTGCCTACCGAGGAATCCGGTGGCGCCGGTCAACAGGTACTTCAATCGCGCTCACCCAGCAAGGTCGGGCGGCCGCGCGCATAGCAGGCATAGGTGAAGAGCGAAGCCATGCTGACACCGTCGTATGGTTCCGCCGGTCCGCGCATGAACATATCCCCGATGGGAATGAATCGATACACCCCGGCGCGGGCCAGGAGGTGCAATGCCTCAGCGTGGTTCTTCTCGTCGAGAGCGATACCCACCGTCTGCACGCGGTCGATGCCGTGATAGGCAACGTGCGATGGTAGCTCGCATATTAGAGCGGCGGCCTCCGCGACGGTCTTGACCACCACTATCTGCAGGAAGCGGCGGCGCACGTGCAACGCCATGGACGGGTAGTCTTTCATCATCAGGTCGACGCCGATCTTGCCCCTGTCGAGCGCAATGGTCCAGGGGTTCGCCTGGTCCTTCGCGTTGAGCAAGGTGGACCCGCGCACCATCAGAGACCTCCGCGCACCTTGCAGAATGAAGATCTGGTCGTCGCTGAGGTTCAGCGGGAACTCGGAACCTATGTCGTCCAGGTAGCGGCCCAGCATCTTGCCGAAGACGAGCCCAACTTCCCAACCGCCCACGAATACCATCAGCGTCGGGGAGCTGCACAGCTGCTGGTCGTACACTACCACGTCGACGGCCAGCCCGTCCGCTGTGGCCTCCTGGGCGCTCGCCTCGTCGATGATCGCGACACCGGTCATCGGCCCGTTGGCGAAGAAGCGGGGCATGTGCGGGTTCCCTGCCACCTTCATGCGCACCGATGTGCGTCCGGGTTCGCCGCCCCAGAAGTTGACCACACCCACCGGCGCCTGCCCCAGCAGGTACTCCAACGCCTCTCCTTCGTGGTTCATGTAGACCACCGTTAGACAGGCACGGAGCGCATCGGCCGCTTCTCCGGTGGAGGCGGAAAGGCAGGATAGTGCTTCGACCACCCCCGGATAGTTGGCGGCTGCGGGCTTGAGGATGGTGGCGTTGCCTGTCAATAGAGAGACCATGGTCGGGATGAGCGTGGGCACGACCGAGTTCCCGGAGGCGATGATCAGATTCGGCCCGGCCGGGGCGTTCAAGATCCCCTCGCCTTGGCCCATATCCACGAAGTCCTCTATCGACTTGGCGCCGCCAATGAGCGAAACTTGCAGGTTGGCGCGGAGAATATCAGAGTCCAGCACCTGGGAGATAAGATTGAATTCCAGATCGATCAATCCCCGAGCATAGCCGGTCCTCTTGATCAACAGTGACTGGAGTTCCTCCAACTTGCCTTCGTTCAGACGCCTCTCCCACTCACGGCGGGCGTCGTCCACGACCTTGAGGCGACTCTCGAGGCTGAAGGCGGCCAGTGCCCGTTGCGCTTCCGGAGCCTGTTTCATGAGAGCTTCGGCACCCTCCCGAGTTAATTCCTGGGGGCGGCCGTCCACCGGGTTCATGGCCCCTATCTCTCGTCCAAAAGCCAATGGCGGCATTATCATTTTGACTCCTCCTGCATCATTTCTTCCAGGGACCCACCGCAGGCGCGCTGCATCGTCCAGCCCTCTTTGACGGTAAGTCTTCGTGAATACTTGAATTCCCTCCCATAGAAACTATTGGAGGGGGCCGTGCTCATGATGTCGCCGGGATAAAAGCACTCCAGCCAACTCGTCACGAACGGATTGAAGATCACCAAGAGGCCTTCCTTGCCCTCTTCTTCAATCGGCTCGAAGCTGCGCGGGTCCACCACCATGACCTCGGAGAGAGGATGCGGTAGCTTGGCGCGAACCCCGGCCATGTCTATCAAGGCCGTCAACGTTTCCGTCATGCCAAGCACGTCCATGAAGGGGGCGTCCCGCTTGCCCTTCTCGTCCCTGGACTTGAAGAGCGCCTGTCCCTTGCTGACAATGAGGTCGTGCGAAGGAAGGTCGCTCATGCCCTTGCTCCCGCCGCCAGTGACGACCGCGCCGCCCCGACCCAGGTCGATGGGCGGAGCACCGGTCGCTGCCTTCATCATCATCCTCTTGCGCAGAGGCATTTCCTCCAATTTCTTTCCCAGCAGGTGCACGCCGGCCGGCGCGGAGAAGAAGAGCTTCGGCTCCTTCTTGCTCTTGAGAAATTCCAACAGCCGGTCTCGGTTGGCCTTCAGATGCAGCCATGGCTTGCCATCCTCGCTCTCCTCGACGTCCATACCGTAGATCAGTTCGATGCCTTTGTTCTCGAGGGTCATGTCGACGAAGGCCACAAAGCTCAATTTGTCGGCCAGTTCCTTGGCCGCCATGAACAAAGCTACGCCTTGCCCCTGCTTCAGCTCGTTACCGTACACGTGTTCGAAGAGGTCCGTGTTCGCGCGCAGCATGAGCATCAGGTCGAACGGACTGCGATATACGCGCACCGGGTCCTTGCCGGTCGTGCCGCTGGAAGTGAAGGTTTGACCACCTTCCTCCACCTTGTTGATGAGGAAGCGGCGCTGCCCCTCGCCGCGCAGCATGTCGGAAGGTATCGCCAGGCGCACCAGATCGCTCTGGGTGACGTTAGAAGGCTTGATCTCCAGACGGTCGAAGAGATCCGCGTAATAGGGAGAATGGGAAGAGAAGAAATCGAGGCTGGAGCGGATCAGGTCCCAGCGCACCTCGCGCAATCGCGATGGCGTCATCTTGAATATCAGGGGATCGTTGACCAGGGACAGCACCTTGCGACCGAACGGGTCTTCGTTGAGCCAACTGGACTTGCCCTTGGAAAGAATATCTGCGACCTGCATGGAGAATCACCGAGACGCAGGCGGTCAAGGGCCTATGGCCCTATCATCTTTTTCCTCGCCCGACCCTCGGATGCGGACCAGGCGAGCCGAGCATTCGGTGCGTAGCCTTTCTTCGACCAGGGCGTCCTTGCCATGCGAATAGGCGCTGCGGTCCTGGTGATACTTGCTCGCCAAATCCCGCTTGAGCGCCGCGTACTCACGGCAGAATTCCACATCGCCCCGCATGACATCGCGCAGGAATATCTTGCTGTACCAGTCCCAGGAGCGGTAGCGGACCACGTGCACATGCGCCGTGCGCGGCACTTTGGCGAAGAAATGGCGGCCGCTCTCTTCGCTGTCGCCCCATCGGTAACCCAGCTTCTGCAGCCGGGAGGAGTAAACCTCGGCCGGAAGGAATTCGTCGACACCGACCAGGATGTCGAGCACCGGTTTGGCGCACAATCCTGGCACGGAGGTGCTGCCGACATGTTCCACGCGCAAAGCCAGCGGTGCCAGCGCCTCAAGGATCAATAGCCTCTCGGCATTGAAGCGGGAAGGCCACCTAGGGTCATACTCCACCACGATAATGTCATCGTCTGGCATGATATCCTCGGCCTCCGCTTTCGGGATTCAACAACCCTTATATATCCTTCTTTTCATGACTTCATCCGTGTCAAGCGTCAACACGGGCTGCACGGAAGACCGTATCATTTTGGTTATCTTGACGCTTGTACTTTGATTTGAGGCACTCTTCTAAGGTAAGGGTGGCCTCGAGAATTGTAGGCAACATGGCTGGGGTGTAATCCATGAGAGGTTCCAAGGCGGTTCTGACTCTGCTCGAAAGGCAAGGGGTGGACGTGATGTTCGGTTACCCGGGGGGCATGACCCTCCCGCTGTACGATGATCTGATCGATTCCGATATCCACCATGTGCTCGTCCGCCACGAACAGTGTGCGGCCCACATGGCAGATGGCTATGCACGTGCCACGGGAAAACCCGGGGTCTGCATGGCCACCTCCGGGCCTGGGGCCACTAACCTGGTCACCGGGGTCGCCACCGCCTACATGGACTCGGCCCCGATGATCGTCCTCACCGGACAGGTGCCGGTCAACATGATCGGCAACATGGCGTTCCAGGAAGCGGACATCTTCTCCCTCATGATGCCCATCACCAAGCACAACTTCCGTGTCCTTGACGTGAAGGACATCCCAGAAGCGGTCAAGCGGGGCTGGGGCATCGCTATGAACGGACGGATGGGACCGGTCCACATCGACCTCCCGGTCGATGTCCTGAAGACGGATATTCCCGAGGAGCGGCTCACCGAGGAATTCCCGGTGCCCTCCCCCTTCGAAGATTTCTCCGGCATGCTGGAAGCGGTCAAACTGCTCAAGCAGGCGGAACGTCCGATACTCTTGGTCGGCGGCGGTGCCATGTGGTCCAACGCCGAGCATGAAGTGCTCAAGCTCTGCGAGATGCTGATGGCACCGGTGGTCACGTCGATGATGGGCAAGGGCATCATCAACGAAGATCATCCCCTATGCCTAGGCATGATCGGCATGCACGGCCGTGAAGTGGCCATGCGCGCCTTCCTCGACTGCGACGTGATGGTCGCCATAGGCTCACGCTTCAGCGACCGCAGCAGCGGTCTCCCTTCCGAACTGCCCGAAGGCGTTAAGATCATCCACATAGACATAGACCCGATGGAAGCGGGCAAGAACCCGCGCACCAAGGTCCGCCTGGTCGGAGATGCCAAGAAAGCATTGCAGCTCATGATCAAAGGACTCGGGAAGGCCAGGGGGGACAACGCCTGGTCGCTGCGCATGAAGGAAGTGCGCTCGCAGTGCGAATGTGACCTCGACTTTGAAGAGGATTCCATCAAGCCGCAGAACGTCATCTCCATGCTGAATCAGATACTGGATGACGATGCCTACGTGTGCACCGAGGTCGGCCAGAACCAGATGTGGGCCGCTCACTTCTTCAAGGCGCACAGGGCGCGGCACTTCATCACCAGCGGCGGCTTCGGCACCATGGGCTTCGGCTTCCCGGCCTCGCTCGGCGTCAAATACGCGCACCGCGACAAGCAAGTGATCGATATCGCCGGCGATGGCTCCCTGCAGATGGTCTGCCAGGAGTTTGCCACGGCCGTCAATGAAGACCTGCCGGTGGTGGTCGTGCTGCTGAACAACGGTTGGCTGGGCATGGTCAAGCAGTGGCAGAAGCTGTTCAACAACAAACGCTACAGCGGTACGGACCTGCGCCGCAATCCGGACTTCGTGGCCCTGGCCCGCGCCTTCGGCGCCGACGGCATCAAGGTCGACAAGGTGTCCGAACTGAGGGAAGCGCTGAAAGGCGCGCTCAAATCCGGAGTCCCCTATGTCGTCGACATCCACGTCGACCCGGAAGAGGACATTCTGCCCATGCAGCCGGGTGGCAAGAGCTCCCGCGAGGTCATCCGCGGCCGCTGCAACTGGAAGAACGGGGCTTGCTCCAGCAGTACGATCGACTTCACACCGCGCATGCCTTGATCAGACCGGCGAGAGGGAAAGGATGGCCACTGCGATCAGGATGGCCGGAAGCACGAGGCAGGCCAGGGCACCCCAGAAGTTGATGTTACGCATCCGGGGCTGGCTCATCCCCCTCTTCCAATAGATGTATTCCACCATCGTGACCAGCAGGTTTCCGGCCAGGAAGCACAGCACGGCCACGAAATACAGAGAATAGAAGCTCAGGTCGGTGACCGGTGGTATCTGACCGTTCTCACTGATGTTGAACAGCACCGCCGTGATGATCATGCTGGTGTTCATCCCGATGCGCAAAGAGAAACTGCCACTCTCGTCCAAACGCAGGAAGAAAGAGAAAGCACTGACGATGCAGAAGATGAGGGGCGGCAGGATGGTATTTATGAAGCCTACCATCGGACTCCGCACCAATGTGATGGTCATCACTGCCTGCGGTTCGTCATACTTCAATGTGTAAACGTGGAAGCCACTGACATACGTGGTCGCGATGATGTCCCATCCCACTATCTTGAAGGCGGGGTCCACACCGCTCTGCGCCCGATCCCATTGCAGGCTGGTGTTGAAGTAAGGCGTGAGGAGCTCGATCGAGATGGGCAGGTCCACGGTGTCGAATGGATATTCATTGGCCATGATCGGCACGCTCAGGTCTGCGCGCACCCGCCAAAGTTCAGAGCGCACTGCGGAAGTGTTGTCGATGAATACAAGATTCTTGGCGCCGGGATATGAGGGCATGCCGTTCATCAGGTACCAGTCCAGGTAGGTGATGTTGCTGTCCGTCCATTGCAGTTCGAGATAGAAATCGAAGGTGTAGCTCCCGGTCTTGTATTGGAAATCGTAGACGTTGATAACGTACAACGAGATGGTGACGTTTCCATACTGTGGCAAAGCCACTGCACTGGGGGGTGGCAATTCAGATGCGGCCTCGACCTCTCCGCTTAGAGGAAACAGCGGCAGCGCCATCGCGGCGATGAGAAGAACGAGAGAGATATGAGCCCATCTGGCCGTGGACATTGCAGAACAGTCGGTGCTGCAAAGTATTGAATCTTTCTACCGTTTAGATACTGGCACCGCCCATAAATTAAATATGCGTTCATTAATGAGGAATTGGCTCTGCCAGAGCCCAGGTGCTTTCATGGCTAAGATTTATCACGATTCGGACGCCGACCTCGGCGTGCTCAAGGGTAAGAAGATCGCGGTCCTCGGCTTCGGCAGCCAGGGTCGGGCTCAGTCCATGTGTCTACAGGACAGCGGGCTCAATGTGGTCGTCGGTGTCCGCAAGAACGGCGCCTCCTGGAAGAAGGCCAAGGCCGATGGCATGAAGGTCGCGGAGATCGTCGACGCCGTCAAGGGCGCCGATGTGGTGATGGTCCTCCTGCCCGATGAGGTCCAGGGAGACGTCTTCAAAGCGGAAGTGCTGCCTAACCTGAAGGACGGCGCCGCGCTCGACTTCGCGCATGGATTCAGCATCACCTTCGGCATCATCAAACCACCGAAGAACGTCGGGCTCAGTCCATGTGTCTACAGGACAGCGGGCTCAATGTGGTCGTCGGTGTCCGCAAGAACGGCGCCTCCTGGAAGAAGGCCAAGGCCGATGGCATGAAGGTCGCGGAGATCGTCGACGCCGTCAAGGGCGCCGATGTGGTGATGGTCCTCCTGCCCGATGAGGTCCAGGGAGACGTCTTCAAAGCGGAAGTGCTGCCTAACCTGAAGGACGGCGCCGCGCTCGACTTCGCGCATGGATTCAGCATCACCTTCGGCATCATCAAACCACCGAAGAACGTCGATGTCATCATGATGGCCCCCAAGGCCCCGGGTCCGAGGGAGAGGGAAGTGTTCCTGGAAGGCTTCGGCGTCCCGGCGCTCATCGCCGTGGAACAGGACTACACCGGCAACGCGAAGAAGATCGCCTTAGCCCTGGCAAAGGGACTGGGCTCCACCAAGGCCGGCGTCATCGAGACCAACTTCAAAGAGGAAGCCACCTCCGATCTGTTCGGAGAGCAGGCCGTCCTGTGCGGCGGCGTCACCGCGCTCATCGAGGCGGGATTCAACACCCTCGTCAAGAGGGGTTACCAGCCGGAGATCGCCTACTTCGAGTGCCTCCACGAGCTGAAGCTCATCGTCGACCTCATCCAGGCCGGCGGAATGATGAAAATGTGGACCAGCGTCTCCAACACCGCCGAGTACGGCGGGCTGGCCAAGGGCAACCTGGTCATCAACGACACCTCCAAGGCAGCCATGGAGAAGATGCTCGACGACATCATCGAAGGCAAGTTCGCCAAGGAATGGATGAAGGACGCCAAGGGCGGCATGAAGAAGCTCCAATCCATGGAGAACGCCGTCGAGAAGAGCAA
>CAZCNG010000064.1:0-11896 GCA_964500045.1 uncultured Methanomassiliicoccaceae archaeon
AGGTGCCGAGAGGTCTTGCCATTCCCGAACCTACCCTGGACGCCCTCGCTGCCGCTCTGAAGCGGCAGGGACTGCAGTTCAAGCTTGAGCCGGAGAAGGCCTACCCCGGCAACTGGTACAACAAGAAGGGCAGGGCGCTGGTCGAAAGATCGCAGCCGAAGACTTTGCTGGTCCTTAAGACCGCTGAAGCACTGCGGGCGCAGAAAAGGTGAACCGCCGGAAGGAGCGCAGCGTGCGCAGCCGGGCGATCATATTATTCTTCATTCCTGGTCAAACAGGAATTCGACGTTGTTGTTCTTGTTCTTCTTGGCGTTCGACTTGGCGATCATACCTGCCTCAAGCCAGGCACAGCTGATCACGCCGGCCGGGACCAGGCAGTTGGCGCTCATTCGGCACGACCGCATCTTCTGGAATACTTTGCCCTCATTCTTGTCTGTGATGTCGGCCATGCTCAATTCCTCCAGTCCGTGGGCAAACTCACGGACGTTGTCGCAGGGAGTGTCCACTTTGACCAGGAAGTTGCCTGCTTCGTTCTGCGCTACCTCGACCAAGGTGATATTGTCGCACAGGTTCATGTTGATCCTCACCTTCGACGGCATGGAGGGTAATCAGCGCGGCAACACTTAACTCCATTATGGAATAACCACCTTCTCGGATCGCGGCCGAGGATGCCTATGCCGTTGTCGCGTGAGCGGTCCTCATCCGAGCAGCACGACGAGGCCCAGAACGATTACGAACAGGCCGCCGCCGATGGAGGTGAGTCTGCGGAAAGAGGGGGGCAGCGCTCTCTTGGCCGCGGCGCCCATGCCTGCCAGCATGGCCTGCCAAGAGAGCGAGGCCAGGCCGACACCGCCTACGAACAGCAATCCATCCAAGGCCGAGCCACCTCCCAGGGATGGATTTCCCACCACCAGGGCGGTGAAATAGACCACGGTGAATGGGTTGAGAGCAGTGACGATGAAGAATCGCGTGAAGGTGCCCCTCCCGCTTTCCAGCTCGATATCTTCCCCCTTCAACGGACGCCACGCTTTCCAGATGCCGTAGACGCCGAGCGCGATCAGCACGGTGCCGCTCAGCACGCGCAGAGGCGTCGCGTAAGGTCCCAACGTCGCAGAGACCACCTGTCCGGCCAGCACGGCAATGATGGCACAGGCGAAGTCGACGGAAGCGGTACCAGCGGCGGCCCACAACCCCGAGCGCAGGCCGCGTTCCATGGCCTGGTTGATGATCAGCACAGCTATGGCACCCAGCGGAATGCTGATGCCGTATCCCGCCACCAGTCCATCCAAGAAAGGAGAGACCATCAGGCAGCCCCTGTCATCAGCAGGGTGCATCCATGATCACTGATTCAAAGCTGACGCTTTCGGTCTGAATTCATCCCTTTCTAAGGAAGATGGATGGTGCAGATCCTCAAGCGGCGTTGCAAATATCGCTCGACCATGGCTTCGATGCGCGCTTCAATCTTGAGGCCTACGGCTGCACCGTGAACTGAGGGGAATCGCCGCGCATGCGCGAACAGCTCCTCTCCTGGGGCATGAGGTCGTGGACGCGGCCAAAGACGCCGACGTCGTCCTGGTCATCAACTGCGCGGTCATCGGCCGACCGAGCTGAAGATCATGTGGCGCATCCGCTCGCTGATCCAAGAATGGTATCAGGGGGAATCCTAGGTCGTTTGCCGTGGTATCGCATCAACGACTACTGGCGGAGATCGGGGATATCATGATGGTGCCTCCGTCCGAACACGACCATCTGGCGCTGGAGATTGAAACGCGCTTCGGGAGGGACGAGGACGGCTAAGTTCCGCCGCCGCAGGGCATTTCTCTTATCCTCCCAATTGCTCGGGGATGTTGGGCAATTGCACCTACTGCACACCAAGAGGGAACGTGTGCAGCTGCAGTCCCGCCCTCTGGCTGCGCTCGTCAACGTGACAAAGGCGGCCCCTGCGATGTCCTAGGCCACCGACATCATGACTGGATTTCCGGGTGAGGGCTCACCAGCGCACCATGGAGCTACTGGAGCGGGTGCGACCCTGCACCATCAATATCGCGCGTTTCTCGGTACGTCTTGGGCACCTCGGCCGCCACGTCCAAGGCCTAGGTGCCCCCCTGGATCGCCAAGGGCCGCTCCCGCGAGATGACCGCCCTTCGCTTCCGCCTCGGCAAGGAGATGCTCTCGGAGTATGAAGGCCCGGATGTTGAGGTGCTGTGCACGGAACGGGGCAAGGGGAGCGGTACCATCGCCCGCGATGACCGCTACATCCGGGTGGTCATCGCCGAGACCGTCGAATTGAGGGTGACGGCCCGGGTGACCGGGGCGAAGGGCACCCACCTCATGGCCCGGGTCGTGGCCTGATCACCACCCCTTCCTGCGACCCACCAGTACGAAGGCGGCCAGGGCCACGAGTCCGATGGCGGCCGTGATGTACATCGGGGCGTCGTTCGCAGGAGCCTGCCCTTCTGAGTTATCATTGGGGTCGTTTTCGAATAGAATGATGAGGGCCTCGTTGGAGATCCCACCCCTACCCTTTGCGTCCACCGCTACAACGAAGTAGCGGAATGGCCAATGGAACGTCAGATGCTTGTCATCGAAGTAATTCGTTCCTGTCGTTCTGGCGTAGAAGACCTCCCCACCACCTCCAAAACCATCGCCGCGGTGTATCTCATAGTATTGGACCGGTGAGTTGGGATCGGCGGGGGGCGGTGACCAGCTCAGTTGAACGCAATTCCCTACCTGGATCGCAGACAGATCGCTTGGTCCAGCAATCGCCTGGTCGCTCCGTATGCGGAATACGATTTCATCTGAAAATGATGTGCCCCATTCATTCTCGGCCTTGATGAGATAGAAATACTCATCCATGTAGGTGGAAGGTGGAAATAGGCTATTATGGACACAATATGATGTCATTTCAGCGGTGCGGATTGTCGCTACATCTTGACCTCGGATCCCACTCCACCCTTTTGCTTCATGATCTGCCCAATAGCCGCGCCATATGAACAATCTCACAGCGTCCGAGCAGCCGTAATCGAATGGATCCCACACAAGTCTGACCCACCCATCCCCTATATTTGATGCGGTCAATCCGTCTATGTGCCCAGGTCGAGCAAAGATCCGGGATTCGACCGAGGCAGGTCCGGCACCCTGCGCGTTGACCGCTTTCACGAAGTAGTAGTATGCTTGCTCTGCATAGTGCACACTATTGTCATCATACCTCGTAGCAGTCGAGGTGTCCAGGAGGCTCTCCGTGCCGGAGCTGTCTCCGCGCCAGATCTCGTATCGTTGAATGGATGAGCTACCATTGTCCGCCGGCACGGTCCACGAAAGGCGTGCTATATGCTCTTTGTACCAGGTTATGTCGATGTCCAGGCCTATCGGCGCATCAGGCGGCCCCACGATCTTGGATATCTCATTGGAGGCGGGTCCAGCACCATATGCGTTGACCGCTCTTACGAAATAGTAGTACTTGTGCGGCGAGTATGAGGCGTGGTCATCATAGCCAGCGACATTTGAGTTGGCCAGGATGATCTCCGCGCCGGAGCGGTCTCCCCTCCATATCTCATAGTACTGGATATCATCGCTGCCCCTGTCCGATGGTTCGGTCCAAGCAAGACGGATGCAGTCCTGGGCATAGACGGTGGTCAGCCCCGTTGGGGGTCCGGGCGGCCTCAGGCACGCCGAGACTTCATTCGAGGCAGGTCCGGCCCCTTGTGCGTTGACCGCCTTTACGGAGTAGAAGTATGTGCAAGCTCCCTCCACCCGATAGTCATCGTAGCACGTCTCCTCAGAGATGTCCAGGAGGCTCTCCGTCCCAGAGCTGTCTCCCCTCCATATCTCGTAGGTTTGGATTGCTGAGCTGCCGCTGTCGGCCGGCGCGGCCCATGCCAGACGGATGTCCCACACAAAGATGGCTGCCGTCAGTCCCGTTGGCATTCCAGGCAACTGCAGGCATGCGGATGCCTCCTGCGAGGCCGGCCCGGGGCCAAACACATTATGCGCCTTCACAAAATAATAATAAACCTGCCCGACAGCGACGCCATGGTCATCATAGTTCGTCCCCTCTGCTATGGCGAGGAAAGACTCCGCTCCGGAACCACCTCCGCGCCAGATATCATATTCGATGACCGCGGCAGCGCCGCTCACGGTGGGTGCGGTCCATGCTAGATGAATATGATCTGGTCCCGGCCCCGTGGTCAAGCCAGTCGGCGCACCAGGCCTTCCTACGAGGATCGCAACCTCGTTCGAAGCCGGCCCGGGGCCGAACATATTGTGCGCTTTCACAAGATAAAAATAAGCCCGTCCAACGGCGACCGTATGGTCACCAAAGCTCGTCCCATTCATGCTACCGATCAGTACTTCCGCGCCGGAGCTGTCTCCGCGCCAGATCTCATAGTGGTCGATCCCTGCGCTGCCGCTGTCGAACGGAGCGGTCCAGGTCAGTTTGATGACATTTCCAGATTCAGCCGTCGCGGCCAATCCCGTTGGCGCATTCGGCAGCCGTAAGCCCGCCGAGGCCTCATTTGAGGCCAATCCCATGCTCATCCAATCCCTGGCCCTGACGATGTAGTAGTAAGTCTGATGGCCCACGGTGCGATCGTCATAGTTGGTTTCCAGCCCATCATATTCGGCCAGTGGTTCCCATAAGGAATATCCACCCGATCGGTCGCTCCGCCAGATGGTGTAGCCGATGATTGGGGTAATGGTGACCCAGGTCGGTGCGGTCCAATTCAGGTGTATGCACCCCGGTTCCGCTGCGGCGGTCAGGCCGGTCGTTGCCCCACAGCCTAGGGAGGCATAGCACTCATTCGATGCTGGTCCGAGGAGCGATCGGTCCCTATACACAACAAACGCTATCACCTGGTAGAAGCAGGGCTGCCAATCTGTGTCATGATCATCATAGCTCGTCTCAAGGGACGTGTCGAGGGTTTCTTCCTTCCCGGACTCGTCCCCCCGCAGGATGTAGTATTGGAAGATCCACCCCAGGCCGTCTCCGACCGGTGCGGTCCAGTTGAGGTGTAGATAGTATGGTGGATTCCATGGGCTTCCCACGGTCAGTGCCGTCAGGCCCGTCGGTTTCCAGGGATCGATCACATTCGCCGAGTCAATTATGGAGGAAGGTCCAAGGCCATGGCTGTTGACCGCCTTGACAAAGTAATTGTACGTCTGCCCGCCCAGGGCGCGGCTGTCATCATAACTTGTCCCCACCGAGCTGCCCAGGCATATCTCCGAACCGCTTCCGTCCGCTCGGTAGATCTCATAATATCGAATCGCCGAACCGCCGCTGTCCGCTGGCGCATCCCAGGTCAGATGGACGCACTCCGGCCCTGCCACCGCGTCAAGATCGATCGGAGGTCCCGGCTCGCTTCCCGGCGCCCCTGCCGCCATTCCTGCGACCGACGCCAGCAATGTCACGACGATCAACGCTAGCGTTGCCTTCCCCACCATCGGACCTAGAATCCTGCGCACCGTCCCCCAGCTCCCCAAGCCATCCGTTGTTCTGAAACTCTATTCTAGCTTACATTCTGCAATGATAATGGTTGTCATCTGCATGTCCGTTCAGTCGATCCCCGGTCGACATCCTTCCACTCCACCGCGGGAGCCAGGGATGGGGTCTGATCACCATCCCCTTCTGCGGCCCACCAGCACGAAGGCCGCCAGGGCCATGAGCCCGACTATTATGGTGGCGTACATGGCCGTGCTGTTGCCAGCCGTCGCTTCCGGCTCGCTCAGGGTCCGGTGGTGCACGACATAGGCCTCGTTGGATGCGGAGCCAGCTCCCTGTGAGTTCACCGTCTTCACGATGTAATAGTACGTCTGTCCCGCAGACACGCTGGTGTCATTGTAGTATGTCCCGCTCGCCACATCGAAGGGCACCGAACCCTCCGCCCCGGAGCTGCCGCCCCGGAAGATCTGGTAGTACAGGACCGCCGAACTGCCACTGTCGACCGGCGCGGTCCAGGTCAGACCGATATGTCCCGGTGACGAGACAACGGTCAGGCTGGTCGGTGCCCCTGGTGCCATCAAGGCAGCGGAAATCTCGCCCGAGGCGGATCCGGAACCCTGCGAGTTGATCGCTCTCACCACGTAGTAGTAGGTGGTGCCCGTGACCGCGCTGGTATCCGTCGCCTGCAGCGTGGTGCTGTTCACTGATAGGATGGCTGTGCTTCCCTCGCCGCCGGCGCTGGTGCCGCGGTATATGCCATATTGGATGATGGCCGCCCCGCCATCGTAGGTCGGTGCGCTCCAAACTAGGGTGATGTTCGTTCCGTTGACCGTCGCGGTCAAATTGCCTGGCGCACCAGGCACGTTGACGGTCATGGCCTGCAGGACCGCGCTCTGCGCCCCGAATCCCGCGGCGTTGTGCGCCAAGATAACGAAGGAGGAAGAGATGCCAGGCAGGACGCCGCCGATGAGGGCGAAGTTGCCTGTGAACGTCCCCATGAGAACACGGCCGTCCTGGCTGATCTGATAGTAGTCGACGACCGCACCGCCGTCGAAGGCCGGCGCGGCCCAGGTCAGGTTGAGCACATAGATGCTGACCTGAACGGCGCCGAGCCACGTCGGTGCGTCCGGCGCCGTGAAGGGCGTCGCTATGATGGCAGAGCTCTGCGTTCCGAGGCCGGCGGCGTTGTGCGCGGCCACGGTGAACGCGTAATGCCGACCATTGGCAAGTCCGGTGACATTGGCGCTATTGGTGGCGAAATGCGAGGCCAGCGCCACCCCGTCCTGGTAGACGACGTAGTAGTCGATCGGCATCCCCCCGGACGTGGGAGCGGTCCAGACCAAGTTCACCAGGCAGTTGCCTGGGGTCGCAGTGATCGATGCCGGCGCGTCGGGCGCCGTGTATGGTATGGTGGTCACTGTGGCACTCTTGGCTCCGATGCCCCACACATTATGCATGGCCACGGAGAATGAGTACTGCTGCCCATTGGTGAGGCCGGAGATGGTCGCGGACGCCACAGTGAAGTAGTTTGGCAGGGACACGTTGTTCTGATAGATCACATAGTAATCGCCAGCCGTCCAGGCACTGCCCGACGGCGCACTCCAGGAGAGCTGGACCGCACCGTCCCCTGCGGTGGCGTTCAGCCCCATGGGCTGGCCCGCGACCGTCCCAGCGGCCGAGACCGGGGCGCACGTGGTCCCCTCTCCGAACGAGTTCTGCGCGCTGACCTTGTACCAGTAGGTCTGGCCCGGGGCCAGGTCGGTGTCCACGAACGCGGTCGTGGAAGGCGTGGCGATCTGATAGTACGCTCCGCTTGCCGAGCTGGACCTATAGACGACGTACCCCTGCAGGGTCAGACCCGTGCTGGTCGGCGCCGTCCAGGCAAGGGTCACCATATTGGTGCCGTAGGCCGACGCAAGTGCCTGCGGGGCCTGGGGCAGTCCTGCCTTGACCGTGAGGGTCAAGCTCACCGGTCCCTCGCCTACCGAGTTCACCGCTGTGATCCTAAATACATAGGTCTGGCCATTGGACAGTCCCGTGGCCGCATAGGAGGTGGAGGTGACGGTGGTGTGGTAGGCGTAGGCCTGTCCCAACACCGCCCAGTAGATCTTGTATCCGGTGACCGGGGCCCCGCCGTTGAATGTCGGGGGCGTCCAATTGAGGAAAGCCTCTGCATTACCAGGCAAGGCGGTCGCATTGGTCGGCCGGAGGGGTGAGGTGGTCAGATATGACCCCATGTTCAATCCGTAGAAGGCATTGCCAGGCGTGGGGAAATTGGATGCCGCGTAGGCATGTCCGGTCGGACCGTTCGGATAGCCGCTGAATTGGGTCCAGGGAGAGTTACTATCGCTATTGACCCAGGGCGTGGTCAGACCGCGGAAGTATATGTTGGCCAGCCCTGGGATGCTGGTGAAGGAGCGCCATTCTATCGTGTCCACCGAGCTGCCCAGGGTGGCAGAGGTCATGGCGGGGCAATTCTGGAAGCAGTACTGGCCTATGTAGGTCACATTGTCCGGGATGACTATTGAGAGCAGACCAGTTTCTGAAAAAGCATAGTCACCGAGCGCCATCAATCCGGTCCCGAGGGAAACGCTCTGCAGCCCCCAGGATTGGCAGAAAGCAGAATTTCCTATGCTGGTCACAGAGTCCGGGATCGTTATCGCACCGAGGTTGGTGGCCGCAAAGGCGCCAGCACCGATCGATGTCACTCCCTGGCCGATCGTCACGTACGTCAATTTGCTGCAGGAATTGAACGCGCCGGCGCTGATGGTCTGCACCCAATTCGGCACCGTCACCTGGGTAAGCGCGGTGCAACCAGAGAATGCAGTGCTGCCGATGGCAGTGACGCCGGTTCCGAACGATATCGAGGTCAGGGCCGTGCAGTCGGAGAAGGAGCCATCGCCGATATATGACAGTCCGTTGCCTATGTGGACGGACTGCAATGCCGTGCACCCGGAGAAGACGGAGGTGTCCAGGTAGGTGAGGCTATCCGGGAGCGTGATGCCGGTCAACCCCCAGCAATTATTGAAAGCGGAGTGTCCTATGCTAAGGAGGCCGTTGGGCAGGCTGATGGTGGTGAGACCGCCGCAGGACAAGAATGACTGATTGCCTATGGCCTTCAGCCCGGTCCCGAAGGAGACCGAGCGGAGGCCAGAGCATCCCATGAACATGTTGTCGCCGATGCTCGTCACCCCATTGGAAATGCTGATCGAGGTGAGCTGGGCGCAATTGGAGAACACGGAACCGTATAGGGTGACGACGGTGCTCGGCATGACAAAGGGTCCGGACTTGGCCAGCGGATAGATGATGATGGTGGTGAGCCCCTTGTCGCAGAGCACGCCGCTGGAATCAGCGAAATGCTGGTTGGCGGGGTCGACGCTGATGGAGGTCAGGGCGCTGCAGAAGTTGAATGCGCTAGGGTCGAAAGAGGCCAATGCCTTGCCTAGGTGGACGGACTGCAGTGACAGGCAGCTGGAGAAGGCAGAGGCGTCGATCTCGGTGACGCCATCCGGTATCGTGATGCTAGCCACTCCCGAGCAACCACCGAAGGCAGATCGTCCTATGCTCTGCAAGCTGGCGGGGAAGCTGATGGTGTTGAGTCCCCAGCATCCATTGAAAGCAGAGGCCCCTATGCTCTGCAAGCTAGCGGGGAAGCTGATGGTGGTGAGACCGGTGCACGAAATGAACGACTGGTTGCCTATGCTCCTCAACCCGCTCCCGAAGGAGACGGACAGCAGGCCACTACAATCCTGGAACATGTCGTCGCCAATGCTCGTCACTCCATTGGAGAAAGTGACCGATGTGAGCAGCTGGCAATCCCAGAAGGCGAGATTGGTCAAGGTGACGACGGTGCTCGGCATGACAAAGGGTCCGGACCAGCCCTCTGGACAGAGGATGATGGTGGTGAGCCCCTTGTTGTAGAGAACACCGCTGGAATCAGCGAAATGCTGGTTGGCGGGGTCGACATTGATGGAGACCAACCGAGGGCATTTTGTGAAGACATTGATGCCGATGGAGGTGACGTTGCGGGGAATGTTGATGGAGGTGATGGTCGAATCATAGAATGCCTGATTTCCGATAGTAATCAAGCTGTCGGGCAAGGTCACGTTGGTTATGCCATATTGATCCTTGAACGCATTGTCGCCCATATGAGCGACGGGATATCCTCCTAGCGTAGCCGGTACGACCAAGGGGCCAGTAGACCCTCCGTAGCAGTAGGCTGTGAGGTTAGCTACGGCGGGGGTTCCCTCCAGAGTATAAGAGAAACCTTGATCCTTGTAGACCTGCTGGTCTGCAAGCGCGGGTTCCGCGGCGAAGGTCACCATGGCCGCGCAAGTCATCATCAACAATACCATTATCGTCGCGGCCCCCGACCTTTGCATCATTGTACAGCACCCGCTTCTCCCAGCCTTAACGGCGTGGAGTTGGCTTCCCACATCGGTCTGCGATATTAATGCTTCCTCTTCGGTTGTCGGTCGCATCAATCGTTCTGGCCACATCTGGGTCCGAGGAGATGCGCTCAGTTGGTGCACGTCCGAAGGACCTTCGCCATCGCCCAGCGAGCCCTGCAAACAGGGAAGGGAAGGAAGCGCCACGTCTGCCGATAGCTAATATATACGAGCAAGCGTTCGCCACAATCACAGCCCCGTAGTGTAGTGGTCAATCATGCTGGCCTTTGGAGCCGGTGACGCCTGTTCGAATCAGGCCGGGGCTACTCCTCTCATCTGGTGCGCTATGAAGGCAAGCTGCGAAATGGTGCTGGACCTGGGTTCCGCAGAAAAGGCTCGGACGCTGCTCAAGGCGATCGAGCTGGACAACGGCCCCTACGTGAAGGCCGAGTTGAATGGTAGCTGCCTGCACCTCAGCACCGACGCGGCGACACTGGGTTCCCTGCTCCGCACCGTCGAAGATCTGCTGGCCTGTTTGCGCCTCGCGGAATCGGTCGGCGAGCTCAAGCCTTAGGGATGCCTTCCCTTACCTTGACGGCCATTCCCTTTCTCATACTGAGCATCTCGGTGCGCGTCAGCATGGGTCTGCCGATGGCGATCAGCTCATCGTTCTCGTCAACGATCAGCGCGTCATCGCCTATGCGCAGCGCCGGGTCCGCTTCGGTGATGAAGGTGCAGAAGACGCTTTTGCCCTCGCGGTTGAAGGGAACGGAGTCTGCCTTTACGACGATCCTCAGGCGGGGTGCGGGGAGTCCCTTGTGCAGGCGCCTGGCGCCGGGTGCACGCAGCGAGTAGAGGCCGTCCTCGGCCCTCAAACTCATGACATGCTCGCCGGAAACGATGACGTTGCGGATGCGGTCGGTGTTCTTCGACTTCACCAATTGCAACGGTCCGTCGAAGATGGCGTCGGCCGCCCCCTTGCCGAACTGGTAGTCGGCCACGGCGCGCACGCGGGCCACGTCTATATCGAAGGAGGAAATGCCGCGGGCGATGCTGGCGAGCGTTTCTTCGGTCTGCTCGCCGTCGTACACGACGCACATGCCATACTGCTGGCGGTGCGAGAACTCCTCCATCGATTCCTTGATGTGGTCCACCATCTCGCGGTCCTTTATGGCAGGGAACAATGATTGCGCCAGCGGGTACACCTCGTCCATCTCCATCGGCACCGGGCCGAAGGGGGACATGACGATGAAGTGCGCGTCCGCGACCTTGGATATCCTAGCCATTTCCTCCGCATGGACGCGCGAGTAGGGCTTGTCCCTCTCCTCGAAACCGACGCACACCTTGGTCATCGGCTGCTGGTATCGTTCCTTCATCCTGCGCTCATAGCGGAGGAAGGCCGGCCGTGCCAACGTTTCCGATCCGGTGTAGAACAGGGCGCCGTCGCGCGAGAGCGGCTCGTAGACTTCCAGGTATTCCTGGTGTGCCTTGAGGCGGCGCAGTCCATCTAACAGAGCGGGATGCGCGCGGCACCTTCTCTCCACCAGTTCCCATAGGTTCTCCTCGCGGATAGCCCTCTTGACCCGACGGATCTCCATGCTGCAAACGTGCAGGTTGTGCGCAGCCAGTGTGCGCAGCTTCTCGTGTGCTGGCAGCGCCTTCAGGGAATCGATGGTCTTTCCGACGCAGGCGGGGCACTCGCATTCCAATCCCTTCATGTCCACCAGGTGCATCGTGCCCTCATTGAACATGTAGCGGCCGTCGCGGGCGTACTTGGCGTAGGAGGCGGAGTCGAACATGTCGCAGCCCAGCAGCGCCGCTAGGGCGAAGATCATCGGATGCCCCGCGCCGAACAGGTGCACAGGCCGGGCCGGGGTCAGCCCCTTCTTGCTGGCGATGATGACGTCGACGAGATCGGAGTAGCGGTACTGCTCCATGAGCGGCACCACACCGCCGATGGGATGCACGTCCGCATCGATGCCCGAGAGCACCGAGGCGCATTCCTCTCTGAGGTCTGGATAGATGGATCCCTGCACGACGCCGGCGAGCATCATCTTGCCCTTGCGTGCCG
>CAZCNG010000065.1:0-11754 GCA_964500045.1 uncultured Methanomassiliicoccaceae archaeon
CCGCAGGCACTACACTGACGACTGGTGTTCTTCGGGTCGATGATGACCAACGGAATGCCTGCCAGCATCGCCTTGTAGGCGATGAACAGACGGAGTTGCGAGAACGCCCACTTCGACCTAGAATCCCGTTGCGCCTTCGCAACCGTTGACCGGACGTTGATGTGCGTCAGCTCCTCCAACGCAATTCCACGTCCGGTGCCTTTGGCCTGGGATACCACGGCCTTGCTGATGCGGTGGTTCTCGTCCGCCTTGATCCTTGGGGGATCATAAGAAAAGGGCAGAGCTGAACCTATTTATCGAGGGAGACGCGGTCCGAGGTCGATGACCCTCGACGCGGCGTTCTCTCATCTGGAGACCTTGACGACCGCCAGGTTGTGTATCCGCCCGATCACGACCGCCGATGCCGAGGCGGCCTTCTCTTTCAAGTCCAATGCGGATTCCTCGAGGTGCTTCGGACAGGACCCGCAGCTCTCGGTGCAAGAGACCAGAGCCTGGATCGAGCGCAATTTGGCCGACTACGGCCGTCGGGGATCGATGACCTGGGCTCTGACCTTTAAGAGCGATGATGCGGCGATCGGCGAGTGCTGTTTCTGGAATTTCGATCCGAGCTTTCAGTGCGCGGAGCTGGGCTACGAATTGCACCCAGACCACGGGGGCCAAGGTCTGATGAGGGAGGCTTTGGAGGCGCTCATAGCCTACGGGTTCCTCGAACTGGGACTGCATCGGATCGAGGCCGACCCGCTTGCATCCAATGAACGGTCCACGAAGCTGCTGCTCAGGTTAGGTTTCAGATCAGAGGGGGCGCTGCGCGAACGCGTGTTCTTCCATGGCCGCTACGAGGATCAACTCTTCTTCGCTCTGCTCCAAGATGAATGGAGAGTTCGTTCTGGTGAGGGGTCGGCCCCTTAGACCGGAAAAGAAAGTACGAATCATAAAATAGCATGGCACTAGCTTCTGTGGCATGCCAAGGGCGTCGCGGCGATATGCGTATCTCGTTCTGGTTCTGGTGGTCGTGGGCGCCCTCGTTCTGACATCGGCCTATGTCATGCAACCGCCCAAGGACCATATCAGCGCCCTCACCTTCTACACCGAGGAATTCCCACCCTACAACTACCGGGAGAATGGTACGCTGCAGGGGGCGTCGGTGGACCTCCTAGGAGAGATCACCGCTAAAATGGGGGATAGGATCACGCCGGACAAGGTGAATCTCGTGCCCTGGACGGTCGGATACCAGGCGGCCATGAACTCCAGCAAGACCGTGCTCTTCTCCACATTCCGCCTGCCTGAGAGGGAGCAGTCCTTCAAATGGGCCGGCCCCATTTCCATGGACAAGTACGTCCTCTTCGCGGGGTGGGACAGAACGATCGTCATCAACAACTCGACCGATCTCCAAGGGTATCGGATCGGAGTGATCACCGACGATGCCGCGACCTCACAGCTGCTTGCATCCGGGGTCGAAGCTAGCCAGCTGATATTCGACACCAATGTCTCCGTTCTCATCCAGAAGCTGGTCCGCGGCGACATAGACCTCTGGTGCTACCCGGAGGTCGTCGGACGCTACATTACGCAACAGGTAACCAAGGACTACTACTCGTTCCGAGTCGCCTATGCCTTGAACCGCATCGACTGCTATTATGCGTTCAGCAGGGACGTTCCTGATTCCATCGTGAGCTCGTTCCAACGGGCAATGGACTCCCTGAAGCAGGAGAAGGACGCGAAAGGGGTCAGCAGCTATGAGCGCATCCTAGGCAAATACATCCCATCCATCGGCCTGGCCAATCTGGAGTATCTCACCGAGGAATGGGCGCCCTTCAATTACCTGAAGGAGGGGAATGCTTCGGGCGCATCCGTCGAGATACTGGAGGCGGTCTTCAGAAATCTGGGGGTGAACCGGACTCGAGATAATGTGAGCATCGTCCCGCTGGCGGAGGCGTTCCAACGGGCACAGGGCAATAATGGCACCGTCGTCTTTTCCATCGTCCGCTCACCTGCGCGCGAGGCGCTCTATAAATGGGCGGGCCCATTCACCAAATCCAGCTTCGTGCTCTACGCCCGCCTGAGCGACAATATCACCATAACCACTCCAGCCGACCTCGACAAGTACAGGATCGGCGCGGTGGCAGCCACCATCGAGAACCAGCTCCTCGCCGACAAAGGGGTGAATGCGTCCCACATCATTCCCGCGGCGCTCCCCCGCGATCTGCTGCAGCTGCTAGCCGCCGGGCAGGTCGATCTGTGGGCGACAGGCGATCTCACGGGCAGATACGAGATGACCAAGGCGGGGTTGAATCCCGACGACTTTGGCGTGGTGTATACCTTGAGCGAGAATGACTTCTATTTCATCTTCAGCCGGGACGTGCCGGACGCATTGGTCAACGCATTCCAGCACGCGATCCAATTCGTACGTTATCAACCGGACGCACAGGGGATCAGCGAGTACGAGCGGATCATCTATCGATATCTGGGGGTCTGCTATACCTCACAGACGTTCACCGATGAGGCCGTGATGAGTCTGGTGAACAATACTGCGGCCGCGATCCAGGGGAACGCATCTGACGCATTGCGACGCATCAACGCAGGAGAAGCACCCTACGTCGACCCTGCGAACCCGGGGCTGTATACTTTCGTCTATGATACGAACGTGACCGTGGTCGCCAACGGAGATAACCCCATGGTGGCCGGTGTCAACTTCAAGGGCAAGACCGACGTCACCGGCAAACCGTTCCGCGATCTGATCGTCTCAGGAGCACTGGCGAACGATACTGGGTGGGTGGAGTACGTGTACATGAACCCTACCCAGACGAACCTGTACTTCAAGGTCACCTATTATCAACTGGTCCTGGGGAGCGACGGCAACTACTATGTCGTGTGCAGTGGCAACTATAAGAGCCACGATTAGGCGCTAGTCCCTTGGAGCTCGAGCAACCTTGGACCGAGGGGAGCAGTAACCAAGACCGCATCCGGGTCGAGATGCCCCGGATGGGTTCTAGCAAAGTATTTACCTCGTTGGTTGTATGAATTTGTACTGAGACCAATGCTAAGATGCTTCGCGTGCGGTTGGGAAGGGGCGGAAGAGGAATTGATCGAGAAGCCCGGTAACCTGATGTTCTATGACCACATGGCCATGAACACCCTGAAGATGGAAGTGACCCGCCTCAATCATCAATGCCCCAAGTGCGGCGAGGTATTGCGGTCGCGTCGACTGATAGACGGCGTACCCTTTGACCAGTGATACTTTGAAAGACCGGGACGTCTTTGAAACCATCTCCCCGCGCCTATGAATCTAGACTGCGGGTTTCAGTCACTCCGTGGCTGCAATATGGTTATTATAACCGCGCTTCACTCTTCCCCAGAGAGCATCACATGAAAAGGCCATCTGCTGGTTCAAGTGAGAACATCCTAGAGTCGATAGGCAACACCCCCCTGGTGAAGATAAACCGGCTCAATCCGAACAAGAACACCACGATATTTGCCAAGGTGGAGGGCTTCAATCCAACGGGAAGCATCAAGGATAGGATCGCTTTGAGCATGGTCCAGCAAGCGGAAGAAGAGGGCCAACTGACCAAGGGCAAGACCATCATCGAACCCACCTCCGGCAATACGGGCGTGGCCTTGG
The DNA here is from genome assembly GCA_964500045.1 of uncultured Methanomassiliicoccaceae archaeon. Taxonomy (GTDB): domain Archaea; phylum Thermoplasmatota; class Thermoplasmata; order Methanomassiliicoccales; family UBA472; genus CAZCNG01. Next base: position 3,617 of record CAZCNG010000065.1, read on the forward strand.
CCATGATCGGGGCCATCAAAGGGTATGATGTGGAGATCGTCATGAGCGATGGCGTCTCCATGGAGAGGCGGCAGATGATCAAGGCGTTCGGAGGCACCGTCACCTTGAGCGAGGGAAAGTACGGCACTGACGGCGCCATCAGGATGGCGAGGGAGCTGGTCCGGTCCAACCCGGACAAGTACTTCATGCCCGACCAGTTCTCCAATCAATACAATAAGATAGCGCACTACAAGACGACGGGGGACGAGATCTGGAAGCAGACCGGCGGCCACATCGACTATTTCGTCTCGGCGCTGGGAACTTCAGGCACCATCATGGGAGTGGGGAAAGCATTGAAGGAGCATGACCCCCACATCAAGGTGGTCAGCGCCCACCCTGTGAAAGGTCACTATATCCAGGGGTTGAAGAACATGGAGGAGGCCATCGTCCCGGCCATCTACGACCCCAGTAAGATCGACCGCACCATCATGGTCGAGACGGAAGTGGCTTACGAAATGGCGCGCCAGATCGTTAAGCAAGAGGGAGTTTTCGTCGGCATGAGCAGCGGGGCTGCCCTGTACGCTGCCATCGAGATCGCCAAACAGATCGACTCCGGCATCATCGTCACTATCTTTCCGGATCGGGGCGAGAAATACCTGAGCACAGGCCTTTTCAAATGCTAGCCTTTCAACATGGCCTCGGACATTGAGGTTTCAAGCTGAACGCGGATGATTGTACCCACATTCCTGCGGATGGCTCCCCCATAGCCCTGGTTGTCACTTAGACCGACGCGGATGACGAATTGCAGAGGGCGGTTCGATCCTATCTGATCCCCTATTCGGCCTCTCCAAGGATCTTCCTCTAGCACCTGTGACATGGTGTGATCCTTCACGCACACAGGATCGAAAAGAAGCTCTGCGTAATAGGTTTGGCATCGTGATATCTGTGACGTGCAATGGGCAATGGCAGATCTTGAGGGCACGCCCGAATACTCGCTCCATTTGACAACACATTGGGCATTGGCCACATATCCCAGGGGCCAATTATCGTCCACACCGCCCAGGAACGACCTTTTAAAAAGAGACCTGTTGTTAGTAACTTACGCATTCATGTCACCTATCCATTCGATCCATGTCCTAGCAGTCGATGACGAACCAGACATTTGCACGCTGACGAAGCATTTCCTGGAATCGTCAGAAGCCATGGAAGTTGACGCCGTCTGCTCTGTCGCGGAGGCTAGGACTGCCCTCGGTCAGAGATATTATGATGCCGTCGTTTCCGATTACCAGATGCCTGTCGAGGATGGCATCCAATTCCTCAAATCGCTGCGCGAACAGGGGGATTCGATACCGTTCATCCTTTTCACGGGCAAAGGTCGGGAAGAGGTCGTTATCGAAGCGCTCAACAACGGCGCTGATTCCTACCTGCAGAAAGGAGGGAATCCTGCACCCCAGTACGCCGAATTGGAACACCGGATCAGGACAGTGGTGCAGAAGCATCGGTCAGAGGAGGCGCTGCGTGAGAGCGAGGCCCGGTTCGACCGATTGGCCGAGCATGCCGGCACCATCGCTTGGGAAGTCGACGCGGATGGCCTCTTCACCTACGTCAGTCATGTGTCCGAGGCCGTCTGGGGATATCGTCCAGATGAACTGGTGGGCAAGAAGCACTTCTACGACCTACATCCCATATCCGACCGAGAGACTTTTAAAAAAGCGGTCTTCGCCATCTTCGAACGCAAGGAGCGCTTCCATGACCTGGTCAACCCCGTGCAAACAAAGAATGACCGGACCATGTGGGTCACTACCGATGGCATCCCCCTGCTGCACAAAGACGGAACCCTCCGGGGCTACCAGGGCAGTGATGCTGACATCACCGAACGCAAGCGGGCGGAAGGGGCCGTACGGATGATGAACGAGAGTGTAGATGGAATTGCTTTGCTCGGACCCGACGAGAAGTATTGGTATCTCAACCGGGCGCATTTGCGTACCTATGGCTACGATTCGGAGGAGGAGCTGCTCGGACGCACCTGGCATTGCCTCTATGAGACCAAGGAACTGGACCGCTTCAGACGACAGATAATGCCGGAGCTGAGCGCCCAAGGAGCTTGGCGAGGGGAGGCCATGGGCAGACGCAAAGATGGCAGTCTCTTCCCCCAGGAGCTGTCCTTGACCATCACCGAAGGAGGACGCATGATCTGCGTAGTGCGGGATATCACGGAACGCCAACGGATGGAGGAAGCACTGCGAAAGAGCGAGGAGAAATACCGCCTCTTGATCGAGAGCAGCCACGACATCATCTACACCGTCACGCCAGATGGGACCTTCACCTTTGCCTCTCCCAGCTGGACCGCGCTCCTCGGGCATCCAGTAGACGAGGTGGTGGGAAAGAAGTTCCAGCAATTCGTACATGCGGACGATCTCGATAGGTGCACGTCCTTCCTGCAAAGAGCAGCCGATACCGGACAACGACAATCCGGCATCGAATACCGAGTGCGGCACGCCGACGGCTCCTGGCGCTGGCATACCTCAAATGCCGTTCCTATATGGGACGGGGCAGGCACGTTCGTCGGTCTGGAGGGCAACGCCCGGGACATCACCGAGCAGACGCTGGAGATCCTGAAGCTCAGTGGATCGAACTCAAGAATGCATGCGGCGATGGTGCCACATGAGAACGGAGAACCATCGCACGATATCCTTCCAGAAATGGTCCTGACGGACATCGACGCCATGCTCATGGTGGACATGAACGGCAAGATCGTGCGAACTGGAAAGGAATGGGAAAGCACGCATGGGTTCGAGGGGATAGGCGTCGGTGGATCGATCTTCGATATCATACACCCAGATGACCTAGGAAGATCACGGGCGTGGTTGTCCGATTCAAGGAACGCGGATTTCGCTGACGAACTGCTGAACCGATTAGTCGCCAAGGACGGCACCTATCTCACCCTGGAATGGAGACAGTTCGTTCAAGGTGATGCGGTTTGCGGATATCTCATCGAGGTCAAGAGCTCAGAACCCATCGTCGATAGGATGAAGGATCTGGTCGAGGCCTCGGAGGATTTCCTTAAGGAATCACCGGGGGAGATGGACCCCGAGTTCATCGCCGAGACCGTGACCAAGATGTCCGGGGCGAAGATGGGGGCGTTCAATCTCTATAATGACGACGGGAGCGAGTACACGACCGTGGCCATCGCGATCACCAGGAGAAGACCCAGGACGAGGGGGTCATCGATTCACGACAAGCAGGATGACTTCATCACCGAGCGGGGGAGAAAGTTCCTCGGATTCGATGCCATTGGGAAAACCTGGAAACACGATACGGAAAGGGCGAAGAAGATCGAGGGGAGAACCATCACCAAGTTCGCCTCACTGAGAGCTCTATCTGGCGATATCGTCCCCAGTCCTATCATGTACCTGATCGAAAGGACTTTCCGCACTGGGGAGGCAGCGGTCATCAAGATCGAGAGGGATGGCCACATGCTTGGCGACTTTACCCTGATCATGCCCTCTGGCTCCAAGCTTGCAAATGAGGATCTGGTCGAGATCTACTCTAGACTGGTCGGGACGATGCTGATCAGGAGGAAGACTGAAAAACGGCTAATGGAACTCTCCGAACGCCTTTCGCTGGCCACGCGCGCAGGCGGCGTCGGCATCTGGGACTTAGACGTTGTCAACAACAAGCTGACCTGGGATAGTCAGATGTTCAAGCTGTACGGCATCCAAGAGGGCCGATTCGGGGGCGCCTATGAGGCCTGGAAGGCAAGTCTTCATACGGAAGACGTTCAGAGGGGCGATGAAGAGATACAAATGGCGCTGCGCGGAGAGAAAGAGTATGACACCGAGTTTCGCGTTCTCTGGCCAGACGGGACCATCCGCCATATTCAAGCCCTCGCATTGGTGCAACGCGATGCAACTGGCAGACCGTTGCGCATGGTCGGCACGAACTGGAACATCACCGAGCGCAAGCAGGCCGAGGCCACGCTGCGCGACAGCGAAGAGGAGATACGTCTCCTGCTCAACTCTGCGGCCGAGGCCGTCTACGGCTTGGACCTCGAGGGCAACTGCACCTTCTGCAACAGTTCCTGCCAGCGCCTGCTCGGGTACGATCGTCCTGGGGACCTACTGGGCAAGAGCATGCACTGGCTGATCCATGGAAAGCACGCAGACGGAAGCCGTTATGAGTTGGAGGATTGTAAGATCTCCAAGGCCCTGCTCCAAGGGGAGAGTGCCCACCTGGACAATGAGGTGCTCTGGCGATCTGATGGCACTTCTTTCCCGGCAGAATATTGGTCCCATCCGAAGATACAGGATGGCAGGATCGTGGGGGCGGTGGTCTCCTTTTTAGACATCACCGAGCGCAAGCGGGCAGAGGAGACGCTCAAAGAGAGCGAGTCCAGATTCCGCGAGATCTTCAACAGCGTCAACGACGCCATATACATCAACGAGCTAAGTCCTGATTTCAAACCTGGCGCCATCATCGACGTGAACGATGCAGCGTGCCAGATGTTAGGCTACTCGCGCGAAGAGTTGTTGCACTTGACCCCTCAGGAATTCGCGCCCAATAGAAACCCATCGGACCTGGAGCGCATCTACTTGGAGATGAAGGTGGAAGGAAGAGCCAAGTTCGAGGAGGAGCAATTACGTCGTGATGGAACGCTCGTTCCTGTGGAGATCAACGCTCGCAGGATCGAGTTCCTGGGTCGCCCCGTATCCTTGGCCGTGGCGCGCGATATCACCGAGCGCAAACGGACAGAGGAGTTGCTGCGACAGAACGAGGAGACCCTGCGTCTGCTGGTGGACGCGGCCCCATTCCCGTTGATGATAACTGATGATGATGGCACGTACATTCTCGATGCCAATCACAAGGCAATGGTGTTCTTCGACCTGAAGTTGAAACAAGGACAAACCCTGGGCACTCTATTCATCCTAGAAGGTGAACTGCAAAGGATCATGGAGACGGCAAGAGCACAGGGATTCGTGGAAAATGCGGAGGTCACCGTCCGAGCCCTAGGGGGAGAGGCACGCCGCACAATGATCTCCTTGCGCTCGATGCATCACCTCGGAGATAAGAGGTGGATCATAGGGACCTATGACATCACAGAAAGGCACGCCATGGAAAGGGCGCTGCAGCAGGCGAGCGAGAAACTGAGCATGCTGAATAGCATCACACGACACGATGTCTTCAATCAGGTCCTCGCCCTTTCTGGATATATTGAGCTGTGCAAGCTCAAAGAGAAAGATGCGACATTGCAGACGTACCTCAATAGGATGACAAAGGCAGCCGACAGTATTCGGGAGCAGATCGCCTTCACCAAAGAATATCAGGACATCGGCGTCAAAGCTCCCGCCTGGGCCTTGCCCGGCCGCCAGACCGCAGAGGCTTTCGCCATGCTGCATCCGGTCGGCGTCGAATTGGAAGATGATACCAAGGGCGTAGAGGTCATGGCCGATCCACTGGCAGAGAAAGTACCGTACAACCTGATCGACAATTCGATGCGGCACGGAAAACATGTCACGCGCATCAAGATGAGCGTTGAACAGGTGGGCGACGCCATGTTGATCGTGTACGAAGATAATGGTGCAGGCATCAGCGACGAGGACAAGAAACGCCTCTTCGAAAAGGGCTTTGGCAAGAACACAGGATTCGGCCTCTTCCTTTGCCGGGAGATACTGGCCATCACCGGTATCACTATCACGGAGACCGGGAAGGCGGGAGAAGGCGTGCGCTTTGAGATGCTGGTACCACCTGGCGCATGGCGTCCCCCCCCCCGATAGAATAGGTGGTCGTCACACCGGAATTCAGTGATGGTCGCTCAATGTAGACATCACCGTCATTGCCATCACGGTCTCCAAGATAGAGACCATGATGAGGAAGAATCAGACCCGACAAAGAAGGGGCAAACCCATTCCAAGTGCAATCGACCTATGAAGAAGAAAGAAAACTGGAATATCTAGGCATAGAGATCATGAGAATGCATCGAGAAGGGAAGTTCAGCACCGGCGAACCGAAAAGCACGGACCCCCCGTTATTGACTTCCAAGAAATGGGATGCTGGATATGCGTAATGAGTGGACAGGGGGGGATTTGAACCCCCGGCCTCTACCATGCCAAGGTAGCGATCTTCCAGCTGATCTACCTGCCCAGTGCCATTGGCAACATGATTATCCTAATTAAACCTTCCTTAGCACCACAAACCATCAGCCTGACTGAAAATGCGCTAATCCTCCGACATCCAGATTTAAACAACAATGAGAAAAGAGGGCCTAGCCCACAGAGAAAGATCGAATGCATAAAGTCGATCAAACGTCCAGCTGTCTCTGGAAGCGCATCTTCTCACCGGAGATCGGAGTGGGATATTCTCCGGTGATGCAGGCCAGGCACAGATCGCGGGAATCCAGGTCCAGTGCCTTCACGAGGCCTTCGATGGAAGTGTAACCGACGCTGTCGGCGGTGATCATGCGGGCGATGTCCGCGTTGTTGCGCCCGATGGCGGCGAACTGCTCCCGCGTCTTCATATCGATGCCGTAGTAGCAGGGGGCGATGATGGGCGGGCAACCTATGCGCACGTGCACTTCCTTGGCGCCGGCCTGTCTCGTCATCTGCACGATGCGCCGCATGGTGGTGCCGCGCACGATGCTGTCATCGACGATGACGACCTTCTTGCCGGCCATGGTAGAGCGCATCGGATGCAGCTTGAGCAGCACGCCCTCGTCGCGCTGAGACTGCTCCGGCATGATGAAGGTCCTCTCCACATACCGGTTCTTCATGAAGCCCTCCTCGTAGCGGATATGGGACTCTTCAGCGTAGCCCAAGGCGTGGGCACGGCCCGAATCAGGCACGGCCACGACGACATCGGCCTCCACCGGCTGCTCCTGTGCGAGGATGCGGCCCAGCCTCTTCCTGACGTTGTAGACCTCGCGACCATCGATGATGGCGTCCGGCCTGGCGAAGTAGACCCATTCGAACATGCAGTGGGCCTTGTGAACGGGAGCCTGAGTGCGGGTCGAGTGCGTGGCGTTGGGCGTGATCTCCAGGATCTCGCCGGGAACGACGTCGCGGACGAATTCGCCCTGCATGATATCGAAGACGGAAGATTCGGACGCCAGCCCGTATCCTTCCTGGAAGCGGCCGACGCACAACGGACGGAATCCATAGGGGTCCCTGACGCCGAAGACGCGGTCGCCCAGCATGATGGTGAGAGAATACGCGCCCTCTATGACGCGCATGACATTGCGGATGGCGCGCACTGGATCCGGGTTTTGTGACAGCTCCGTGGCCATCATGCGGATGATGATCTCAGAATCAGTGGTGGTGAGGAAAGCCCAGCCCTCGGACTGCAGCTTCGCCCTCAATTTAGAGGCGTTGACGATGTCACCGTTATGTGCGAGAGCGAGATCTCCCGCGGCGGTGGACACCATGATCGGCTGGCAATTCTCTGCGCAGCTGGAGCCAGTGGTAGAATATCGGACGTGGCCGATGCCGGCCCTGCCGCTCATGGCATTGAAGGCGGGTCCCTGCATAACGTCATGGACCAGGCCCATGCCGCGCAGGTAGCGAATGCCGTGGCCATCGTGGACCGCGATGCCAGAAGCTTCCTGGCCGCGATGTTGGATGATCCTCAAGCCACGCTTGAGGTGGCTCACCGCATCGGAATGAAGCGACAGCCCGAGCACACCACAATGGTGCTCGGGCCGGTCATCCGCTTCCTCCAGCATTAATGCGCCTTGGCCCAGTTGTAGCTTCGCATCTTCGCGGTAACGCCGTATCCGCAGGATGCGCAGAACGATTTCCTAATGTTAAAAGCGCGCTTGCCGCAGCGCCTGCAGGGGATGTGGGTCTTCCGGTCTCCCATCTTTCCATGCGCAGATGTTCCCTTTGTCATTTATTCCACTTCCTAAGGTGATATGTAGATAACGTTGTCCCCGCGGACTATGGTGATCGGTAGCTTCCTGATGACCTCTTTGTTCACCAGTTCCTCAGCGTTCTTCAACACGAGGTTCATATGCGGGTCGTAGCCGTCCAGGACGCCGCGGTACTCGCGGTTTCCCTTCAGTTCTACCATGACCTGGCTATTGATAGCCGAGTTGAGGACGTTGAGAGGTTTCTGCAAACCATTCACCGGTTTTCCCGATTAGACCATCAGTATTTAGAGGTTTTCGT
>CAZCNG010000066.1:0-11712 GCA_964500045.1 uncultured Methanomassiliicoccaceae archaeon
CCGAGAAGGACCTCAAGATCATCGAGGGCGGCGTCATGATGACCTGCCCCTACTGTGGCACCGTGACCAATCTGGAGGAGGCGCCGAAGTGGTAGGATCGCAGGGAAACGGCTCGCTTTGGTCCATATCCTCGCTTCTGCTGGCGGCCTTTCTGCTCCTTTCGTCCATGGCAATAGTGGTGCCAGTGCACCAGGTCAGCGCTGCCTCCTATCAATTCTCCGTGGCCGAGGAAACTGTAAACGTCACTATCCAGCGGGACGCGAGCATCAACATCGATTACAACATCACCTTTACCGGCGTCAGCTTCCTGGACGGGGTCGACATCGGCATGCCGAACCAGTATTACAACGGAAGCTCGGCCTTTGCATCTATCAAGGTGGGCGGAGTGCAGTACTCGCCAGCGCTGGTGCACGATTCTCCCTATGTGGTGCCAGGGATGGCCGTGGAGTTCACGCAGGCGACGATCGACGCCATTCAAACGCAGGGGTCGTTCCAGCTCTACTTCCATGTCAACAATCCGCACATGGTCTATCGCAACGCGCTGGTGAACGACTCCGTCGGCATCAGCTTCCGCCCCACCTGGTTCAGCACCGAGTACCAGATCGGGAACACCGGTCATCTGGTCACCAACATCAACTTCCCCATTGGTTTCACCAACATCTCGCAGGCGCTCTGGCTGACGGACCATCCCTGGAACACGATCGCTTGGGACAACGTCACCAAGCACGTGGTGGCCTCATGGTCCGCCTTCAACGTCGATCCGAATTCCCAGGCTAGCGGAGGATACGACGCGGGCGTCGGCTTCCCCTCCGGCTACGTGGAGCGATACTATGAGCCTAGCACGCCGGATCTCATCTCCGACCTCTTCGCTCTATTGCTGCTGCTGGCACCGCTGTTGTTCTTTGCCCTTATCTTCGCATTCATCATCCTAATGAGCGCCGCCGCGGTGCGGCGCCGCAATGTGGACTACTATGCCCCGAAGCTGAACGCCATCGGCGCCGGACCACGGCGCGACCTCACCGCGGTGGAAGCGGCGATAGTCCTGGAGAGGCCCTTGGACCAGGTGGCCACGATGATATTGTTCGGCCTCATCAAGAAGGGCAAAGTGCAGGTAACGTCCACCGCCGAACCTATGACCTTGAACCGGTTGTCCGATGTTGGCGATCATGAATATGAGACCGAGTTCCTGAAGGCCATCGCCAAGAACGGATGGGTCGGCCGGGACAAACTAAAAGATTGTCTGGCGCACCTTGTCAATGCCACCCGGGACAAGATGGCTCACTTTGACTACGCGGCCACGCAGAAATACTATGGGAAGATCTGCGACACCGCCTGGGAACAGGTGGAGGCCGCTGGTACCCCTGACGATTTCGCCCACCTGTTGAACGAGAAGAACGACTGGATGATGGTCGACAAGAACTATAATGGTCGGATCGGCGGGACGCTGTCCCGCTTCCCCTACTATGTGCCGCTCCCGGTGCCCAGGCCCGGGCCATCCACTGGCGGATTTGGGGGTAATCCAGCAGCCGATTATGTTTCCCTGCTCAGCGCCGCCAGCACTAATCTGGTGAATGACATGCGGGGCATCACCCGGGATGTGGTCGTGGTCACCAATCCCATTCCCGTGAGCACCAGCAGCGGTGGCAGCAGCACCGGAGGCCATTGCGCCTGTGCGTGTGCCTGTGCGTGCGCTTGTGCCGGAGGCGGACGCTGATGTCCTTCTCCTCGTGGTGGAACGAACTGGCGGGCAAAGGTCTGCCCCCGGGGGTCTACAAGTTCGACGGCAAGGACGCCCTTGAGCACCACCGTTTCCACCTGCGCATCGATTCCGCGCAGAAAGGTGCGCTGCTCATTGATGCGAGCAGCATCATCTTCCTCAACGGCTCGGCCGTCGACCACGTGCGCTGCGTGCTGGAGACCCGAGATGAGAAGCAGGCGGCGCGCTACCTGCGCCGCCGCTATCGTCACCTGGACAAGGCCACCGCGTTGGCGGACCTGAACGAAGTACGCAGCCAGCTGGTCGATCATGTCAGCGGCAGATCGGTCATCGAGATCATGGGGACGGAGCGCATGGACATCGGCAAGGACGACCTGCCGGCGCCCTACCGTATGGATCTGGCCATCACCTACCGTTGCCAGAACGACTGCGCGCATTGCTACAATGAGCACCGCGAGATGCGGGAGCTGAGCGTGGCCGAGTGGAAACAGGTCATTGCCAAGACCTGGAAGCTGGGCATACCGCACATCGTCTTCACTGGCGGGGAACCAACGTTGTTCGAGGGCCTGGACCAGTTGGTGGCCGAGTCCGAACGCTACGGTCAGGTGACCGGGCTGGTGACCAACGGGCGTATGCTGGCCAAGGAAGGCTATCTACGGGATCTCGTGGTCAAGGGATTGGACCACGTGCAGGTGACGGTCCTTTCGCAGGCGGCGGAGGAACATGATCGTCTGGTCGGTGCGCCGGGCGCCTGGATTGAGACCATCAACGGCGTGAAGGCAGCCGTCCAGGAGGACGTATACCTCAGCACCAACACCACCATTCTCCGCTCCAACCTGAACAGCATCGAGGGGACGATGCGTTTCCTCATATCCATTGGCGTGAGGAACATCGCCTTCAACAGCATCATCCGCTCTGGCAAGGGGACGGAGGTCGATGGAGTCACCTATGCGGAGTTGACAGCGGTGCTGAAGAAGCTACAGGCGATTGCCGCAGAAGCGCAGGTGCGTCTCATCTGGTATACCCCTACCCCGTACCATGAGCTCAATCCTATCAACCTCGGGCTCGGCATCAAGCAATGCACCGCCTGCTCCCTCAACATGGCGGTGGAGCCGGACGGCGCCGTGCTGCCCTGCCAGTCCTACTACGAGCCGCTGGGCAACATCCTCACCGACCCGTGGGACAAGATCTGGAATCATGACCAGTGCCTGCAGATCCGGCAGAGGAGGTACCTCGACGAGAAGTGTTCCAACTGTGCCCTGGTGAATACTTGCGGGGGCGGCTGCCCCCTGGCGCGCAAGCATGGCGATTACCAGTGCCGGGACAGCAGTTCCAGCCTGTAAGGGCTACTTGGTGCCGATGGCGTAGAATATCGGGTTGAAGAGGCACAGCGAGCCGTCGTCGAGCGCTTTCATGTAGGCGGCCTTGGCCCTCACCAGCGTCTCATCGTCGACCACCAGGCCGCTGTCCGCAGCTATGGTCTCCCATTCGTCATTAGCCTCCGCCTTGAGCCGCTCGCCGGTCCACGAACCAGGATGCACACCCACTTCGCCATTCAAGCCCGCCTGCCGCATCAGACCGAGCAGCTTCCTCCCCATCAGGGGATCGGCCCCGCGACGGTGCAGTCCTTCGATGATCGCATCGTCCAGCTGCGCCACTTCCGGTGGGAATACCGTGCGGCCGCCGAAGTCCGGTTCCGCCAGGCAGATGACCCATTTGCGTGAGACCCGAGACATTTCGGCGAGTACCTTCTCCGGACGCTCGACCCAGAGGAGGAGGAAGGAGCACAGCACGATGTCGAAGCTCTTGTCAGGATACGGCAGGTGGTGGGCATCACCGACCGAAGCCACGAGTCCACGCCGGCGGCAGACTTTGACCGCCGCCTCGTCCAGGTCGACACCCTCCATCTCGAATAGGGGTCGCAATGATTCCATTACCAGGCCAGGGCCGCAGCCCACCTCGAGGGCGGACAACCTTCGGCTCCCGATCTGTTTAGACAATATCCTGCTCTGCAGTAGCCATGTCCATTGGTCCTTCATCCAACCTACCTGACGGCGCAGGCGGGCCTCCGGTATCTTGGAGTGGTGGTTCCTTCCCTCTTCTTTCTGCTGCATATGGAGTCTCCTAGATCAATCATCCGCGGCATCTGGACCCGCCTTCCGCATGAGCATCAAGATCCCATCCAGCACCAACTCGCCCTTGGTGCTGAGGTCGTACACCTTGGTCATGCGGTCGAAATTCACCAGGCCCGCCTCGGTCAGGGAACGTAGGTGGAACTGCAGGTGCCCTTTCACTAGAGTGGTGCGGCGGCTCAGTTCGGCCAGGGACAGACCTTCGTTCTTCAGGAGCATCATGAGGCGAACGCGCACCGTGCTGGATACGGGGGCGAGGAATGCCTCCACTTCCTCTGGGCGGGGGACGATCTGTTTTGCCGTCCCGCTTTTCCGCGCGCGGGCGCCCGGCTCCAATTGCCGCCTCCAATCTGCGCTGAGGTCCAAGTAATTGCGGATCTCGGCGGCAATGGACCTCTTGAACTCGGCGCAGCTGGAGCATTCCGTGTCCTTGGCCTCTCGAAGCTGGGTCTCGAGCCCATCCAGTACCTTCTTGCCCGCCTCCAAACCGCTCTCCTTGTAGGCGGCCATGGACCGGGTGATGAAGGACGAGACCTCGATGGCGCACGTCGCCGGGTCCTTGCATCCATTCTTTCCCCGCCTGCGGGGGGAGAAATGCTGCAGTACCCTCTCTTCGAGAACGGAGCGGATCTGCTCGCTGTATACGGTCCGAAGATCTTCCTGGCGCAGGCGGTGTAGGTCATCGCCCAGCGCTTGCACGGCTGCGCGCAGCGAGGCCAGTTGCTCCTTCACCTCATCGTCCTGCATTGCTCACCGTAATAGCGAAATAGTACGTGATAATAGATAAATATTCCCTGTACCGCTCCAGGGATGATGCCCGCCTCGGCGCGCCTCATCAAGGTCCTGCCATGACAAAGATAGGGATCATAGCCTGCGAGACGCTGAAGAGGGAGATCGACCACGTGATCCAGGGAGATCCCTCCATCGTCCACGTGGAATACCTGGAGTTCGGCCTGCACACCTGGCCGGCCGAGCTGCGCAAGGCCGTGGTGGAGCGGGTCAACAACCTCGAGGGCAAGGTGGACGCGGTGCTGTTAGGCTATGGCATCTGCAATTCATTGCAGGAGATCACCACCATGGTGCGTGTGCCCACCGTGCGCTTCGACGTGGACGATTGCGTCGGCTGCCTGATGACCACCGATGGCTACAATCGTGAGCGCAAGGTCTGCGCGGGCACCTTCTTCGCCACCCCTGCCTTCTGCGACATGGGCACAGAGTGGTTCAAGAAGGAACTGCGCAAGAACATGCCCAACTACGAGGAGCTGGGCATAGACGAGAAATGGTTCCTGGAGAGGATGTTCGACGGCTATTCGCGCGTGCTCTACATCGACCCCGGCCTTGAAGGCCGTGACGAGTTTGAAAGGAAATCGATGCGGTTCGCAGAGGAACTGAAGTTGCGCCACGAGAGCTGCGTTGGCACACTGGACGTCATCCGTGAGGCGCTGGAGCAGACCAAGAAGCTGGCCCTGGTCAATCAAAAGGACGTAGCTGAGGATTAAGGTTCGCAATGGCCGGTGTCGCCTCGGAAGAGGGGATAGACATCATCGCCTGCTCTTCCGCGCGGGATTCCTGCCCTTCGGTCTGCACGCCGATCCATCGCCCCGGTATCGGGAGGGGTGGTCAATTTTCGATCGGCACTCACAATTGGGATGGATACCTGAAACCGCAAACGTCTTCATCGCAATCTGGAGCACGATCGATCCGCCGGTCAATGAGTTCAGCGAGCATGCTGGAAACACCGATCTTGAGCAAGAAGGAATGCTGCAGGGAGGATGATGATAATAAGTGGGTCTGTCCGGATTTGAACCGGAGTCACTAGCACCCCAAGCTAGAAGGATACCAAGCTACCCCACAGACCCATTAAGGAGTTAGATAAGGGATTTGGTGAAGAGGTTTAGCCCAGAGGTATGAGCTCTTGCAGCAGATCGGTGTGGGAGATGATCATCCTGCGGCAGCAATAGCGCTTCAGGCCGAGGTTGTCCAGTACCACCTTCGGATCTTCGCCGTTCTTGACCCTAGCCTCGTACGGCTTGTACGAGGAGCCAATGACCTTGCCGCAGGTAAAGCATCTCACCGGTACGATCATGCCATCACCTATACGATTTCTGCCTCTTCTTTCTAGCGCCACGGCCCAGCGGCTTCTTCGGCAGCTTCCTTCTGATATCCGATATCATCAGGCTTCTGTCGTAGTGCTTGAAGGCCTTGCCCAGTTCCTCGTCACCGAAGAACTCCACAATGGCCTTGGCCACTGCGGTGCGGACTGCTTCCGCCTGTCCCATGATGCCGCCGCCAGCCACGCTAACGTCGATGTCGACCTTGGCCGCCATCTCCGGAGCGAGCGCGAGGGGTTCCATGATCTTGAACCGAGCCAGTTCCGGACCGTAGGTCTGGAGGGGCACGGAGTTGATCCTGACGATGCCAGTACCGGCCTTTATGGAGGCACGGGCGACCGCGGTCTTCCTCTTGCCGCTGGTATTAACGGTCTTGTTCTCTGCCTTGTTCTCCGCCATCTTACTTCACCTTCGATCCGAGGAACGCAGCAATCTCGCTGACGGTAACGTACTTGGAGGTCCTGATCTCCATGGCCTTCTCGACCTTGAGCTTCTCGGCGTTGACGAATTCCTTGGGAACTCCAACGTAGACCTTGAGGCGATGATAGGCGGCCTTGCCACCGGACATGTCCCAGGGGAGCATGCCACGGACGGACCGCTTTATGATGAGGTCAGCGCGGCGCGGGTAGAATGGTCCGCTGTGCGTGTAGCCCCTGTTCCTCTTCTGCTCATAGTGCTCAAAGACCTGGTAGCGGTCGCCGGTCACGATCGCCTTCTCGGCGTTGACAATGACGACTTCCTCGCCCTGGAGCAACTTCTTGGCGACGGTGGTGCACAGACGGCCGACCACATGCTTCTCTGCATCGTAGACGAGCATCGAAATCACCTCATGATCCTGACGCCGCTTCCGTTCGGGCTCATCTTGATGAGCTCAGGGATAGTGACGTTCTTACCGCCAGCCTCGGCGATCTTCCTCTTCGCCGATTCGGAGAAATCATAGGCGGCCACGGTCAGCTTCTTGCTGAGGGTCCCGCTCCCCAATACCTTCCCAGCGACGACAATGATGTCGCCCTCGGAGGCATATCGCTCCAGTTTGCTCAAGTTGACCTCAGCCCAGACCTGTCTGGGCCTTTCCAGTCTAAGAGCAATGTCTCGCCAGATGTCCGCGCCGCTGGCTCTCGTCTCGGCCTTCAGGCCGGAGATGAGTGCCACCAGGTTCGGATCCGTTTTCTGCGGTGTCATAGTTCTGACTCTCCCGACATTGGTACTCGGCCAAATGGAGAGGTCCTTTTTAAAGGTTACCATGCGCCGCGTGCCTAGGATGTCTTGCTCCTAGCCTTGGCCACTGCGGCCCGCACCCTCTCCATCTCCCGGGCGCGGTCCTGTACCCAATCCCGGGTCCAGATCCTCACCATATCCCAACCTAGGTTGGCGAGGACCTGTTGTCGTAGGCGCTCCCGGTCGCGGGAAGTCCGCCCGGTCATATAAGCTGCGCCCTCGCACTCGATGCCTAGCAGGTAACGTCCGCTCTCCTCGTCGACGACCGCTAGGTCGACCTTATAGGACGAGCAGCCCAGTCCTGTCACGATCTTCATGCCGTCCGCCGTCAGCACCGCGGCGATGGTCTCCACCAGAAGATCGCGTTCCACGGCCTGCTTGGCGCCGCCTTTGGTCCCCGTGCCGCCTTTCTGTGCGTAGTCCAGGTAGTCTCTGAGCGCCACAACGCCCTTGGGCGAGGAGGTGTCGACCACGACGTCCGCCGATGTAATGGACGATACAAGTTTGACGTTCGAGCGCGCGCGTGTGATAGCGACGTTCAATCTACGTTCCCCGCCCTCGAGGTTCAATGGGCCATATCCCTGTACCAGGCGCCCCTCCTTGTCCTTGCCGTAGCCGACGGAGAAGAGCATCACATCCCTCTCATCACCCTGCACGTTCTCCAGGTTCTTGACGAAGAACGCTTCCTGCTTGTTCTCGTCGAAGTAGGCGTCCAGTTCCTTGTGCCCGCGCCGCGCCGCCTCCACGGCATCGACGATCGCCTCCTGCTGCGGCTCGCTGAATGCGACCACTCCCAAGGACGACTTGGGATTGGCGACCGCGTGTGCCACGGCGATTTCGGCGACCTTCTTCGCTTCCAAGAGGTTGTCTCTCCGACCGCCGCGATCGTAGATGCCCTCATTCACTGGAACGAACTCCACGCCCAGGCCGGGCTTGGTCAACTTGGCGGCGGGGAAGGTGCTGAGGCGGTTGCCATAGAAATGCTGGTTACTGAAGGCGATCAGCGATTCATGTCGGCTGCGGTAGTGCCACAGCAACATGCGACGTGGCAGGCCGATGCTGGCGCATTCGTCGAGGATGCTCTCCAGGTCTTCGGCGGTGGGTGAGTACTCCTCGTCCGCCGACGCTTCGAAGAAGCGCGTGGGTGGCAATTGCATCGAATCTCCCACCACCACGGCTTGGCGGCAGCGCATGAGGGCGCACAGCGCGTCCTCGGGAGCGATCTGCGACGCCTCGTCGAACACCAGGACATCGAAGGATATGGAGGGCTCCAGGAATTGGCTCACGGACATGGGGCTCATGAGGATGCAAGGTTTGAGGACCTTCAATAGGTCGGGCATCTCCGTCAGCAGCTCCCGGGTCGGCTTCCAGCGGCCCCGTTTACCCATCTCCTTGCGCAGTAGTGCCTCCTGTACATTGACCGAGGAGGTGGCTGGACGCTCCTGCAGCAAGCGCAGTTTGAGCTCCCGACGCAGTCTTGTGCGCGCCCCTTCGATGGCCATATTATCCGCTTTGCGGAACCGGTCCACGAGCGAAGATTGCTCCTGGGCGTTGAAGTCTCGCAGCAACGCTTCGCCGCGCAGCACCTCATCGAGGAATATCTGCAGGAACCTCTGGCGGAAGGTGGCGCGCAGCATCCCGGCGGGCGGTAGCTCCCGGTAGGCAGCGCAGAGCATATCCTCCAGTCCCAGGCGGCGGCATTCCTCCTCGACGCTCAGCAGATCGATCCATTCGCGCAGGCGGTCCGTGTTCCTCTCCAGATCGCGGCTCCAGGCCGCCAATGCCTGCAGGGAGACGTTGGCCGGGTCCTTCCCGGAGATGTCCAAGCGCCCATCCCGCATGTATCTGCCCATCCTCTCCATCGCGAGGTCCAGGGTGGTCATCGTCTTCGCGGCCGGGGTGAATCCCTGCCGCACCGACGCGGTGGCCGCCCTACCGTCGGCCAGAAATTGCTTCGTGGCCTCGTCCGGTTCGCCCACAATATCCAGGATGTTCTGAGTGAAGCGCAGCGCAGCCATGGTGCGCCCCCAGTCGGTGGCCGGCCCCTGGAAGTAGGTTCCGAACAATGCCGCATCCTGTTCCGCATGGGCGTTCAGCCAGGCGAGGTCCGCCTGGTAAGAGGCCAGGTCCCGTGCCACCTTCAGCCCCTCCTCGTAGCTGAGGTCCTTGGACTTGCGAATGGTGGAAGATATGGATTTCATATCTTGGCGGAAGGGCCCGCTGATCGCCCTAAGCCCGCCTGCATGATCCGTCTCGAACCTCTCTTTCAGCGCCTTTCCATCCAGGGCAAAGAGGTTCGGCGTGTACTCGTTGAGCAGGGACGATTCCGTCGCTTTGAGGTGATCGAAGGCGGCCTTCTCCTTCTCAGCCCATTGTATCAGTCCCGGAAGCATCTCGCGGTTCAGCCATCCGATGACCGGAGTCGGTCCGGATATTGCCTGTTGCACCAGTACCAGTCGGGTGCGGGCGGCTGCGATGGTCGCGGGTTCCGGCAAACGACATTCTGCGGCAAGCGCCTTGATGGTCGCCTCTGCCTCATCGGCCGCCAGCGCCAAGGCCTGCAGGTCCGCCAGCACCTCCGCCTGCTGCGCGAAGCTGAGGTCCTTGAGATCGCAGTCCCGCCAGGGGTGCGTCTGTTTCGCGGCCATGACCGGCCGCATGCCCTCCAGCCGATCGAGGCAGGTCAGCATGGACATCATGCGCTGTCCATCCACCGTGATCGTTCCCTCGAAGCGGAATACCAGCTGTTTCGTGCCGGCCAGGGAAGAAAGTTCCCCCATGGCCTGGTAGGCCGAGATCTGCAACGCGCCGCGTGGTCTATGCAGCGCTTGTGCGTAGGCATCAAGTCTCAGTTTGAGGGCGTTGACCTCGTCCAGCGTCGATAGGTCTGCGCGTCCCTCCTCCGGCAATGCGTCCAGGCCGGACGCGATGCGGGCCACGACCTCGGCGCGGGCCATTGAATTGTCATGCAGCTCGAGGCAGAAATCGCCAAGTCCCGCAGCTTCGAGCCGCACCTTGACGACCTCGAGGGCGGCCATCTTCTCGCTGACAAAGAGTACGCTCTTTCCCATGGCCATGCATTCGGCAATGATATTGGTGATGGTCTGGCTCTTACCGGTGCCGGGCGGTCCCTGCAGCACCACGCTGCCGCCGCTGCGGACCGCCTCTATCGCCTCCTGCTGGCTACTGTCTGCGTCCAGCACCGAGAAAGAGGTGCGGGCGTCCAGCATCCGGTCCAATTCCTCGGCCTTGGGTGCGGTGGCCTGGGCCCCCAATCCTGAGGGGTCGCCCGCCAAAGCCCGGATGAGAGGGTGCTTTGCCGCCAATGCGGAGTTGGCCTTGAGGTCCATGTACATGACGAGCTTGTTGAACGTGAACAGCCCGAGTCTGGCGCTGCGATGTACCTTCCACCCAGCCTGGGCGGAAACGGCGATCTCGATCTGACGGAAGAACGACTCCAGGTCCAGACGCTCCGCGGGAGGCAGTGGTGGAAGGATCATGCCCAGGTCCGTCTCCAGCTTCAGTATCAAGGCGGGATTGAGCACTAGTTCTCCGCCGGCCATACGTAGAGCTTGATCGGTCAACTGCCCACGCCTCTCGATCTCCACCGGCGCCAGCAATAGAGGGGCCATGGTCGGTTTGTGCGTGTCCGGCGGGATCCATTCCAGGAGTCCGAAGGCCACATGCAATGCGTTGAAACCCTGGTCCTGTTTGGCGGCCCGGGCCTTCCGCCTCATGGCGGTGAGTGGCTTCTCCGCGTCGGGGGCGAATTGCACATCGCCGTCTTTGGGGGTGTCAAAACGGCAGCGCAGCGAAGCCTCCTTGGCTACGAGGCGGTCGAAGAGCGGCGTGACGTCCGGTGAGAGTGGCTTGAGGCAGGCCGACTCCGGCAGGTTGAGCAGGCGGTTGCGCAGGCTCATGTCGACCAGTTTGCCTTGCCATCGCTGCAGTCTCTGTTCCATCTTGGCCGTGCTGGATTCCATGCCGATCCTCGTGTCCCGCATCCCCCTGAGGCGTATCTTAAGGAATCGGTCGGCCGACGTTCCAAGATGGGCCTTGGTGGCCTCTGGCCAATCTCTATTTAATTAACCGTATTCTAATACAAATGAAGAGTGTTTAAATACCTTTTCCTTAATACCATTTCAGGCAGGCCGTGTTCTAATGATCCGATTTGGTCCAGCTGGCATTCCGCTTTCTTGCAAGGGTAGGACCCTGAAGGATGGGATCGAGGATGTGCACAATCTCGGCCTCAACGCCATGGAGGTCCAGTTGGTGCGCGTCAATGTGGTGGAGCGCCCTCCGGAAGAGGAAGAGGTAGGCATGACGCCCCTCGAGCTCGAGTCCGACCTGGTCGTCGAGATCATGAGGCAGAAGGGCAAGAAGGCCATCGTCATCAGTGACCCTAACGAGGCGATCAAGGACGGGGACATGCTCACCACCCTCTCCAGCGGTCTGGTCCAGAACATGAAGGAGATCCGTGACCTCGGCCTCATGGGCAAGGAATTGGACGTAATGCTGTCCATGCACACTCCCT
>CAZCNG010000067.1:0-11584 GCA_964500045.1 uncultured Methanomassiliicoccaceae archaeon
ACGCAGGAACTGCCGGAATATCGAGGCTTTGATCGACACGGTGCCCTCCGAGCCCCTGAACCGCGATTCTAGGAGCCGCATCTGCTCCAGAGTGACCGTCGAAGGCTTCGGGAATCCGAGCAGCTGCCCGGCCTCCAGGACGTACGCCTTGTAGTCCCGGTACGACTTCTTCGTGATCACTCCGATAGCGGACGTAGCTTCCGGGGGACGCAGGTCCCTGAGCCACTCCCTCATTGCCACATGGAACGGGCCTCGTTCCGCGTACGGCATGAGCCGCCTCACCATCCCCGACCGGGGTTGATAATCCCTTCGCTGTATCCATTCGGCATCCCATCCCCTTCTTCAAATGGCCGCCCTCGGCCTTTCGTTCATGAATCCGAGCATCTTCCGACCTCACGGGTTCGCCCTCGGCGGGAACGGCTCGCCGGTGATCTTCCTGTTCGCTTGGCACTTGGGGCAGTAGAGGTAGGTGTTCTGCGTCCGGCCCACTCTCTTCTCGCACGACGTCCCGCACACCTTGCAACCGATCAGGGTGACCTCACCGGCCGGCCCCTTGGTCTCCAGCGGCCTGGGCCCGGACGCGGCCTGCGGGACCGCCGGCTGCACCGGCCTCGGCGCCTCCGCCGGGACGACGGGCTTCGCCTCTGCCGGAGCTAGAGGCTTGACCTCGCCCGGGACGGGCACGGAGGGCTTCTTCAGCTCCATCGGTCCGCCATCCAGGGCGAGGCGCAGTGTGATGCCCAAGGCCGCAAAGGACTCCGCCACGCGCCCGTCGGGCGCCTTCGCCTCCAATGCGAAGGGCAGCTCGTCCGCGTTGACCGTGACCTCCAGCTCCCCACCATAGGAGAAGAGGCCACCATCCCCGTTGCGCGATTCCCTCACAACCATCTTGCTGACGAAGGCCATCAGAACCCCCTCCCCCGGAGCCTCAGCGACTCGCTCTTGAGCATCTCGCTGATCACGACCGCCAGCTCGGACGGGTTGAGGTCCTTCGGCAGCGCGAGCATCGCCTTCTGCGCGATCTCCTGCAGCTCCTCCCTCGACCGGTAGCCGGGCATCAGGCCGCCCCCAGGAACACGGCGACCTTGGCGCGGATCTCGCGCTTGGCGATCTCCATCATCCAGCCTACAGCCTCGAGGCAGAGGTCGCTGGCCAGCAGGTCGGCCCCTCTGAACGGTATATCGACCCTAGCGGCATCCGCCCATTCCGTGAGCATCTCCGATTCGCAGGCGAGGTTGGCCATCTCCTCCGCCAGGGAGACGAGCTGATCGTGGGACATCCTGGCCACGCGATCCTCTTCGCGCAGGTTCCAGCTCTCCTTGCTCCTCGCCTTGATCTCCTCGAGGCGGGCGACGACCTTTGTGGAGGTCTGAACGCCGGCCCTGAGTTCGGCCTCGGTGACCTCGCGCTCACGAGGAATATAGCCGGCGGCCGCGAACGCCTCGTTGAGCACGCGCTCCACGTCCTCCGGCTTGTCGATGGTGCCGATGATGATGCCGCTCATGCGCGGGCCTCCTTCGCCTTCCGTATGTCGACCGCCGCCTGCAGCAGGTGGGCGTGCGCGGCGGTCAGCGCCTCGATTACCTTCTTGTCCTGCGGGACGGTGGCGAGCTCCAGGCGGTCGGTCGCTCTCTCTATCTCCTCCGCCACTAGGTCGAGCACGTGCACCCGGTTGCCCTTCTGCGGCGCCAGATGCATCTCACTCGCCTCCGTTCTTCTTCTTGACGCTGCGGAGGCCGCTTCGCTCCAGGTCCTCGGCCACCAGGAGCATCAGCTTCTTGGCCTCGTCGACCTTGGCCTTGAACTCGCCCGGCCGGCCGATGCTGCCGTAGATCTTCATCCTCAGGTCCGCCGGCCCGAACTCCAGCGAGTCGCGGTCCTCGTCCCTCTCGTTCCTGTGCACCATATCGATGCGCATCGCCGCGGCCGCCTGCACGGTGGGGGCGACGATGATCGGTGGTCTCTCGCTCTTCTCTTCTGTCATGCTTGCATACCTCTTTGTCGCGTTTGGGAAGTGGTTTCGGCCGCCGGCCTGGCAAAGGGAGGGCGGCATGGATGGCATCATGGGGAGGGGGTCTCGCGCGAGGGTGGCCGCACCTTGTCGATGAAGATCCGCCCGTCCTGGTCGCAGCAGTAGCAGACAAAGTCCCCCGGTCCAGCTTTGAGGAGTTCCAGAACCTCCCTGCCGAGGGAGGCGGACATCGCGCTGGATACCTTCGCGGTCTTGATCACCACTTCAACCATGTCTTCACCCAATATTCAGTTATCGAATATTGAATGCGTTGCAGTTATTAAATGATTACCTATATCCGAAAATTGAATATTGAGCAAAGTAATATATGCTCAATATCTGATTTTTGAAACATGAAATATGATGAGCTGCGCTCGTCATTCCTCGAGGAGCGATACACAGTTCGTATAATGGTAGCCTTGAGGCAAAAGGGCCAGACAACAAGGCAAGATCTCTACGAAACGGTATCAAACGGGAGTTCAACGGTCGGTGGAAAGGTAAATACCCTGATATCGATTGGACTCGTAGAAGAAGAGGTCAGGAAAGCCTTGCCATTCACCAAGCATCTCAGGCTCACGGAAAAAGGAACTCGTGTTGCTGACCTGCTTGTAGAGATTGAAAAGGTGGTTGCCAACTAGATGATTCATTGACTTCGTCTCGCTGAAGGAGAACTTGCCCCATGTTGACCGATCAAAGGATTGCAGAACTCATCGCAGAGAAGAAGAGCCTTCCTGAAAACTATCTAGATAGGCTGAGGCCGCAGCAACAAGTTGGGCAAATCTACACGCGCGGGAGCCTTTCAGTCGTAGGTGACAATGGGAGTCATTTCCGGATCAATACGAGAAAAAGCACGATTGACATGCGGGATTTCTCGATAGTATTCATCTATGAAATCCAATCGACCAACCAGGAATATGTGATTGCCAGATACAATGGTGATCACGGTGAGCACCAGAACACAATAGAGAAAGAAACGGTCGAGGGCTTTCATATTCACAAGGCGACAGAGAGGTATCAGAAGGCCGGAAAGCACATAGAAAGCTATGCGGTTGAGACCGATTCATATGGGAGCTTCACAGCGGCCCTAGGCATATTTATCAATGACATGAATTTTACATTACCTGGTTTGGGCAAATACATGGGGGGAGAATGATGGACGAATCTGCACTGGAGCACGATTTCAGAAAGAAGGTGTGTGGCGAAATCCGCCTGGTGAAGAAGAGTGTAGACAGGTACTTCGTCAGAACCCCTTTCATGTTCAATGATGGCGACGTCTTCAAAATTATCCTGAAGAAGGACAGTGATGCACGGTGGATCCTCTCGGACGAGGGGCACACGATGATGCACCTTTCCTATCTTGATATGGATCTAAAGGCCAAGACAAGGCAGAAGGTCATCAATGATGCTAGATCAATGTTCAATATCGAAGATAGGTCTGGTGAATTGGTAATCGTCCCTGAGAAAGAGGAATTTGGAGAAGCCCTGTATTCAATGGTCCAAGGCATTCTTCACATTACGGACGTTGAGTACCTCAATCGCGAGAATGTCCGGTCGACCTTCATGGATGACCTAAAGATATACCTGCAGAAATCATTCCCTGTTACCTCAATTCATTTCGATTACAGACATCCTACAATCGACCCAAAAGGTCATTATCTGGTCGATTCAGTCATCCAAACCAAGGGAAAACCCATATTCGTTTATGGCGTCATGAATGATGATCAGTGCAAGCTCGCTACAATGAGCATCCTCTGGTACAAGGCAGCCCAGTTTCCATTCTTGCCAATTGCGGTCTTTGAAGATATGGGTACAATGGGGAAGGTGGATATGGCCCGCCTGACTGACGCTGCGATAAAACAATACTCTTCGCTAGATTCCGCGGAAAAGGGAATGATAGACGACCTTAAGAACATCGGCTGCGAGCCATTGGCAATGGCATAATGGTTTGATATCTATTCCAGTAACAATGTCCTAATGGGAATCAGGATAGGACTTGATTAAAATTGTTTAGGCCGCCCCATCACGCCGGGGCGGCCTCCTGCATCATTGCCTGCAGGGACAGTCCATTCGGCGCATCTCGCGGATGCCGAGCTCCATCGCGATCTCGATGTTGTTCGTCTCCCGGAGGGTCTCCACGACCATCGTCAGGGCCTTTACCGCCGGGCAGCGCGGGCAGAGATCCGGGCCGACGGCCTCGCCTACTTGGGCGAGGATGCTGTCCAGGGTCGCCACCATGTGTATATCCTTCTCCAATGCCATTGATACTATCTTCCTCCTGCCTCTCAGGGCCTCTTCGGGCCGATGCGTCTTGGGGCAGAGGACACCTTGTCGCCCCCGGCATATAGGCGCAACCATGGGGGGGAGTAACCTGGAAGTGCGGCAGGAAGTGGCGCTGGCACAAGATTCCAGACGGCGCAACTCATCGTCTCACGGAGTTCATTACTATCTCAGGACTAACGTCCGAGGAGCTGCTCGAGTGTGCGGATGCCCTCTGCGAACACAGGCGGAAACACGCCATGAAGATTCATCCCTTCGCTGCAGAAAGGGTTGGGAAAGAAAGTGATCCCCTTGCCAGACCCGATCACACAAACACCTGTGACTCCGTCACAGTAGCCCTGGCTCAGGAATAGACCGGCGCTCAAGAGGTAAGAATAGTCGCTTGGAATCAGGTGCCTTTGCTCGAGGAAAGGTCCCCAGCCTTCACGCGACGCGGCCTCAATTCTTCGCCAATGCGGGATGGTCTCTTCTTTCCTTTCGATGACCTTGCGCCATTGGTCCCCCCTCCATTTGTCTTGCCACCCTCCATTGCTCCCGAAATGAGAGGTTTTGCCATACAGACATGAATGGAAATCCACCAGGTCGGCCCCGAATCCCCACACATCAAGAGCGATAACATATGGACAGCGCCTTAGTTCTGAAGAGAATCTCTGAGCCTTTGCCTTCCTCGCGATCTTCTCACTGATTGCACCAAATATCTTGTCGTCGTCGATCTTGACCGGCCCTCGTCTCATTATCCCAGGATACCCTCGTCCACTTTCCGTCCTGGTAAAATCGAAATCGAGACTGCTAGTCTGGATCCTAAATTCTATTCTATCGAGGGCCTCTTGTGCCAGTTTACTGTCAAATTCCTCCAGAGACTTCATTAGCATAGCTTCCTGGGTCTGCCGGTCTTCACGGTTCATCGCAGGATGTGCTAGACTGGAGCCTATTGTGACATCAACCTGATATCCCAGTGCAGATACCTTTGGCCTCAGATACTTGAGAATGAGAGCATCCACCACATCCTCTGTCATCCTGCTGACCTCTATCAGGATCTTACCATCCGGCCGTGTCAGTACGAGGTCCGGCGATGGTCCCTTACATCCTTTGACGGAATAGAATCCAACCTCGTAATCGGAGATGAATTTAGAAGCCACGTTCAGTTCTGCCACCACGGATTCGAGTTTCTCTAGTGTGACTTCTGAGGCCTTCTCTTCAAGCCCGTCGCATTCACTGATCTTCAAAAAATGGATAACGGAGTCGATATGTGCCAGATACTTGGGACTCTCACCATATCCCTCCTTGATCTTCTCCAATGAAGCCGAGCCACTTAGCCACCATTCGAGATAGGGATATGATTCCATGAGCCTTGAGACGCGTCGGGTGTGATAAGAATGATGAACGGCACACTGCAAGTGAGACCTGCACTCACCCATTGGGCAAGATAGTGATGTCGGATAATCGCTTGATGCTCAGTGAGACTAGTTGACTACAGTGACATTCTTTGTATTCACCAGCTCGAGGTACCTCTCGAAGAGAAACCGAACCCGCTCGGAATCTCCATTGAACCGTTTGCCATACGCCTTCTCGACCTCGGCATCCAGCGCATTGTGCGCCTGCACGAGTTCCTTGGGCATAGAAAGCGGGTCATAGAGGTCCGCAAGAGTGGAATTCTTGAATTGCGTTCGCGCATCCAGTACGCCTTGCGCGGCTCTCTCGATCGATTTCCTCTGATTCTCAGTAGGCTCGGGCCACGGGAAATTGTTATACACAATATCTTTTGAATACCGATAGTCGCTCTTGAGGCGACCGCAGACGTAGCGGACCCAAGACATGTGCATTGAGGATGTCAAGATTCCAAAGTGGTAGAGGGAGGCATCCGAAACGATCTTCACCAGATTACTGCAAAGCACATCTGGCCCTAGGAATCCAATGGGGATAAATCGGCGGCGCTCGGAGGAGACCTCTGGTATCACTACGTACGGGGTCTTCGGCATATTCTCAACGTGAAATCGAGTTGGGGTGTCAGCCAGTTTCTGTGTAGACTTGCTCTTGCTGGCCAATCGAAAATCTCTTACTGCCTCTACTCTCTTCATGGCCAACGGCATCTTGCGAAGTTCCTCCGGTGGGCAATCCCCTAGCCACAGGCAATAACGCACATAGCCGTTTATCAGCTCATCAGAACCAATCCAAGGATGGAACCAGTTTGCTGCCCTCGGTTCTTCCGCAATGAATTCATCCATCTCCTCTTTGGTGAAGAGGTAATTCCCATTGTCAATTGGCTTGTTTCCAATCCCAATCTTCGGGGCATCACTTATGGGCTCGGTTCTTGAGAATAGCAGGACATCTGGTGCGTCCACAAGGTATGGATTGATGTGTTTTGCCTTGATAAGATGGGCCTCTGACTCCGGGGTATCGTAGTCGAACAGAGGCGGCTCCTCGGACTCTACTTGGGAGAATCCGATGATCACACAATGAACGGCGGCTTTGCCTTTGGCTTCGCTGCTCCATCTGAATGTCCTGTGGGCGAAGTTAATCTTGATGCCATATTTGTTCAGAAGCGGAGTCCAGAGCGGCCCGACTTGCTCACCTTGAGTGATCGAGTTCGTGGAAACGAGACCGACCCGGATGTTCGTGCCTTGGATGTATTCTGCGGATTTGACGTACCAGGCAGACACGTAGTCAAGGATACCTGAGTTCTTGCTATCACCAAATACCTCTTTCATTTCGGCTTTCTGGCCATCATCAAGGAACTTGGAACCCACGAATGGCGGATTTCCCAGAATGAACGAGAGCAGAGAAGGTGCAACCAGCGCTTTCCAATCTTCTGTGAGCGCATTTCCCCGGAGTATTCCCGGTTTCGTCTTCAAGGGCAGACGGCGATAGTATAGGCCAAAAGCATTGCTCAAGATCATGTTCATCTGATGGTCCATCAACCAAAGGGCCACTTGCGCTATTTGCGCGGGGAACTCTTCGATCTCAATGCCATAGAACTGATCGACATTGATCCGTGACAGCTTCGTGACATCGAGGACCGTTTGCAATTGATTGCCCTTGGTCTTCTCTTTTAGTATCTCGATCTCAAGAAGCCTCAGCTCCCTATATGCCAGGACCAGAAAGTTGCCACA
The DNA here is from genome assembly GCA_964500045.1 of uncultured Methanomassiliicoccaceae archaeon. Taxonomy (GTDB): domain Archaea; phylum Thermoplasmatota; class Thermoplasmata; order Methanomassiliicoccales; family UBA472; genus CAZCNG01. Next base: position 7,399 of record CAZCNG010000067.1, read on the forward strand.
ACCGCAAGCTGGGTCTAGGAACCTCATGCTGGCGATTCTTTGGTGCAACTGCTCAAGCCGCCTTTGATTGCCCTTCGCCTTTTCGAACTCCTCGAACAGCTCATCCAGGAAGAGCGATCTTACTACCTTGAGGATGTTCCTCTCCTCCGTATAGTGGGCACCCAAGGCTCTTCGTTCGACTGGGTTCATGACGCTCTGAAAGAGAGAACCGAAGATCGCGGGCGATATGCGGCTCCAATCGAGGGTAGCGCAGTTGAGCAGCAGGGTTCTCATGGATGAGTCGAACGCGGCCATCCTTAGCCGCTCCTCAAAGAGCCCTCCATTAACATACGGGAACGCTCTCAGCCGTTCATCGAGGTTCTTCAGCCTCTTCTCCTCAGCGGTGTTCAACACGTCGAAGAGGGTTTCAAGATGTCCTGCCAAATCGCTTCCATCTTCGTTGGTATTCTTGTCGATATATTCCCTGAAGGCGTTTTTCTCAAAGATCGTGGTGTCATCTGCGAACAGGCAGAACAATAGCCTTACAAGATAGACTTCCAGATCATGCCCAGTGTAATTCTCTTCCTTCAGCTTGTCATGAAGCTGCCCCATCATTTCGGCGGCTTTGACATTAACCGGGTCTTGAGGTGGATAGAGTTGCCTCTGATGCCCACTCATGAACCCGAACTTTTCTATGTTCTTGTGGAGATCGACCAACCAGAATTCATGCTCCGTCCTTTCCTCTAGATCATAGAGTCGGAATCTAGCGAAATCCGAAACAAGGACATACCTAGGGAACTCCCGGTCTTTTAGACCTGGCAGATAATCCCTTGCTTGATTGTAGGCTTTGTCCAGGTCTTTGCCACGGGACTTATGTTCTATGAGAATGACGCCTTTCCAGAGAAGATCGACATACCCTTTGCCGTCGATCATGACCACTTTATGTTCGAAGGAACCGACCCTTCGTCGGCTCACTCCGAAGACCTCGAAGAAGTCATCCCAGAATGATTTGGCCTCGGCGTCTTCGTTGAAGTCATCCTTGTATTCGTTTGCGAAGGCTACCGCCCGAGCCCGAATCTCGTTCATGCTGATCGTCAAGGGACTTCCTCGTTGTATCCTGGATTGCTCTTTGAAGGCCATTCCAGGTATTAATTGATGAAGTAATACTCTCTCACGAAGCAACTTCTCGGGTTCCCCAGTCGTGAGTGATTAGCCCCCGATCCGCCAAAGCGACTGTTTTTTGAGGTCGGGCGCTCGTGGTCGTCCTCATGGCCTTCGACAGCCCAAAGGAATTCGCGGGTAGCATTCCCCGCACTTCATCGACAAAGAGCTTCCGCGATGCCCATTCTGCGGGCGGATCTCGATGTGGGAGATGGAGATGAAATTCGGATGGGTCAACGACTATCTATTCAGATGTCCCAAGTGTTATGGTGTCCTCTCTGCGACGGTCGGTCAAGTCAAGCCCTCAACCAACTTCTTCGATGTGGCAATCAAATCATCCGGGAAGCATGAGGGGTTCGTCATAGAGGGGCTTGGTAGCTCTGGATCCAAGCTAGAGGTTGGAGAGATTCAGCGCTGCAAAGCTCCGCGCTCAGACCCCTGCTTTCGGAGCACCACAGACAGGGCCGACAACCTATGCCCCGCGAGTGATGGTCGCGAAGAAGTGATCATAGATTGCTCCCCATCTGCACCCCGCTGTCGCCGCGTGGATAGCCGGAGGGGAACACCTGCCCCTGCGTCGGCCAATTCGACCCGGCGTGAGCGTGGGCCTGCAGGTAGTTGTAGGGCACCTGCGAGAGCCAATTCGCGTTCGCGGTCGCCGTGCCCATGTCCATGCCCTCGAAGTTGATCGTGACGAGCCAGCTGCAATGCTGGAAGCACCAGGTATCGATCAGGAAGCTGCCGCCCATGAAGGTGACGGTCGTGAGCGCGCTGCAATGGCCGAAGGCGTAGTGGCCGAGGTAGGTCAAAGTGTCCGGCAGCCACAGCTCGAGCAGCGCGGTGCAGTTCTCGAAGGCTTGGTTCCCGATCGTCCGCACTCCGGCCATGTTCAGATAGCGCAGCGAGCTGCAGTTCCAGAAGGCGCGCGCCCCGACCGTCGCTACGCTGCTGGGCAGATTGACCATGAACAATTTGACGCAGCTCTCGAAAGCCCCATCGCCTATGGACGTGACGCTGTTCGGCACGGTGACGCCGACCAGCGCGGTGGCCCCGTTGAATGCGTAGTCTCCGATCGTCTGCACCCCTTGACCGATGACCACCGAGGTCACGAAAGGCAGGTTCGGCGAGTTCCAGTAGAGCTGACTTATGGCCACGACCGGGTAGCCGTCGATCGTGGCCGGTATCTCTATCGCGCCGCCTATGCCCGTATATCCTGTGATGGTCGCCACGCCGCCCGCTTCCGTGTAGGTGAACTCGTCATCTGCCGCGCCGCCCGCCGGCTGGTAGTTCTCCAGGATGTTCACGCGCTGCTCCAGGTCGGCCGTGGCGGCGAGCTGCGCGATCACCGCCTGGTCGAAGAGCGCCGTGACCTTGCTGCCTGGCCACTCGACATCGTACGCGATGAGGGGGAGCGTCACCTGCCCGGCGTCATAGCACAGCTGCAGGTTGCGCACGCTCGCGTGCCCGGTCGCCCACACTTTGATGGTGTCGCCGGGGCGCAGCTCTCGTTCAACGTCCGCGGTCAGCCTGAGCCAATCGCCCGCCGTGTCGTCGGCGCTGCTCATGAGCTCGGTGCCGTCGTAGGCGGTCGTGCTGTTGAGCCGGACGGACAGGGAGCTGGTCTGCACGTTGTTCCAGTCGATGGCGATGCGGGTGCTCGGCTTTACGATGGTGCCGACGGTCAGGGTCTTGAGCAGCGAGTAGGTGTAGGAGTTCGCCACGGTAGCGCTGCTGTTGCTCGCCAACTTGACCGCGTCGCTGGGGAAGTTGCGCGAGGGGTCGCTGATCGCATATCGCTGATTGAGGGGGCTGTCGGCATCGGGCACGATGTCCTTCCACCTGCACTCCACCTGCAGGCGCAATCGCGGAGAGGCCCTCTGCTGCACCACCGATGACGCGAGCGATTGGAGCTGGTCGACGGGGAAATCGGGCGCGTTGATGGACATGCCGCGCGTGCCGTAGAGCGAGATCGACCCGGCGTCCGACGCGGCGCCGGCCGTCCCGTCGCGGCCGGCCACGACGCTGTTCACTATCTCCGCGGTGGTGTCGAGCCAGGGGGGGATGCTGCGCAGCCCGTGGCCCAGGGCGAGATAGCGCGCATCGCCCGCCCCTCCGATCAGCTCGATGCGCACCTTGTTGCCGATCGGGTCGTGGTAGAAGACGTGCTGCCCCTGGCCGGAGGGCGACAGCTGATGCAGCCGGATGAGCGCCTCGAGGCCGCCGATCTGCTTGGCGGTGAAACTCGATAGCGACGCGTTGTCCCACCCGTTGAGCCGGTTGTCCAGCGTCAAGGAGGTGATGGCCGCGGTGACCCCGACCTGCGTGGTGCCTATGTAGTTAGCATCCATCTGCCGGTCGCGCACCGGGGCGAGATGGTCCTCGCATGCGACCTGAAGGTTGCGCCCGTCCTTGGTCATGCTCGCGACGCGCCCGCGGAACTCCACGCGACCTTCGGGCGTGACCACGTCGATCCAATCGCGCTGCGCCACCTCGATCGTTGCGGTCGTGACCACAGGGAGCGCCAGGACCGCCGAGAAGGAGGAAACGCCGTTGGCCGCCCGGTGCAGAAGGGAGGAGCGCACCACGGAGGTCACGAAGTCCCCGTTGATCACTACGCGCCAATTCGTCACGCTATCACTCCAGGGCGGCGGCAGGTCGCTCGATCATCGAGAGCGAGTAGGCCGCATACCGCTTGTTGTCATCCACCTCGATGCTCCAGTGCGCGCGCTCGACCAGGACGTTGTACGTCTTGCTCGAAGGCAGGTCGTCGGCCCCGGTCGCCAGCTGGTGGGCCGCGCGCTTGCTCTGCGCCCCGTCGCCGATCACGGTGCCCACGTTCACGAGGCCGTCAAGGAAATCGATGAACGCGGTGATCTCCCCTACTGTCCCTTTGAACCGGCCCTGCAGCGCCAGGCGCCTCTGCGACCCCTTGGAATCGTAGGGCTCCTGGTGCTCGCTGTTGCTGTAGGGCGCGTCGGCCATCTCCACGGAGGCGGTCAGGTCGCTGCCGATGAGGGCCGATTGCATGTCCTGGCCGTTGACGGTG